>JAGVXT010000028.1 GCA_018303655.1 Candidatus Woesearchaeota archaeon
CCAAAAATGTGCAGAGAAACAATCCACAATATAGGAAGGGCAATGAAGCACAACATTCCGACATTTGGAATCTGCCTCGGCAACCAGCTGCTTGCGCTTGCCGCAGGAGGCGACACTTACAAGCTGAAATACGGGCACCGCTCGCAAAATCAGCCATGCACGCTTGCCAATACAAAAAGATGCTTTATCACAACCCAAAATCACGGGTTTGCCGTTGACATGAAATCATTGAATGGGGAATGGCAGGAATTTTTTGTGAATGCAAACGACGGAACAAATGAAGGGATAAAGCACAGGACAAAGCCGTTTATGTCGGTACAATGGCATCCAGAGGCCTGTCCTGGTCCTGTTGACACGGAGTTTTTGTTTGACGAATTTGTTAAGATGATGAAATAAGATGAATAAACCAAAAAAAGTTTTAGTTTTAGGCTCTGGTTCATTGAAAATCGGAGAGGCCGGCGAGACCTTACAATAAGGCGCCTATTCGACTATTCCGGTTCACAATGCCTCAAAGCCTTGCGTGAAGAAGGTATAGAAACAGTTTTAGTTAATCCAAACATCGCAACAATACAGACAAGCGAAGGCATGGCTGACAAAATCTATTTTCTTCCTGTTACTCCCTATTTTGTTGAAAAAGTAATCGGAAAGGAAAAGCCTGACGGCATAATGCTTTCTTTCGGAGGACAAACGGCTTTAAACTGCGGAGTTGCATTGGCAGACTCAGGAGTCTTTGAAAAATATAATGTAAAAGTTCTCGGCACTCAGATTGATGCAATAAAAAATACTGAAGACAGGGAATTATTTGTAAAAAAATTAAATCAAGTTAAATTGAAAACCCCGGAAAGCGAGGCTGTTGCAAATGTTGAGCAGGCAATAGGGGTTGCAGGTAAACTAAAATATCCAATAATGCTCAGGATTGCATATGCCTTAGGGGGCCAGGGCTCCGGCGTTGCATTAAATGAGGAGGAGTTGATAAATAAATCAAAAAAGGCTTTTGCCTACTCTTCCCAGATTCTTGTTGAAAAATATCTTGGCGGCTGGAAAGAAATAGAATACGAGGTTGTAAGAGATGCATATGACAACTGTATTACTGTCTGCAACATGGAAAATTTTGACCCAATGGGAATTCATACAGGAGAAAGCATTGTCGTTGCTCCTTCCCAAACTTTATCAAATAATGAATACCACAAGCTAAGAGATATCTCAATAAAAGTGATAAGGCATCTCGGAATTATGGGGGAATGCAACATTCAGTACGCGCTTGACCCAAATTCAGAAGACTACAGGATTATTGAGGTAAATGCAAGGCTTTCAAGAAGCTCTGCGCTTGCCTCAAAGGCAACAGGCTATCCATTGGCTTTTGTTGCCGCAAAATTAGCGTTAGGATATTCCTTAATTGAGCTTGAGAACATGATAACAAAGGTCACCAAAAGCTGCTTCGAGCCTGCATTGGATTACATTGTTGTAAAGATGCCAAGGTGGGACTTGCAGAAATTCAGGCATGTAAGCTTTGAAATAGGAAGCGAAATGAAAAGCGTTGGAGAAGTGATGGCAATCGGCAGGAAATTTGAGGAGGCAATCCAAAAGGCGATAAGAATGCTCAGCATAAATTTGCATGGCTTGGTTGGAAACAATTTAAAATTTGATGATTTGGAAAAAGAATTGAAAAAGCCAACTGATAAAAGATTGTTAGTCATTGTAGATGCAATTAAAAAACAGATCTCTGTTGACAAAATCCATGAATTGACTAAAATTGACAGATGGTTTTTGTATAAGATAAAAAATGTTGTTGAAACAGAAAAGGAATTGTTAATGTATAATGTAGATAACGTGCCTATTAACCTTATAAAATCAGCAAAACAGCAAGGGTTTTCTGATTTCCAGATTGCAAGATTATTGTTTAAATCGCCAGAAACAGAAGTTTCTGGGGAACTTAAAACCGACAAAAGCAAAGCTTTTGCGGTCCAGGAAATTCCAAAAGAATTTTCTCGGAATCAAAGATTTTTAAGTGAGAACATCAACATGGAAGAAAGATTATTACAAATAAGGCAATTTAGAAAAAAGCATAACATAGTTCCTGTTGCAAAGCAGATTGACACGCTTGCAGCAGAATATCCTGCAAAAACAAATTACCTTTACCTAACCTACAATGGAGAAGAGGATGATATAGAATTCAAAGACAAGAATAATATCATTGTTTTGGGTTCAGGCGCTTATCGAATCGGCTCTTCTGTTGAATTTGACTGGTGCTGCGTAAACTCCGTCTTTGCATTAAAGAAATCAGGCTATTCATCAATTATGATAAACTGCAATCCTGAAACTGTGAGCACTGACTATGATGTATGCGACAGGCTTTATTTTGAAGAGCTTAGCTTTGAAAGGGTTCTTGACATCTATGAAAAGGAAAATCCGCTCGGCATCATAATCTCAATGGGCGGCCAGATTCCAAACAACCTTGCAATGCGCCTTTACAGGCAGGATGTGAAACTGCTTGGAACAAGCCCGTTAAGCATAGACAATGCGGAAAACCGGCACAAATTTTCCGCATTGCTCGACTCATTGAATGTCGACCAGCCTGAATGGATTGAAGCTAAATCCATTGAAGAGGCGCACAAATTCGCTGAAAGAGTCGAATACCCTGTCTTGATAAGGCCGTCTTATGTGCTTAGCGGCGCTGCGATGAGCATAGCTTCCAATAAAAAAGAGCTTGAGCGGTATTTGCAAAAAGCCGCTGATGTTTCAAAAGAGCACCCTGTTGTCATAAGCAAGTTCATAACAGATGCAAAGGAGATTGAGATTGATGCTGTTGCGCAAAATGGCGAGGTTATTATTTATGCAATCTCCGAACACATAGAAAATGCAGGAGTGCATTCAGGCGATGCAACAATGGCCTTGCCTCCCCAGTATACATATTTGGAAACAGTAAGAAAAATAAAAGAAACAACAAAGCAAATTGCAAAATCATTGAAAATAACAGGCCCGTTCAACATGCAGTTCATTGCAAAAGACAACAAAATCAAGGTTATAGAATGCAACTTAAGGGCTTCCAGAAGCTTTCCGTTTGTTTCAAAAGTGACAAAATATAATTTCATTGACATGGCCACAAAGGCAATGCTCGGCATTGACATAAGGGGGAAATACAACACTCTTGACTTGGATTATGTCGGCATTAAGGCTCCGCAGTTTTCATTCTCAAGGCTGCACGGCGCAGACCCTGTGTTGAGCGTTGAGATGGCATCTACTGGCGAGGTTGCCTGCCTGGGAAATGACTTGAATGAGGCATTTTTGAAATCATTGCTTTCGGTTGGGTTTGTCATTCCGCAGTCAAATGTGCTGCTTTCCACCGGGCCCGTAAAAAGCAAAGCATATTTGCTTGAAAGCGTAAGAAAACTGGAAGAAACCGGGTTTAAGCTGTATGCCACAGAAGGGACTGCAAAATTTCTGAAAGAGAACGGCATTGAAACAAGCATATTGCACTGGCCAACTGATAAAAAAGAGCCAAATGCATTGACCTACATTCAGGAAAGAAAAATTGACTTGGTCATTAACATACCAAAAAGTTTAGAGGAAGAAGAGCTTACAAATGATTACTTGATAAGAAGAAAAGCGGTCGATTTCAACATTCCGTTGCTGACAAACGCACAGATTACCAAACTGTTCATTGAGTCAATTTCCAAGAAAAAAATTGAGGAATTGGAGATTAAGGAATGGGGGGAGTATTAAAGAATTTATTCAACCAGAACAGAAAATCCATTAAATGCTTGATTTTTTATAACATAATCCTCTAACAATAATCTAACAACATTAACATCAAATTTATGATATTCATTGCTTGTGCCATATGCCCTTATTGTTTTTTTATCAATTTTTATATCCATTAAACCACCACCTGTACAATGAAATTTAGAGGGGTCTGCCCCGGTTTTTGATAATTTTTCTTTAAAATCATTAAATACTCCCCTATGGAAAGCAAGTATGCTACTTGCATGAATATAATTTCTATGATTTGGTCCAGTTACAAGGACAAACTTATAGAAACCCCTTTCTAAGCCATAACTATCAATGTCAACTTCCGCGATATCTTCAAGTCCCATTTTTAAAATTAATAGTTAATACATTTTAAATCTATCCTTCTTCACCACTCCCAAATAACTAATCATAAAACCTTAAATTTATATATTAATTCCGAATCTCTTTTTTAAATGGGGGCCTTAATTTGATATCTCACAAGAAATACATGGATTTGGCCATCAAGCTTGCTGAAAGGGGCAAGGGAATAACATCTCCAAATCCCATGGTTGGCTGCATAGTTGTGAAAAGAGGCAGGATTGTGGGAAAAGGATTTCACAAAAAAGCAGGCACAGAGCACGCTGAAGTTCTTGCGCTTAATGATGCAGGAAAAAAGGCAATAAACTCGACTTTGTATGTTAACATGGAACCATGCTCGCATTGGGGCAGAACACCTCCCTGCACAGAAAGGATTGTTGAAGCGGGGGTGAGGGAAATAATAATCGGCATGAAAGACCCGAATCCTCTGGTTGATGGATTCAGGGAATTAAAATTTAGGGGCTTAAAGACAAAGATCGGAATTCTTGAGAAGGATGCAAAAAAACTGAACGAAGTTTTCATAAAGTACATCAAGACAAAAAGGCCCTTTGTAATCCTTAAGGTTGCGATGAGCGTTGACGGCAAAATAGCAACTTCCACAGGCGATTCAAAATACATAACAAGCAAGGAAGCAAGAACATATGTCCATCAGCTAAGAAGCGATGTCGATGCAGTCATGATAGGATTAAACACCCTGTTAAGGGACAACCCGGAATTAACTCCAAGGCTGGTGAAAGGCAAGGATCCAATGAAGATTGTTGTTGACAGCAGCCTTAAAATCCCAAAAAGCTGCAATCTGATGAAGGACCCTGCAAAGCTTATAATCGCGACAACAAGCAAAGCGCCGAAAAATGCAGTTAAGAAGCTGCAGCAAAAAGGGATCAATGTCATCGTTACAAAATCAAAAAACGGCATGGTTGAACTGCAGGACCTGATGAAGCAGCTTGGAAAGCACGAAATAACAAGCGTTATGATTGAAGGGGGCAGTCAATTGAACAGCTCTGCAATAAAAGAGGGCATTGTTGACAGGGTATTGATATTTACAGCGCCAAAAATTATTGGCAACGGAATCGGCGCAATTGGAAGCCTAGGCATCAAGAAAATCAACAATGCAATCAACCTGAAAAATCCCTTAACCAGAAAAATTGGAAAAGACCTGCTTATTGAAGGCTATCTTTAAGATAAAGTGCTATAAAACGCAAAAAAATATAAATAAGCAATACCAAATAAAATTTATTAAAAAATCACGAGAGCGACTTTTAAATTTCACAAGTGATAAAAGTAAACCGCTTTTGATTTTTAATGAATGACCGGGCGAGGCTGCGAATAATGCCGGCGAAATCAAAGATTTCGCGGACACAGAAAATTGTTTGCAATTTTCTTGTGGCAGAAATGAGCAGCCGAGCACTAAATTTTGTGCGAAGCACGGATTGAATCATAGAAAATACAATTTATTAACATAAAGTTTCCTAAAAATGACTTTCTCAAAAATTGAAAATGTGATTAATGATTTCAGAAAGGGCAAATTCCTGATTGTTATTGACGACAAGCATCGCGAGAATGAAGCTGATTTGATTGTTGCAGCAAAAAAGATTACACCTCAAAAAATAAATTTTATGATTAAGCATGCCCGCGGCTTGATCTGCGTGCCGATGCTGGGCAAAAGGCTTGATGAATTAAGGCTGCCTTTGATGGCAAAAATAAACACAGAGTTCACAAAATGCGCCTTCACGGTTTCTGCTGACGCAAGAAAAGGCACTACAACGGGCATTTCAGCTTTTGACAGGGCAAAAACAATAAAAGCATTGATTGGCAAAAACACAAAGCCAAATGACCTGGCAAGGCCCGGGCATATTTTTCCATTGAGATGCGATTCAAAAGGCTTAACCAAAAGAGCAGGCCATACAGAAGCGGCCATTGAATTGTGCAGATTGGCAAGTTTATATCCTGCTGCTGTTATCTGCGAGATTATTGGGGATAATGGAAAGATGGCTAAAATGCCTGAATTAAGGAAATTTGCAAAAAAACATAATCTTAAAATGCTAAGTATAGGTGACTTGCTCGAGTATATGAAATTTTAGTTTAGCCCTCAATAGTGGTAACAATTAGAAAATTTTATAAATATAAGAGTTTACTATAAGGTCTTATGAAACTAACTCAGTATGACTTTAGCCGCAGAGATTTACTCCTCTTAACCGCAGGTGCGGCATTGTACACATTGCTTCCCAAGGCGGTTGGCGCCGAAACAAAACTATCTGGTGATAAGATATTTCCGAAGTATGAGATTTTGCAGCTTCATGTTGTGCCCGATTCTGTTAGGCCTGCTGACATAGCGCAAGTTGTAGCTGCTCTTAAATCCGGCACACCAGTAGGGACTGCTGCTTATGTGCCTGCTTTTGTTGATATCGCAAATTATGTGCACCATTTGCTCAGCGGAATGAGCTACCCGGAACACATGAGAAAATCTTATGGCTCAAAAAAGCCTCTGGAGGTAGCGGTAATAAAAGGGCTTAGCAAAATGGGCATGAATGGCGCATTCCATAACGAGAATGATTTGGGGAGCTCAAACAGAGTTTATATTGATGCAGGCAACAAGCCTGCCAAGGCATTAAGGACACTTGTACACGACCTCGGGCATTCCTGTTTTGGAAGCGACGAATTCATACCATATGCAAATGAACATCTTGAATTATCCCACATGGTTGCCAAATTCCCGCGCCTCGTTAGGGAAAAAGATGAGGAATGTCCTTTGTCAGCAATGCTTGATTATTATTCTCTTGGCGTGAAACCAGAGGAACAGGGCTTTATGGAACGGTTGTTTGCTAAGTTTTCAAGCAATGGAGAATGCACTTTTGTTCCAAGGCAGGCTCAGCTTTTGACGTATCTTGCTTTTTTATCTGCTGATTTAAAAGGTAAAGGGCTGGAGTACGCGAAAAGCAAGATTTTTGATTTGACAGAAGAGCGCAAAGAGATATTGTTAAAAGAAGCCATTGCAGCGCTAGCAAGCAAAAAACAGCGATACAGAGAAGAGATTCTTGGAGAATTTGCAAGCGCAACGGAATCTTACATATTAAGGCACACAACATCTGAAGACCGAAGAGAACTTGTCAAAAGAAAAGCAGCTGGCATATCAGCCAAGGCAGTTGCATTGCTTTAACTGCCAAAACCATCGAAAATGCGTGGCATGCGAGTGGGCAGTGAAATGCGAAAGAGGTTATTAAAGAGTGGATGGTACTCTGATGTGATTGACAAGGTGATGAAAAGGAGATAACTTTTTAGATGTAATCTAAAATCTTCTAAGTTATTGATTTAACCAAAACATTTAAATCATGCAATTTTTCTTAATTCTTTATGGATGAATTTAAAGATGCAATAATAAAATTCCTAAAAAAAGAGACAAAGCTTGAAAATATTGGATTAGAGACACCACCAAATTCAGAAATGGGGGATTATGCGTTTCCCTGCTTTGTTCTTGCAAAAGAGCTGAAAAAATCTCCGAATGAAATAGCACAAGAGTTAAGTAAAAAATTCAAGCCAAATAATTTAATCAGCGAAGCCAAAGACATAGGCCCTTACCTTAATTTTTTTGTCAATAAAAGCAAAATAGCAGAGGAAATAATAAAAGAAGTTCTTAAGCAAAAGGAAAAATACGGCTCTTCTGGCATCGGCAAAGGTAAAAAAATTTTGGTTGAACATACAAGCATCAATCCAAATGCAAGTCCTCATGTCGGCAGGGCAAGAAATGCGTTAATTGGGGACGCAATTGTAAGGATTTTGAAATTTCAAGGTTATAACATTGAAGTTCATTATTTTGTAAATGATGTGGGCAAGCAGATAGCAATGCTTGTCCTTGGAGCAAAAGGAAAGAAAAATGTCAATTTTGATGATTTATTAAAAATTTACATTGATATAAACAAAAAAATTGAGGAAAATCCTGAACTGGAAAAAAGCGTGCTGGATTTGCTAAACCGGCTGGAAAAAGGCGACAAAGCAATAAAGAGCAAGTTCAAAAAAATAGTTGATATTTGCGTTAAAGGGCAGATAAAAATTCTTTCTGAGCTGGGGATTAAATATGACCATTTTGACTACGAGTCAAAGTATTTGTGGGATAAAAAAACAGATGAAACCCTTAAGAGATTGGAAAAAACAGGAAAATTGTTCATTGACGGATTCAACAGGTGGGTTTTGGACCAAAAAGGCTACGAGCTTGGAATGAAAATGCCTGTGCTGGTTTTGACGAGGAATGACGGAACATCGCTTTATCCGTTGAGGGACATTGCATACACCATAGAAAAAGTGGAAAAAGGCGACAACATAGTTGTGCTTGGCGAAGACCAGAAATTATATTATGAGCAACTTGCAGCCGCGCTTAAGGAGCTTGAGCTGAAAGTTCCAAGGGTTGTGCATTACTCATTTGTATTATTGAAAGAGGGCAAGATGTCCACCAGAAAAGGCAACCTTGTGTTATTAGAGAATTTCATGAAAGAGGCAGTCAACAAAGCAGGAGAAGAGTTAAAAAAAAGATACAAAAAAAGTGACGAAAAAGCCGCAAAAACCATTGCTTACGGCGCAATAAAATACGGCATTCTGAAAGTCAGCCCTGAAAAAAATGTCATTTTTGACTGGCAGCATGCGCTTTCATTTGAAGGCGAAACAGGGCCTTACATACAGTACGCCTATGCAAGGATAAGCAGCATCCTGAAGAAGGCTAAAAAAATTAACCATAAAGCCGATTTGGGCTTATTAAAAGAAAAAGAGGAAAATGAGATGATTAAATTATTGCACAATTTACCTGAAGTTGCAGCTAAAGCAACCAGCGAGCTAAAGCCGCATCTGATTGCAGCTCATCTTTATTCACTGGCGCAGAAATTCAATGAGTACTATCATGCGCATCAGATACTCAAGGCTGACAAAGGTATAAAAGATGCAAGAATATTGCTGATAAGCGCAGTAAGGCAAGCAATAAAAAATGGATTAGACTTGTTAGGAATAGATGCCTTGGAAAGGATGTAAAATGACGCTTCACATAGAATCAGCATTATTTACAATCATGATAGTGCTTTCAGCCTTTTTTGCAATGTCTGAAACAGCGCTTTTATCCATAAGCAGGTACAAAGTCAGGCACTGGGTTGAAAAAAAGAAGTTTGGCTCAAGCTATGTAAAGAGATTAAAAGACAGCCCGGAGATTCTTTTGTCAACAATTCTTATAGGCAACAACGTGGTCAATACTGCAGCAGCGGTAATTGCAACATCAATCGCATTGCAGGTATTCCAGCACAATGCTATTGGAATCGCAACAGGAGTTGCAACATTTTTAATACTGATAGTTGGGGACATAACTCCAAAATCAATCGGCGCAAACAACAACGAAATTTTAGCTCCAATTGTGGCTCCTGTTATTTGGAACCTGAGTATTGCTATCTACCCATTGACTAAAGCGCTTGAGTATTTCCTTAAGGCTATAAACAAGCTGGTAGGCACCAAAAAAATCCCAATCATTACAGAGGAAGAGCTTAAAACAATAGTGAAAGCAAGCGAGGAGGAAGGCTCTATAAAGGAAATAGAAAAAAAGATGATACAGCGCATTTTCGATTTTGACAACACTCCTGTGAGCGATGTCATGACAAGGAAGAAAAGCATTGTTTATGTAAGCTCGGACATGCAGATCAAGGATGTTTTGCAGCTGCCAACAGCCAAGATGTACTCAAGGTTTCCTGTTTATGAGAAAAATAAGGAAAATATTATCGGAACTCTTTACCTAAAAGATACTTTAAAGTTTGTAAAGGAAGGCAAATTTGACGTGCCAATCAAGGATATCATGAAAAAGCCGTTTTTCGTGTTTGAGAACAAAAAAATGGACACAATGCTTCGCCTGTTCCAGAACAGGAAGCAGCACATGGCAATAGTTATTGACGAGAAAGCCCATGTTGTTGGGCTTGTTACTATAGAAAATATCCTTGAGGAGATTGTCGGCGAAATAATTGATGAAAGCGACAAGCTGAACCCGAGCATAACGGAGTTTTCCAAAAACGAGTGGATTGTAAAGGGCTCTTCTGAAATAGAGGAGGTAAATGCAAAGACAGGCATTTCAATAAAGAAAGCGGACTACATAGACTTGGATGGATTCATACTTGCAACGCTTGGCAAGGCTCCAAAGGTTGGCGATGTCATAGAGCACCAGGGCTACAGAATAATAATGGAAGATGTGCAGGGCAAGAAAGTTATACAGGCTAAGATTGTGAAAGGATGATTCCGCAACCTTTAAATATTCCAATATTTGAACTCTTGTTTCAGGGGGTTAAGTGATTTCATTGTCAACTACAACAGAGTTTGATGACAGCAGCAAAATGCCTGACAACAGCATTTTCATAGGTGGAAAGCCATTTATGAACTACGTGACAGGAGTTGTGATGCAGTTCACAACCAAGAACGCGGATGATGTAATAATAAAGGCAAGGGGCAAGTTCATATCAAGGGCTGTTGATGTCGCAGAGGTAGCGGCAAAAAGATTTCTGGACAATACAGTTTCTATTAAAGATATAAGGGTTGATTCAGAAGGCTTCAGGAGCAATGAAGGAAGAGATGTGAGAGTTTCAACAATTGAGATAACATTGAGCAAGAACAGGTAAGATATTTTTTTCTTATTTTGCTACACAATATTTATAAATCAAGAATAAATTTTAACCCCTTATCCCCGCGTAGCTCAACCTGGAAGCTGCCAATTTTAAAAAAATGGCTCGCTGGGTAATGGAGCGCTCGGCTGTTGAACTCCAAAGAGTTTAGCCAAAGACGCGCTCTAAGACCTTAAGCTATATGCAAGGAATGAAATAGAGTCAGCCGTGCCCGGGAGGTCGCTGGTTCAAATCCGGCCGCGGGGATTTTTTAAATAAACTCGTCCAACCCATATTGCTTTATTTTTGGCAGTGTTTTTTCTTCTTTTATCTCTTTCTCATCAAAAATCGGTATTCCATACACTCCATCATATCCCGGCTTAAAAGGAATTTTCTGGTTTCTATTTTTTATTATATTTTCAGCAATCTTTTCTGATGTTGTTTTTTTCAATTTATTTTCCTCTGCTTCCAAAACAACATTAAACTCATTTCCAAATTCTTTTATCAGCTTGTGATATTCTTCCCATGTCTTTCTTGATTCAACCCTTTCTCCAATAGTGCCTGCAATCACTTCTGACAAAGGTATCAAATTCCTGAATGGAACTGCATTTTCAGGAACAAATCCTTCTTTCCTGTCTGCAAGCTGCTCAACCCTTTGGGCAACTCCAACTGTCAACGGCTTTCTGCATTTCGGGCATATGTTTTTTATCTTCAATGACTCTTTTGGAGAAAGGCAAACATCGCAATTTCTGTGCCCCGTGTAATGGTATTTGCCCTCATGGGGCCACATTTCAATTGTTTCAGCAAAGCCTTTTTTATTTCTTATTGCCTGCAATAAATCATCATAGCTCCATTCAGTGTCAAAAATATTTGCCTCTCTTCCAAGGCGCCATGGCCAAAATGAATGCGCATCAGAGCTGCTGAGCAAGGTATATTTGTCAAGCTTTGAAAGCCGCCAGTTCATTGCTGGGTCTGAGCTTAATCCTGTTTCAATTGCATGAATTTTATGAGCATACTCCTTAAAGCACTCTTCAACAGAATCAAACCCCGTCATGCTGCCAAATATCCCATACCAGGGTGTCCAAGCATGAGCCGGAATTATCTCAATGTCATCATCAATTTCCTTCATCATCTCGACTAATTCAACGCATGAAAACCCGAACATTGGCCTTCCATCATAGTCCAAGCGACCTTTTTTCAGCAAAGCGGCATTTATTTGCTCTACAATTTCAAAGTTTCTTGCAAGCAGTAAGTTATGCACTCTTCTTCCTTTTCCATCCTGGGTGTAAATATTTGAAATTTCCCCTTGTAAAACAAAGTGAAAGCCTGAACTGCTTGTCAAAATTCCGGAGCCGTCTTCTTTTAATTCACTTTTGAGTTCAGCAAGCCATTTTGGATGTGTAAAATCTCCTGTGCCAAGAAGATTAATACCTTTCAATTTGGAATATTTCTCAAGATTTGCAAGATTTATGCTCGGACTTGTCGCCCTTGAAAATCTTGAATGAATCTGCAGGTCTGCGATTAGTTTCATAAATGGATGGAAAAAACTGGATTATATAAAGATTTCATATGGTATTATTTTCTTTTTTCCAAAATATAAACCTCAGCAGTTTGCCCAGAATTTCCTTTTGTTGTAATTACTTTGTAAGGAACATCCAGTGATTGTAAAAATCTTACAAATTCTGTTTTACTATACCAATTATTCCAGTAACCATCTTTATCCCAAATTTTCCAGCCCAAGCCTAAAGGCAATAGTCTATGAAAAAAATCTATGATTACAACCTTACTTGAGACTCTTAACGCTTCTTTTACTGCAGTCTTATAATCTCCTAGATGCTCTAAAATATGCCTTAACACTACAGCATCAAAGCTATCATCAGAAAAAGGAAGTGCTTCAACTTCACCCCTGACAAATTTTGCCTCTTGGTGCCATTTTCTTGCCTTACTTAGCATGTAACTGCTTTTATCTAACCCAACGTAGTCTACTTTTATTTCCCCTATCCTGTAACTTACTAATTCGGTTGCAACGCCACAACCAGCATCTAATAAGGTATGTGGATTTTCTCTGTGCAATACCTCTCTTATAACTTGCCTTTCCCTATTATTTGGGTTTGATAATCGGTTAACTAAGCTAGCTAGATTATCACTGTCAGCAATATCCCAGTAGAAACCTACTCCATTCTTTGCAGCAGATCTTTGCAATGATTTGGTTACTAAGTATGCATCCTTAAGGAGTCTTCTCATTAATGTAAATAACTTAGTCTAATTTAAAAATCTTTTTCACAAAAACATTTAAATAACCCAGTCAAAATAAATATATCATGGCGAACAATGACATTCTTTTTGAATTCAGCGCATCGGAGATTAACCACTTCAAAAAAGACTTCACTCAAATGATTATGGTGGGGGCGGAAATTGACAGGTACTACGGCGAGGCGCAGCATGACCTTGACACTTTTATCCCAAAATTTGAAAAGCTGGCTGAAAAATTCAACAAAAAGTACGGAGGAATAAAGATAAAGACAAAAAAAACAATAGACAGCTTTAAGGTAAGGGTTTTTGTCAGGGAGAAAAGCATCAAGGATTTTTTTGCCAGTTCCGCTTCAAGAATTCCGGGATTAAAGGCAGTTGGAAGGACAAACTTCAACCAGATTGAAATAAGCGATGCGGAAAATTTTGCAAGGTTTCTTGATTCTTTGCTGGACAAGATTCATATTTCATACTTGGACACTGAAAGCGGCACGAGCACAATTGCCGCTGTTTATGACAGGAATGAAAAAATGGTTGAATTGGTTTATAATCCAGCTGAAATGATGAATGAAAACTCCGCAGGCTTCAGGATCTGCGCATTTTACGCGCTGAAAAACGGCTTTGACAGAAAAATCGAGATTTACGGCACTGCATCAGCATTTGGATTCAGCAACATTCTTGATGAGATAGAGAAAAGGGAGTGGTACGACAAGTTCAACCCAAGGTTTTTGGAGTGAGAATAATTAGCGAAGCCCAAATTTATGCAAGGCATGGGGCAGATAAAAATTTAGCTTCTGCAGCAGCGGGCATTTATTCTGTGGCTACTTACGCTCCCAGGTACAGGACGCTTGAAGAGCGCATTAGACTTGCAAGAAGTGCTGTAGAGTTGCAGATGGCAAGCCTGGACTTATTGTTAAGAGGCAGAATTGAGGAAGCAAAAAATTATTTGGAACTGGCGTTACAAGCAGAAAATCCTGCAAGAAGGGTAATTGTTTATTCGGATGATAAAAAATCAAAGTTTGAAGAATACTCTGCAATAGGGCTGGTGAAGATTTTATTGGAGCATTTTGACAGGCTGCCAGAAATACTTAAATCTGCATTGCACGATATTGATTTGCTAAGAGGCAGATTAGGTTTTGTTCCATTAAAAGGCTATGTAGAGGGCATTGTGCAGTAGATTAGTTCAGCCGCCCATCGGCAGCTTTCCGCCGAATTTCTTCATCATCTTTGACATGTCTCCTTTGCTTCCTTTGAACATCTTGACCATCTTCTTGGACTGCCTGTACTGCTTTACCAATTCCCTTATTTCATTTGTTGGAATTCCGGAGCCTCTTGATATTCTTTCAACCCTTGAGCTGTCTATCAGCTCCGGGTCTTCAAGCTCTGCCTTGGTCATGGAATTCATTGCAATTTTCCAATGCTTTAACTTGCCTTCCTGAACTTGCAGCATTTCCTTAGGCAATTTTAAAGAAGAAAACCCGGGAATCATCTCAACAATTTGGCTTAAAGGACCCATCTTTGACATCGCTTCCATCTGCTCGTACAAGTCAATTAAATTAAACTCTCCTTTCAGAAATCTTTTTCCCAAATCTTCAGCATCCTCTATGTTTATAACCTCTTTTGCTTTCTCAAGCAATGCTTCCAAGTCTCCCATGCCTAAAATCCTGCCTACAAATCCGGCTGGATTGAACTGCTCCAAGTCATCAATTTTCTCTCCAACTCCAATGAACTTTATAGGAGCGCCAGAAACAGAGCAAGCTGTCAATGCCCCTCCGCCTTTTGCAGTGCCGTCCATCTTGGAAACAATAACTCCTGTTATGCCGCAGCTTTTGTGGAACTGCTCCGCTTGTTTTTGAGCAGCCTGCCCGATGTCAGCTGAGATTACGAGCAGGTTTTCATCTGGCTTTATCGTCTTGTTTACCTCTTCAATCTCGTTGATTAAATCATGGGAAAGCGCATCCCTTCCGGCAGTGTCTATTATTAAAATGTCGAAATTTTGATACTTATTTTTGAAATTATTCCATATTTTTATCGGGTCTTTTGTTTTCTTATCTGAAAACACAGTAATATTTGCGTGCTTTCCAACCTGCTCAATCTGCTCCATTGCAGCAGGCCTGTGGATATCAAGTCCAATTAATGCAACCTTAAAGCCCCTTTTTGTGTAGAATTTTGCAAGCTTTCCTGCGGTTGTTGTCTTGCCTGAGCCGAACAATCCAACAAGCATTATCTTGAACGGCTTTTGCTTTATTTCTATCTTATGCTGCTCTTTGCCAAGAAAATTTACCAGCTCTTCATAAACAATGTGGATTATCTGCTCTTTTTTTGTAAGCCCTTTTGCAGCTTCCTCGCTTAAAGCCCTTTGCTTTATTTTCTCGGTTAAGTCAAATACCAATTTTACGTTAACATCAGACTGCAGCAAAGCCCTCTGGATGTCCTTAATTAATTCATTAATCAGCTTTTCATCCACAAAAAGGGATTTTGCAATCTTTTGCAAAGTGTTTTTTAATGACTCGGATAGTTTTTCAAGAACCATGTTATATCTCCACCTTAACCTTCTTCTCTCCAATATTCTTCAAAACCTTTTCCAGCAAATCGTCAACCTTGATGTCAAAATAGACATTATTGTCGGGTGTTCTCACAGCAACAGCCTTGTTTTTTTCCTCTTTTTCTCCCACAGTTAAAATCAATGGGATTTTCTGATGCTGCGCTTCTCTGACTTTGTAGCCGATGCTCTCTGCTCTTGAGTCAACCTCAATCCTTATATTATTTTTTTCAAATTCCTCTTTGATTTTTTTTGCATAATCCTCAAACCTGTCAGCAACTGTCAAGATTCTCACTTGAACAGGAGCAAGCCATAACGGCAGTTTTGCAGCGTAATGCTCAACCAGAATTCCTATAAACCTTTCAATTGAGCCGAGCAATGCCCTATGAATCATCACGACCTTGTGCTTTGAATTATCGGCACCAATATAGGTTGCATCAAACCTCTCCGGCAATTGAAAATCAAGCTGGATTGTTGCAAGCTGCCATCCTCTTCCAATTGCATCCTTAATGTGAAAATCAATTTTAGGCCCGTAAAAAGCGCCATCTCCTTCCTTGATCTCGTACTTGATTTTTTTTCTTTCAAGGGCTTTCTTCAATGCATCCTCTGCCCTGTTCCAGTCATCAGTTTCTCCAATATATTTTTCAGGCCTTGTGCTCAATTCAACTTTGTACTCAAAATCAAAAACCTCATTGTAAATGTAATGCGTAAAATCCAAAACATTTAGGATTTCTTCCTCAATCTGCTCGTGCATAATGAAAATATGCGCATCATCCTGCGACATTTTTCTGACCCTAGTCAATCCGGTTAAAACTCCTGACAGCTCATTCCTGTGCAAGGGCGCAAAATCAGCAATCCTCAAAGGCAAGTCCTTGTAGCTTCTTGATTTTGACTTATAGATTAAAACGTGCGACGGACAGTTCATGGGCTTCAATGCAAATTCCTTGCCTTCTGACTCAAGTACAAACATGTTTTCCTTGAAATGCTCCCAATGGCCGGATGTAATCCACAGGGATTTCTCGTAAAGCAATGGAGTTACAACCTCCTGGTAGCCTCTTTTCTTGTATTCGTCCTTGATAAATTTTAACAATAAGTTGTAAATGATTGCTCCCTTTGGATAAAAAAATGGAGCTCCCGGGCTTTCTTCAAAAAAATGAAACCATTCAAGCTCTTTTCCGAGCTTCCTGTGGTCTCTTTTCTCAGCTTCTTCGATGAGCTTCAGATGCGCATCAAGCATGTTTTTTTCAGGAAAGCTTATGCCATAAATCCTCTGAAGCTGGTCATTATTGGGATTGCCTCTCCAGTAAGCCCCTGCTGTTTTTGTAAGCTTAAAGGCTTTCATCATTCCGGTTCTTGGAATATGGGGGCCTTTGCACAAGTCAGTGAAATTGCCTTGTTTATAGGCGCTGATTGGCTGCTTTTCCTTGTGGAATTCCTCTATCAGCTCAGTCTTGTATTTATTGCCCTTGAACATTCTTTTTGCTTCAGCCTCGTCAAGCTCAATTCTCTCAACTCCATAGTTTTTGCCGGCAACCTCCTTCATCCTGTGCTCTATTTTTGCCAAATCCTCAGGAGTGAAATGGTGCTCAATTCCAAAATCATAGTAAAAGCCTTCTTCAACAGCAGGTCCTATTGTGGGCTTTGCATCAGGAAACAGTTCAACAACTGCATGCGCAAGCAAATGTGCTGTGCTGTGCCTGAAAGCTTCCAAGCCCTCCTTGTCCTTAAAAGTTATAATCTGCAAAGCTGCGTCTTCATTTATCGGAACAAATAAATCTTTTAGATTGTTGTTTACCCTTGCAATCAAAGCATCTTCTCCGAGCTTTTTCCCTATATCAAATGCTATTTCTCCTGCTGTAATTCCTTTTTGATATTCCCTTACGCTTCCATCCGGCAGTGTTATCTTGATTTTTGGCATTTGTTATATTTGCTGTTGATTTTTGTTTAATTTATATATTTTATTGAACAAAAAAGAAAATTAATCTTGAACAATGGGTAGCTTTTTAAGCTGTTGTTGTAGTTGTAGAAGTAGCTGTAAGGGCGTTAGAAGTTCTGTCTGATGAAAATACAATCAACTTATTCATAATAAAAACAAAATAAAGCCTGTATTTAAAACTTTCTACTTTAATCCAAAAAACCGAAAGCTTTAAATATTACTTTTAATAATTCTAAAAATAAATGTATTTTTATTAAAAATATTAAGATTAATAACATGGAAGCTAAGTTTATAGGAAAGGCGAGGCTGACAAAGCAGGGGCAGCTGACGCTTCCCAAAGAGGGAAGGCAGGACTTAAAGATAGATTCAAAATCCGAAGTTTACTGGTACAGGCTGAACAATGCGCTGGTTCTGGTCAAGGACATTATAAATCCAAAAGAGCTGGCAGCTTTTGTATTCAATAAAAAAAGGGGGAAGTGATGATAAAATGGTGACTCTGCCGTTTCAAAGACCGTTTGGATTGTGGGCGCTGATAGCAGTCGCTGTTTTCGTTTTTCTTTATCTCAGGAGGCCAAAGCCGCAGGAAAAAATAATTCCATCGCTGATGTTTGTGCTGCAGGACAACAAAAAGTCAAGGCAGTACTCCTTTTTTCAAAAATTAATGACAAATTTGCTGTTTTTGCTGCAGCTGCTCTCAATTCTGGGCCTTTCATTGGTTGCGGCTGCGCCGTTTGTAAAATTGAAGTATGATGTCACGCTGGAAAATACAGTCATTATTCTTGATGTGAGCGCCTCGATGCAGGCAAAGGAAAAGGGAGTTTCAAGATTCGACAAGGCGCTGGAGCAGGCAAAAAAAGCGTTAAGCGGAAGGAACAGCATAATCATGGCTGAGAACGTGCCATTGATAGTATTGGAAAATGAAAATTCGAAGATAGCGCTTGACGTGCTTTCAAAAATAAAGCCTCGCGCAACAACCACAAACCTTGGAGATGCGCTGCTTCTTGCAAAGGACATTCTAGGCGACAAGCCCGGAAGAATTGTTGTAATAAGCGATTTTATTGCCACAGAAGGGCCTGACATAGAAGTTGTTAGGGCAACCTTGTCCTCAGAGGACAAGATAGTTGATTTTGTCGATGCATCGAACAAAGCAAAAAACACAGGAATTACAAGGCTTGAGGTGACAAAATACAACACAAAAGTTTATGTGAAAAACTTCAACAGCGAGGCAAAACAAGTTACAATAAAGATTGTCAAGGACGGCAAAGAGATAACCCAAACAAAAGTAACTATTGCCGCTAATTCCATTGAAAACTTCGTTTTTGACACTCCGGCAGGAATATCAAAAGTGGAGCTTGAGCCAAAAGATGACTTGGAAGCTGATGATGCTGCTTACATAGCAACTCCCCCCAAAATAAAAAATTCGGTTTTGCTGATAACAAACGAAAAGTCAAGCAATCTTGAGCTTGCGCTTGGGGCTGCAAAGGATGTGGAATTAAATGTTGTAAATCCCCCTGTTCTCACAATAAACACAAAAAAAGAGAAAATTGAGCCGTACAAGCACGATGTGGTAATAGTTTACAAAATAAATAATGTAAACAAAAGGGACGGCATTGTGCCTGGAACATTTGAGGATATTGAAGATTATGTTGAGAAAGGGGGCAATGCGATAATAGCCGTTCAGGAAGATTCAAAAGAAATCAACACAAGAGACCTGCTTGCAGTCGAATTAAGGACTAAGATAAACAAGCCGACAAAAGTTTGCGTTGAAACAATAAACCAGATAACAAAGCAGTTCGAGAAAGAAAGGTGCTTTACAACAACGGCCTCTTATTTTGGAGCAGATGCAAAAAAGGGAGCGATAACTTTTGCGTCTGCTAACGACAAAACGCCATTAATCGTTTATGGGGAAAAGAAAAGCGGCAAGATTGCCTATTACGGGATTCTGGACGACACAAGCGACTTCAATACCTTGCCATCCTATCCGATATTCTGGAATTTGCTGATAAATTTCATGATTGGGACAGAGGACATAAAGGAATTCAACCATAAAACAGGAAGGATTGCCACAATAAACGAGCAGAAAGTCAAAACTCCCTCGTCAACACTGACAACCTCGAAGCTTTTGATGGACGAAGTCGGCATTTACGAGTTCGACAGCAAGAAATTTGCAGTCAATCTCCTTGACGAAAAGGAATCGGACGTAAATTTGCCGTCAAAGGTTGAAAATCATGAGGAAAGGGAGAAGCTGCTTGAAAGGGAAAGCAAGGAGCACGACTTCAACCTTGAATTTACAATCTTGGCGTTTGTTTTTTTGTTCATGCTTACTGAGTTTTTTTACATAAAAAGAAGAGGCGACCTATGAGGCAATAAAACAATAAAGACATATTAAAAATATTTTAAAAATCACGAGAGCGACTTGTCGAAAATCAAAGATTTTCGAGCATGATCGAAAATCGCTCTGCGATTTATCGACATTTGAAAGTAGGCAAGAAGAAAGCGAACCGCTTGTGATTTTTTAATGAATAACTGGGCGAGCCCGAACGTTGAGTTGGCGAGCGAGTCTTGCGAGCCTCGCATTCGACTGGCAAAAAAGTGAGGGCGAGCACAATCTTATGTCGAAGACAGATTAAAAAATTAAATTAAAAAATAAAAAACCAAAATGGCATTTATAATACCGGATTATACAAGAATTTACTGCATTTCGAAATACTGCGTAAGGTACTATTACATTATTATAGCAATCATACCTGTCCTTTTGCTTATTTTCTGGTTTACAAGAAAAACCTTTGTGAAGTTTAACAACAGGTTCGAGTTTGAGGCCTATCTTAAGTCAAAGAAGACAGACAGAAGGATAATACTGACGCTCAGAAGCCTGGCGCTTGTTTTCCTGCTTATAGCAATTGCATCTCCATTTGTGCTTGAGAGCAAGTTAGTTCCCGGCGACCCCCGCTTAACGATTCTTGTGGACAATTCAAGCTCGATGGCATTGTATAACTCTGGAATTGCATACGAGCTTTACAAGAAATTGGAAGGCTTAATTCCTGTCAACATAAGGACAATTGCAAGCGGCGAGCATTCAGCTATTGGAAACGGGATACTAAATAACATTGAAGGAGATGATAATATCATGGTTATAAGCGACGGCGCCAACAACGAAGGCAAGCTACTCGGCGACATAATACTTTTTGCATCCGGAATAAATTCTTCCATAAGTACGCTAAGCATGGAAGCAATTAACAGCGATGTTGGCGTTACAATTGACGGCCCTCCTGAGCTTATAAAAGACACCGAAGGGGATTTTGTTGTTAAAGTGTCTGTAGTCGGCAAAAAAATACCTTATACGCTGCAGGTTACTGTCGACGATTCAACACTAATAATGGAAGAGCAGGACAGCGCGTCAAGGATATTCCCCTTTTCAAGAAAATTTGGAGAAGGCGAGTACCACAAGCTCACAGCAAAGCTTCTTGATGTTGGAAACGAAGATTATTTCAAAAACAACAATGTGTTTTACAAGAGCATAAAGATAGTGCCAAGGCCAAAAGTGCTTTATGTGACGGAAAAAAATTCGCCATTGGCTCAGGAATTAAACAAGATATACGAGCTTGACACAAGGAACTCTCTGCCTTCTGACCTGTCCAACTACATGGCTGTACTATTCAACGACATAAGGGCGTCAAAAATAAACCCTTACATGGACTTGCTAAGTGATTACGTGTCTGACGGCAACGGCCTCATATTCATAGGGGGTGAAAATTCCTTTGACAGGGGAGGCTATAAAGGAACTTTGCTTGAAACGCTGCTTCCGATAAAAATCGGCGCAAGCGAGGAGCAGAACAAAAGCGACATCAACATTGTGATTGTGATTGACATATCACAGGGGACTGAAGACTATGTTGCAGTTGAAAAAGCGCTTGCTTTAAGCGTTGTGGACAGCTTAAGCGAGAAGAACAATGTAGGGGCTCTTGCTTTTGGATATACTCCATGCCAGGGTTTTGATCTTTTGCCCGGGATAAAGCCGTTAAAAGAGGTTAAAAAAGATATGAAAGAAAAAATATCAAGGCTAAAGTTTGACGGCCAATCGTGCTTTAATGTAGGCATCCAGGGCGGATTTCAAATGCTGAGCAAGGTTGGAGGCAGCAAGAACATCATTTTTATCAGCGACGGCAAAACAACCTACAGCAAGCTGAGGGAGGACACATTGGACATTGTAAGGACAATCAACTCAAAAGGTACCAAAGTATTTACTGTTGGAGTTGGAACAGACACAGACGCGCTTTCCACTGAAAATAATTTATTTTTGGGCAATATAGCTGCGCTTGGAGAAGGCATTTATTACAAAACAGACGCTTCCAACAAATTAAAAGTGCAGTTTGCCGACAAGGATGATGCAAAAGGCGAAGAATTTTACAACACGCTTGTGCCGATTGACACAACTCATTTCATAACGCTTGCATTGGACAACATGCACGCAACAGTCTCTGGATACAATTATGCTGTTCCAAAGCCTTCTGCAAGGCTGCTTGTCACAACCCACAAAAACATCCCGATACTTGTAGTGTGGCGCTTTGGGCTTGGAAGAGTTGTTACATTGACAACTGATGATGGAGTGAAATGGGCAGGTGACTTGCTGAACAAGGAAAATTCAAAGCTGATAACAAAAAGCATAAACTGGGCAATCGGGGATTTAGGAAGAAAAAAATCTTATGATGTTACTGTAAGAGACACTGTGCTTGGAAAGCCAACAAGCGTAAATGTAATCTCAAGGGAAATGCCCCAGGCTAATGAGCTTGCATTTGCCAAAATAGATATAAATTTGTATTCATCAGCCTACAATCCAAAAGAAATGGGATACAAGGAAATTTTAGGGGCGACATTCGCGGTAAATTATAATGATGAATACGCAAACCTCGGCATTAACAATGAGTTTACAGCATTGGTTGAAAAAACAAATGGAAAAATTTTTGACCCTAGCGATACAAAAGGAATAATAGAGTTCATCAAGGCAAAATCGAAAAGAATAAAAATTGATTCAACAGACTACAGGTGGCCTTTCGCCATTGCTGCTATGATATTATTTTTGAGCGAGATAGCGATAAGAAGGTATAGGGAAAACCTAAAGGATAAATAAGATGATTCAAAAAAGAGGATAAAATGGCAATAATGAAGAGGGATGTTAATTTGGGGCTGCTTCTGCTGATTGTTGCAGCGCTGCTGATGTTCAGCGGGTTTACAGTTTATTACCAGACTACTTTCAAGAACGTGTCAAAAAGCTTTGAGATAAAAATTAATGAGCTTGAAGGGGTGTCCAAGGAGCTTGAGTCAAAGCAAAGCCAGCTCAACGAAACAAGCCTGCAGCTTCAGCTGAAAAGGCAAAAAGAGGAAGACCTGAGCAAAAAATATGTTGAAACAGAGAGCGAAAGGAGCCAGCTTGAAACTGCTAAGAAAAAGCTTGAGGTGGAACTTGCCAATACAAAGGCAAGTCTGGCAAGCACAACTGCAAAATTAAGCGAAACTCAAAGCCAGTTGTCTGCGCAAGTGCAGCTTGTTGCGGATTTGAACAGGCAGGTTTCAAATCTTAAGTCTGATGTGACAAGGCTGAACAATAAAGTTGACTGCCTGAAAAGCAAAGTGGATGCTGAGGAGAGCACTTGCTAAAATAAAATGAAACAATTTTCAAATGTTGTAAAGGAAATAAACAAGACCTTGAATGAGATGATATTATTCGAGAATATTGTCAATACAACGCTTGTATTTTTAGTATTCTACCTAATATTGTCGGTCATGGATTTCCATCCATTGCTTGCTTCCATACCTTCTTTGATGTATCTTGGGTTTTACTCCTACATGAGCTCCAAGTCCTCAAAGCCGCTCATTATAGAAGGCAAATACGCCCCTTTGAGGGAAAAGTTGAGGACAGCAGCAGATAATGTCGGGATGAACAATCCAATCGCTGAGGAGCTTGAGTATGAAGTTACAACAGAAATGAAGAATGTCGGCCTGTCAATGTTCATCAACCCTAAAATATTATCGTACAAGATATTTGCAGCCATCATACTCTCGTTTATGATAATATTTGCCGCTACATTGGACCTGAAGCTTCTGGAATTTGCAAGGCAGAAAGTGCCTGACATATTTGATACAAAAAATCTTAAGGGTGTTGGAAATTTTGTCGCTGTAAAGCTGAACACAAGCGAGGATATTTACGGCAAAAATGACGTGGCAAAGCTTGGCGATAAGGAGTTGAATATCAGGATTAAGCCTGTTGACTTCAAGGTGAATGTCAGGGAAGATGGAGAGGCCACGCAGCAGGAGTTTGAGACTGTTTTTCCGAAAGAGCTGGCTGTGAAGGAAACAGTTGCTTACGAGGAAAACATTCCGCAGGAGCAGCAGGAGCTTGTTAAGAATTACTTTAAGAAACTGGCTGAGGGATGATGATAATAAAGGAAAATTAGTTAAACAATAAAAAATAAAATTTAAAAAACAAAAAACTGTTGAGGTGAATTATTTATGAAAAATTACAAACAGATTTTCGACGAGCTTCAGAAAGAAACTGGCAAGATTATAGTGGGGCAGGAGAGCATTATCGAGCAGATCCTCATAGCGATATTGTGCGACGGCAATGCGCTGCTTGAGGGATATCCCGGACTGGCAAAGACATTGATGGTGAGAACTCTTGCGCAGCTTATGGACTTAAAGTTCAGCAGGATACAAAACACCCCTGACCTGATGCCAAGCGACATAACAGGCACATACATAATAGAAGAATCATCCGGCAAAAGGCAATTCAAGTTCCAGCCAGGCCCGATTTTTGCAAATGTTGTGCTTGCAGACGAAATAAACCGAGCTACTCCAAAAACGCAAAGCGCTCTGCTGGAGGCAATGCAGGAAAAGCAAGTTACAGTCGGGACAAACACATTCAAGCTTGATCTTCCTTTTTTTGTGCTTGCTACACAAAACCCGATTGAGCAGGAAGGAACATATCCATTGCCAGAAGCTCAGGCAGACAGGTTTTTGCTCAAGATCAGCGTGGTGTACCCTAATTACGAGCAGGAACTGCAGATTGTTGACAAGTACGCATCTGAATTAAAGGATCAAAAATTAAAAGTTATGCTGAACAAAAACCATCTTCTGACGCTGCAGGGCCTGGTGAGGCAGGTGCCTATTGCAAATGATATCAAGCAAAGGGCAGTAAAGATTGTGCTTGCAACAAGGGCAAACAAGGAAGTTATACAATATGGGGCTTCTCCAAGGGCATCAATTGGGATGATTTTGGCTTCAAAGGCGAGGGCTTTGATACAGGGAAGGAACCATGTAAGCAACGAGGACCTAAACATGCTTGCCTATCCTATATTAAGGCACAGGATAATTTTGAATTTTGAAGCTGAGAGGAAAGGAATGTCAAAAGACGACGCAATAAAGAATATTTTGGACAAAATAAAGTAAAAAAATAGTTAAAACAAATTAATAAAGATTTTAATCCGTCGCTTCGCGACATAATTTAGACTCGGCAAAATTTGTCTGCCAGTGACATGCGAGTGAGCTGGGAGATGAGCGAGCGAGAGAGTTGAACGCGAACTCGCGTTCTCGCGAGCAGGTCGAGCTCTCGCAACTCACTGCGAACTCACTCACTTTTTTGCCTCGATTTATTCAATGAATAAATCGGCGAGGCATTTCGATGTGGTAATCGGAGAAATGCCGAGCACAAGAATTGCGAAGCGGATTAAAATAATTTAAAAATTCAAAATTAATCAAATAAAATGATTGACACTTCGTTTCTGGACCAATTGACAAGATTTAATCTTGTTGTCAAAAAAAGAGTTACTTCCAATTTAAGCGGTCCCAGAAAATCAATAGCCGGGGGGCATGGGCTGACTTTCAAGGACTACAGGATTTATGCTCCAGGTGATGATGTCAGGCTCATAGACTGGAGGGTTTATGCAAGAACAGACAACCTTTACATCAAAGTTCATGAAGAGGAAAGAAACCTTACTGTGCATATAATAATAGATGGAAGCGCTTCAATGGGCTTTGGCAAGCCATTAAGCAAGTTTGACTACGCTTCAATGATAGGGGTTGGGTTTGCGTATCTTGCTATGAGAGACAATGAAAAATTCCAGTTCTCCACATTTGCAGACGAGCTTGAGATTTTCCAGCCGAGAAGGGGCATGAGCCATCTTGCTGCAATGGTGCAGCACCTTAATTCAATAAAGCCAAAAGGCTATTCAAAGCTGCTTGACACGATAAGGCAGTACAAAAAGGTGATTGGCAGCAAGTCAATGCTTGTGATTGCAAGCGATTTTCTTGTAAACATTGAGGAGATAAGGGAAGCTTTCTATTTGCTAGGAGACCACGAGATAAAGATAATACAGGTTTTTGACAGGGTTGAGAAAGAACTGAAAATGGAAGGGGACATGAAGCTCATAGACAGCGAAACAAAAGGGCTTTTGAGGACTTTTGTAAGCCCAAGGATGAGGATGGAGTACCAGCAGCAGCTTGATGCCCACTGCGCAAAAATAGAGGAGGTTTGCAACAAGCTTAATCTGCAGTATAATCTTGCAGTGACTGACACGCCTATCTTCGACACGTTTTATAAGATTTTGGAAGGGTAAGAATTAACTAATACGGAACTCTTAAGGTTATTTCTTCAATTTTTCTGTAATCGTCAATATTTCTACTTATTAAATTTGCCTTCATTACAAAAGCTGTTGCTGCTATGACTGCGTCAGCAAATGCTGTTCCATATTCGCGCCTGAAATCTCCGGCTTTAACAGCTATTCTGTTATCAACAGGAATTTTTGAAAATTGGGAAAGAATTTCAACTATTTCCGCTTTTTTTTCAATTTTGTTGCATTCCTTTCCGCTAATCAATTCAACTTCTGTAACAGCAGAGTAATATATTATGTTGTCTTCTCTGTTCAATTCCTCAAAATATTTTTTGGCTTTTTCAAAGCCTCTTAACAAGTCAATGAAGATGTCTGTGTCCAGAACAAGATTATTCATCTTAAGCCAAGCCTTTTCGCCCTATGTTCCCACTCTTTTCTTATGTCTCTCACGTACTTTACAGAATCCTTGATGCCTGCATTCTTCCAGCTTCCGAATGCCCTCTTAAAAATATCTTCGTCAAACTTTTTCATCTTTATCTCGCCTTTTTCCATAGTAATAACTAATTTATCGCCTTCTTTTATATTAGCCATCTCCCTAACGTCGCGTGGTACTGTAATTTGGTAATTCCTAGTTACTTTGGTCATTGACATAGTATTATGATGGTAGGAGAAATTAGTATTTAAAGATTACTATTTTACCCGCCTACGTTAAACCCATACCTATAACTTGGCAAGCTTGTGATAATGCCTTTCAGCTGCTTTATCCTCTTCTTTATCTCCTCGCTTTTGCTGTGGCCAAGCTCGACAGCTTTCTCATAGGCATTAATTGCTTTTCCAAAGTCGCCTTTTTTGTCAAGGGCAATGCCAAGATTGTAAAATCCAATAGTATTGTTGGGATTGATCTTTGTGCCTATTTCCAGCATCTGCACCGCTGAATCATAATTTCCCATTTTTTCAAAAACAGCCCCTAAATTGTTATATATAGTATATTTGTTTGGGTTGAGGAGTATAGCCTTTGTAAGATTCCTGTAAGCTTCTTGCAGCATGCCTTTTTTCAGATAGCAAACTCCAAGGCTTTGAAATGCCTCGCTGTTTTCTTTTATCCGCAATGATTCAGTATAGTTTTTAATTGCTGCATCATAGTCTTTCTGCTTTTCATATACAATCCCAAGCTCATACAAAGCCATGCTGTGCTTTGGGTTTAAGCCAATTGATTTTTTCAGTGATTTTATTGCATCCTCAATGTTGTTGTTTTCCTTATATAAAATTCCTAATTCAAAATATGGGTTAGCGTCTGGATTTTGCTTTGCTTTCTTCTTGCAAAGCTCAAGGTAAATCCTCAGCTTTTCCTTCCTTGCCTTTTCGTCTGCGTTGCCGTAGTGGTGAATTGCCACCGATGCCGCAGCAATCTTCCCCTTTTTTGCCTCTATCGACGGCTCGACAAGCTCGTGGACAGTTCCCTGAAACTGATAGCCTTTTTTATTCCTGAAAAGCCTTGCTATAAAAGAGCCGTACCAGCCTGAATAAGCCTTTCCATTCCTTTTGTGCTCATCATTGACAAAGCCTGCAATATTTGTTTCATTTGTATAGTTTTTTTGAAGGAACAGGAAAGCGTCTGTTTCTTTGTCATTTACTAAACCTTTTATTGCCTTTAAGCCGTCTTCATCCAATGTTTCATCAGCGTCAAGCACAAGAATCCATTCTTTTGCAGCGTGCTTTATGCTCTCATTCCTTGCAGCAGAGAAATCATCTTGCCATTTAAAGTCTATGATCTTGGCATTAAATTTCTTTGCTATCTCCTTTGTTTTGTCGGTGCTGCCCGTATCTACTATTATTATTTCATCTGCTATGCTCTTGACGCTGTTCAGGCATTGTTCTAGAAGCTTCTCCTCATTCTTTGCCATCATGCATAAAGAGATTGTTGGATTGGGCATGAATACGGGAAATTTTTGTAATTATTTAAATTATTGTTTTAAGCGAATTCAAAGCAAAAGATTTATATAGTACTTAAGTATATAAGTACTTATGGTATTAAAAGTTGAGTTGGAAAAGGAGCTAGAGAATAAGTTTAGGGAGGCTGCGATGAAGAAATACGGCTATCAAAAAGGCTCTTTGCAGAAGGCAACAAAAGAGGCCTTAGGAAATTGGGTAATGCAGCAATCTACAAAAGTCCCTAAAGTCAAAGACCCATTTAAATTGGTAAGGGGTATGTTAAGCGATTTGAAAGGCAAAACAACATCTGTAGAATTACAGCACGAGGCTGTCAAGTTATGGGCAAAGAAACATTCATAGATGCAAATATCTTTCTTGAAATATTTTTCGATGATTACAAAGCCGAGGAATGCGAAAGATTCCTGAAATCTTTGGAGACCAATGATGAAATTGGGATTACCACTGACTTCTTGGTTTATGCCTGCCTTATTGGAATAGAAAATAGATTTAAAGACTACAAAAAGCTAGAAAATGCACTGGTATTTTTTACCAGCTGCCCCAATTTAAGGATTTTAATTCCTTCCTTCGACGAATTGGAATATGCAATTAAAATATCAAAAGCAGAAAAGCTGGATTTCGATGACAGTCTTGTTGTTGCATGCATGAACAGTCATGGCATAACAGAATTGGCTTCTTTAGACAGGCACTTTGACAAAGCCAAGGGAATCAAAAGGATTGAATTGTAATTTAAGGCAATTACAATATTGAAAACAGCGAAAGCAATAAAAAGAAATTAATAATTTAATGTTTATGGCGTGGATTTTTGAGGTTAAAGACAAATCTGGCAGGAAAATTCACCTCTCAGATGAAAGATGGAAGCATCTCAATCAAGAGCATCCTGAAGTCGCGCCTTACATTGAAAATATAAAAGAAACGCTAAAAAATCCTCTTAAAATTACCACTTATGAATTTGACGAGAATGTTAGATACTATTACAGATATTTTAAAGAAAGAGAATCAGAAGCAAAATACCTTCTCGTAATCGTTAAGTATTTAAATAACCATGGCTTTATAATCACAACATATTTTGTTAGGAACATAAAATGAAAGGACCAATGCGAGTTTATTATGATGAGGAAGGGGATTTTTTAGAAATCTCTGTAGGAAAACCGTCGAAATGTTATGCTTCTGAGTTAGGACAAGGAGTTTTCCTTAGAAAAGATGAAAAAACAGAAGAAGTAAAAAGTATTGGTATTCTTGGTTTTAAAAAACGAACTAAAGATCTTAAAGACATCAAACTAGATATTCCGGTTGAGGTTAATTTCTCAACAATTGTTAGTTCTTAGGTTGTTTAATACCAAATTACAATATTGAAAACAACCAAAGATATATAAAACCCATGATAAACCTATTATTTTCGTACGTAAAAACGTTATATATATACTAAAATATATATCTTTGAGTATGTGATAATACCAAAAGCTTTAAATATGAATAATATTAATTTAGTTGATTAAGAACGCTTTGCAAGAGGTGTTCCTACACAGTATAGTATTTAAAAGAAATATTATACGATAAAAATAAAACAAAAAAACACTTGGAGGTGTTTGTAAGATGAGATTTCAAAAAGCTATAAAGAGGATGATTGCATTAGGAACAGGAGCTATTATGGTTGGCTCAAGCGTATTCGCAGCAGCAGATTTGGCAATGTATCCAAATCAGTTTATTAAAGACGGCAAATTCAGCGGAGTTCTAGTCGTTGGAGACAAGGCAGCTGCAGAAGATGTTATCGGTATTTCTGACATAGTTTCAAGCTTGCAGTTCGCAGCAACAAAGAAAGTGGCAACCACAACAGCAGGAGCTGTTACAGTTGAAGGCGATGCATGGAAAGTAGGGACATCAAACCACTTGGAATTAAGCGAAGATGTAGTAGCGGCAAATGACGCCTATGAAACAATAAGAAATATTACCACATATGTTGATAAAAGCAATTTAAAAGCATTGGCATCCGGCTCTATTACAAACAATAAAGTTACATCACCATACAACCAGTACCTATACTTGTTAGGGCCAGGAGGAGACGGGGTAATAGAAAGTGGTTATGTAACATACAGTGAAAATGATGAAGATGTTACAGCAGATTTTCTATATTTCAAATCTGGGAGAGAGATAGCAAGGTATTTGATAGAGTTCACAACAGCATTGGAAAGTGATGTTGATGACTCAGCTGGCTCAGCATCAACTACTGGATTGTTCTTGACAGACTTTCAGGATGTTGATTTGACATTATTTGGCAAGAAATACACAATAGTGACTGCAAAGAGAACAACAACTCTTGGAGCCAATGTTGTATTAACCCTAATGGGCGGTGCAGGAAAAGACACAATGATAGAAAAGCAGACAAAGACATACACAATTGGCGGAAAAGACTATGAGGTAACACTGCAGTTTGTTGATGCAGACGAAGCGCAGTTTGTCATTAATGGTCAGACAACAAGAAAAATGAAGGATGGGGACACTGACAAGCTGGCAGACGGGACAACTGTTGGAGTAACAGATGTGCTGTACCAAGACTATGCAGGAGGTATCCATAGCGCAACATTCTTCTTAGGGGCAAACAAATTGGAGCTAAAGGATACAGACATAACTAATGTCGATTCTAGTAATGCCCTAAAAGTGGATGACAATACAATAGATGATGCAGTAGTAATTATAGAAGGTTCTGACACAAACTCAACCTTTAAAATTACCAGAATTCATGTAAACATGAGTGCTGATGACAACTATTTTGTAGCTTCAGGAAAAAAGCTTAGTGACGCAATCAAACAGGAAGGCGGCACAAGCGCAGAGCCTCAAGTATTGTTCACAGAGAACTGGGACATCGAATACAAAGGCTTGACAAAAGTAAACACAGAGAAGATAAGAGTTAAAACAAGTGGTTCAAGCCAGTACAATCTTGAGTTTGTAGATGGAGACGGCAACAAGGTTGATGTGCCGATTGTGAAAGCAGTAGCAGCAAGCAGAGCGTTATTCGGCGACTCAGACAAGCCATTCATCAACATGGAAAACGTAACAATAAAAAAGGATGCGTACTTTGTTGTTACAGACGGCTCTAGAAAAAGAGGAGAAAGAAAGACTTATGTGCTTCAGTATAAAGGCGCTGACAAAGTAACTGCTGACAACCCCGTGCTTAAGTTTAAGAATGTGGGAAGCGGCACTACAATAGAGCAAACTTATTCAGCAGGTACAGGTAGTGGAAGCCAACAGTTAGCCACATTGAAACTCGGCGGTGCTGATTTTAGGGTATACAACACAAGTAATAGTACGAACGATGGTGACTTATCGGGTAACATCTTAGTAAATGACTTCGGTATATTGGTTGATTTGGATGCAAGCGGTGGTATAAACGCTGTCGTCAACTCAACTGTCAACATTACCACAAAGTATGGTGCAGAAATTGGATTAACTAACCTAACTGACCCATCTGGTATAACAAACAGTGTAGTTATAACAATAAAAACACCAGATGCTGAATTTGAAGGCAATGCAAAAGACACTATAGAAGATTTGAGAGCAATGGACTATGCGCTTAACCTAAGTGCAGATTCCAGCACAAAGGTTGCAATGTCAGTGTTAACTGCATTTACAGCTGGCCAACGAGGAACAAGGTTGACAGAAAGAACACCAGATGGGGAGACAAATGTCCAGTATGGATATACAAGCTATGGGGCATTCATAACAAGGGATTCTCCATCAAGCGACCCAGGCACATTAACTGTGGACTACCCAGAATCGCAAATGTACCCGCAGGTTTACGTTGCAGCCAAAGGAGCTTCATTCAGTGAGTCTGGAGCAACAACAACAGACGCAGTAACTGTTCAAAGGATCCAAGTTGGAGCTGCAAAGCTAGCATCAGAGGTTTCTGATGTAAAGGCACAGAACGCAATCCTTGTAGGAGGACCATGCGCTAACGCAGCATCTGCAACAGTTATGGGCAACCCAACTGACTGCACAACAGGATTCACGCCTGGAGAAGGTATGATTCAGCTATGGGAGCACACCAATGGCAATGTGGCTATGCTAGTAGCAGGATACGGAGCATTAGACACAAGGAACGCAGCGCAGGTTGTAGCTAACTACGGCGACTACAAAGCCAACTTAAAAGGCACAAAAGTAACCGTCAAGAAAGTAAACAACCAGTTGACAGTTGCTGCACCAGCAACAGTTTAAGGGTTTAAACCCTTTATTTTTCTTTCTTTTTTATATATTTATTTTATTCTTGTTTTTACTTTTTAGAATAATATGAACAAATTAAACTCTCTGAAAGACACTTTTGGAAAATTAAAGAAATTCAAGGCAAAATCTAACAAATCTACAGAGGAAATGCTGAAAGAAGTTGATGAAGATTTAAAGAGCAAATTTGACTAAAATAGTAAACTCTATTGCTTTAATATTTCTATAATACCCTCAATCACTTCTTGAATTTTATTCTCCTTTAGCGAGCCAATTTTATATAAAATAATTGATTTGTCTGCGGTAAAGATCCTGTTAGGCCTTATGTAGCTTTCCAAATCAAGTTTTCCCTGCTTAAAATCAGCATCTTTAAGGTTAATGGAATACCTATCATCTCTTTGCCTGCTTGTTATTTGGCATAACACAACATCATCGCCCCCTAAAATTGCAATAATCAATGCAGGCCTTTTCTTGGAAGAGCTTAAATCTGAGTATGGAAAAGGCAGAACAACTACGTCTCCTTTTACAAGTTTTTCCATGCCTCATCCTCTTCTTCTGTAAGCCACTCTTTCGCTAGAGAACTCTCGCTCATAATGTAATTTGATATGCCTTCTTTCCTTAAGTCTGCTTTTTTAAGATATTCCAATGGCCTTATCTCGACATGGTCGTTAAAAGCAAGCAATGCTAATTTTGAGCCTTCCTTAAAACCTTCCATTTTTCTTATATCTTTGGGTATTGCTATCTGCCCTTTTGATGTTATTTTTACTGTTTTTAATTCTTTCAATGTCATTATAATCACCTTTGATTCTTAAAAGTAAGAAAAGTAAGAACTTATATATAAATGTTTTTAATCCAGCAATTCTCCTAGGAAGATATTATGCTTTGTCCTTTTAATCCTTAGCCTTACATTTCCCTCTTCCTTATAGCAGTTTGGCACAGAAATAAGCCTGTCTTTAGCGACTGCCAGCTTCTCATTGCCTATTCTGCCTGGCAAGACTATCTCTGCATCAATAACCTGGCCTTTTTTAAATGGCTTTGGGAACTCCGGCAGCTCTTCAACATCAAAAGCTGCCTTGTCAAAAACAAGCCGTACATTACACTTTTCCTCAAGCTCTCTCATTTTCTTGTAGAAATCTTCCATTGGAACTGAATCTACGGGGTTTCTGCCAAACCTGTAATTGAGCATGTTCTGTATGCCTATTGGCGGGCAGTTTTTGCCAGCTCCAATCTCCTCAGCAAATTTTGCCAGCTTTGGCAGCTCTTCATCATTATAGCCCGGCATCCAAACAGGCGCTATTATCAAGTCCATCCTGGTTGGGAGGTATCTTGCGATTTCAAGCACTTTGTTAAGATTATAAGGATAACCAGCTAACTTCTGAGCTTTTTCAGGATCCAAGGCGTTAAGCGACAAATTGATTCTTGTCAATCCAGCGTCTGCAAGCTCGTCGATATATTGCTTTGTGAGCAAAGTGCCGTTTGTGTCTATTGAGCTTCTCTTGACACCTTTGACTGACATTATGCCTCTTACCAATTCAGCCATGTCAGCGTATAAAGTTGGCTCACCCTGGGCATTTATATGAGCATCTATGTTGCTGCTTGCCTTAAACTCAACAATCTTCCTGAATTCATTGACTAAATAGTCTTTCTCAACAACAAAATCTGCTTTTCTTCTTGAGTAAGGCCCCTCATCAACAGAGCAGAAGATGCAGCCTATGTTGCAGCTTGTTATTGGCTTTACTTCAATTATATTTGTGCCACGGTCAATCAAGCCAAAATAGTTTGTCCCGATAAGAGGAATGCCGGAAGACTGGTGTATGTATATTGTTTTCTTGTTGTTAAGCCTGTTTTTTAAGTTCTTGAATGAGTTAAACAACAAAAACTCAAACTTCTTTCTTGCGCTGTTTTCGGAAACATTCTTGAAAGTTATTGAATGCTTGTTTACCTCATAAGGGGCTATCCTGCTAAGATTGTCTTCTTCCAGATAAGTGTAGAATAATCTAAGAAAATTAACCTTTACCTTGCCTTTGTCTTTCTCAAAGCTCAAGTCCCTGAATACAAGCTCTGCCATAGCCAACAGCACGGAATGGAGTTTTAAAAAGGTATCTATACTCACGGATAATAATCATTGAGCAATAGTTATCCATTCGTAATACAAAGAAAACCTTATGGTTTTCTAGTGCTCGAAAATCAGTGACATGCGAGGTTCGAGTTGTTCGCGAGCTTGCTCGTGAACTCGCAAGCAAAGTAAAGGCAACAATTATGCTCAATTATTTGTTGCCTTTACTATGTGCCTTCCTTTAATCAAAAATTATTTAAAGAGCTTGGAATACTTCCCATTTGGGGGAAAATGCCGCAGGAAGTTATTATCACTTATGAAACTCTGTTTGAGCTTTTGCAGAGGGAAAAGGAAAGAACGGATTTGCAGAAGCTTGAGCCTACATTCTTCAATGACGTGATTGGCTACATCAAGGACAAAAAAAAGATAATTGAGGCAAAAAATGACTCAATGTTCGCCAATGAAGAGAGAAGAAAGACAGAAAGGCAGCTTGAAAATATTTACAAAATCATAAAGGAGCTTTATGAAAGAAGGGAAAAGAAAATAATCAGCATAGCGCTTGACAGGAGCAGGACAAAATCAAGCCTTATAGACACAACAGCGCTATTGAAGGAAGAAAAGGTTGTTTTTGACGCTTTAACGGGTTTGCTTGACACATACAGGGATGCAATTTTGTACAGCGTGCTAAATGAAAAAATGCCTTTTATGCAGCCAAGTGATTTGCCTTCCCGCAAGCCGCTTGAGAATAAAAAAACAGAAGCGGATTTCAAAACAGCCCTTGAGCTGAAAAAGCCCGTAAGGCTAGTCAGGTTTGTGCATCCTGTCCCGAAATTTGTAGGCCCTGAGCTGGAAGAGTACGGCCCTTTTGATGAAGAGGACATTGCAAGCCTGCCTGCAGAAGTGGCTGATGTGATTATAGGCAAGGGAAGGGCTGAAGAGATCAGGGAAGAGTAGGAATTCATATTTTATAGAGAACTTTGAAAAATCCATTGTTTTACCATTTTCATTCAAAGTTCTCTTAGAGAATTTTGACAAAATTAATACATTTCAAAATTCTCTATAGACGATAAAAATCTTAAAAACGCATCAGAAAGGTTTTTAAATGGTGTATTGATACTTTTTCTCATGAAGATGCCCAAACTCGTAAATAGGTACTGCCCTTACTGCAAGAAGCACACGGAGCATACAATCTCCATTACAAAGAAAAAGAACCCAAGCTCTTTGACTTACGGCTCAAAGGTAAGGGCAAGAAGAAGGGGCCGGGCAAGGGGCAAGGGCAATTTAGGAAGATATTCAAAGCCTGCAATAAGCAAATTCAAGATGACCGGCAAGAAATCGACAAAAAAAACTGACTTTAGGTATGAGTGCAAGGTCTGCAAGAAAATGCATGTGCAAAGGCAAGGCTTCAGGGCAAAGAAGATAGAATTTAAGTGATTGAAAAATATATTTTCTGATTTGTTTAAATTAAAAAACTTCAACTGCACCTATAAACAAGATAGCTTCCTTCTATTTTATCATGAAACTGGCTTAAGAAGTCGCAGTTTTTGTTCAAAAATTCTTTTATCTCGCTGAAATAAGAAATTCCTTGTTTACTTCTTATTACAAACATTATGTCCTTGCCCTTTAAATCCGCCAAAACCTTGTTCAGGTCTCTTAAGCCGGATAAAAAGATTTGGTTGTTTGTGTCAACGAAATCAAAAGCGATTTTTTTGTTTGCTGCCAATGCCAGCAATGGAACAACAGAGTCATCGCCAAAAAGCAGAGTGTCCTTGCTTGATGCGGAGTTTACAAAACCTATCAATTCCATGCCCCTCTCAAAGCCCGTAAAGCCTATTTTCTCCAAGAACATCGCATTTGATGTGAAATCCCATATAAAAACTAAAAACAAAATAATCAAGATGGGGGCTTTCCATTTTTTAACTAAATTAAATTGCTTAAACAACCTTATGATGCTGTATCCGCCGATTACGGCTAAAAACGGGAAGACTATAATAAAATAAAACCCGAAAATTTTTTTTAATGAGATTAAGAATGCCAAATAAACAGCCGATACAATTGCAAAAGTATTAATATGTTTTCTGTCTTTTACAAAAATGAACAATAAGGCTGATGCGAACAAAATCCAGTTTAATTTTACGATGTCAAAATACTCTTTAAAATTTTCCCTGCTGTCAAAACTTTTCAACAGATGATATTTGTAAACCTGTTCTGCATAATTGTTGCCTAAAAATAAGGCAAAAATCCCATTGACTATTAAAAAAACAATAAAAAAGCCCGACAATAATTTAAGAAAATTCTTTTTGCTAGACAGCAAACCAAAAGCAAAAATAACAAAGATTGGAATCAAGCTTAACAGCCTTGTGATTCCTGCAAATCCAAAGAACAAGCCAGCCAAAACAGGGCTGTTTTTGTTCCATAAAAAATAAACTCCAATCACCAAAAGCATAGTTGCTACATCTATGCCGAATGAAAAGACAGAATTAAACATTGTACTGTAAGCAAATAAGAACAATAAAGAAGAGATTATTGCTTCGCTGTTGCCGAATCTTTTGGCTATTTTAAAAATAAAAAATGCAGATGTTAAGGTTGAAATCAACGGAACAGCCTTTAAGGCAACAATATTAAATCCAAATATATTATAGATTAAAGCAATTAAATAAATCTGCAGCGGCGGATGCGCATAGAAAAAATCTTTGTATGGAAGCTTGCCTTCGGCGATTAATTTTCCCATGTAATAATATACATTCTCGTCTCCGGGCTGGGGTGTTAGCAAGCCTTTCAGCACAATAAAAATAAAGACGATAAAAAATATAAAGAGTAATGCATAAGCTGACTTATTTTTATTAGTTAACATGCAATTTGTTCTTATTATTCTGTATATAATCTTTATTATTGTTAAAGAGAAAGGTATATAAATGGACTAAAATTACTTAAAGCCTTTTAAAGAGACTGAAAATGGCAAAAATAAAGGAACCAACAAGCAAGTTCATAAAGATAAGGTGCCCGAAGTGCAAGAACGAGCAGATAACTTTTGGAAAGACAGCAACAAAGGTTGACTGCCTTGTATGCGGCAAGCTGCTTGCAGAACCCACAGGCGGCAAGAGCAGGGTAAAGGCAAGAATTTTGGAAGTGCTTGAATAATGCAAAATGCTTTTTAAAAAACAGGATTTTCCAGAAGAAGGCGACTTAGTTCTCTGCACGGTTACAAGCGTGCAGTTCCATTCTGTGTTTGTCGACATGGACGAGTATAGCAAAGGCGGAATGATACATATTTCTGAAGTTTCTCCCGGAAGAATAAGGAACATAAGGGACTTTGTAAAAGAAGGAAAGAAGATTGTATGCAAGGTTTTGAGGATAAACAAGGAAAAGGGATACATTGACCTGTCCTTAAGAAGGGTCAATGAATCAGAAAAAAGAAGGAAAATTGACGGCATTAAAAGAGAGCAGAATGCGGAAAAGATAGTGGAGATAGCAGCCGGAAAAATAGGCATAAAAACAGAGCAGCTGTACAAGGAAATTTCAGAAAAAATATTAAAAAATTATGCCTCGCTTCATGCATTTTTTGAAGAGGTATTAAAAGATGAAAAGCTGCTAGAAAGCCTTGGCGCAGACAAAAAGCATTTGAAGGTCATCGACGAAACTATAAAACAAAGGATAAAGCCGACAGAAGTTGAGATTGTAGGAAAGCTTAAGATAACAACATTTGACCCAAACGGAATAGATATCATAAAGGATTCGCTGAAGAAGGCTGAAGAGGCTGCCAATAACGAAATAAGCATAAATTATCTTGGCTCAGGGCTCTACAGGTTCATGGTCAAGGCACCTGACTACAAGAAAGCTGAGAAACTTATGAAAAATGCAACAGAAAGCGCGATAAGCAATGTAATAAAGCACGCAGGAACAGCGGAATTCAACCGCGACTCAGCATAATGAAAACCCGTTACACGAGTTTTCAGAATTGAAAATTTACATGATAACTTTCCAATGATGAGGCACATTTTCAAGTGCGGCAATTGCAAGAAGTACACAATGAAGGAAACATGCGATTGCGGGAATAAGACATTATTTTCAAGGCCTGTAAAATACACCCCAAATGACAAGTTCAGTTCTTACAAGAGAAAAGCAAAAATTGAGCAGTATGTTAAAAGAGGATTGCTATGAGAGATAATTACTGGAAGATTATGCAGTTCGGGAAAATTCCAAAGCTGAACAAGCCTTTTTTCATAGAGGGACTGCCCGGCATAGGCAACGTTGGCAAAATTGCTATTGACTTTCTTATCGACGAGCTTAAGGCAAAAAAACTGTATGAGATAACATCATACACTTTTCCGCATTCGGTGTTTGTAAATGAAGACAATCTTGTTGAGCTGCCGATTGTTGAAGTGTTTTACAAGCGGTTCAACGGGAAGAGGGACCTTTTGCTGCTTGGGGGCGATGTGCAGCCGATAGACGAGATAAGCTCCTATGAGTTTTCAGACAAAATCCTTGATATAGTGCAGAAATTCAACGGAAAAGAAGTCATTACATTAGGAGGAATAGGATTAGCGGACATTCCAAAAAATCCAAAGGTTTACTGCACAGGCAACACAAGAAAAATCATTGACAGGTACAAAAGCGAGCTCGTAAGCAACAAGCTTTATGGAGTTGTTGGGCCTATTGTTGGGATTTCAGGATTATTGCTCGGGCTGGCTTCAAGAAGAAATATGGAGGCGATTTCCTTTTTGGCAGAGACTTATGGCCATCCCATGTACCTTGGCATCAAGGGCGCGAAAGAAATACTCAATATCCTGAACAAGAAGCTGGAGCTGAAGATAGACATAAACAAGCTTGACAAGGAGATAAAAGACATAGAGAGCGAGATACTGAAAAAGACAGAGCAGCTAAGCGATGTCACAAAGCAGATTGCGCTGAAGAAATTTCAGAAAAGGTTTGGCATGGACGTGGATTATATTGGCTAATTAGAAATATTTAAATATATCTTGATTTCTAGTTTTTATATCAAAATGGTGGAATTTTTGGACTTTAGAATAAAAAAGATTAAAGCAAGGGAAGTTCTTGACTCAAGAGGCAATCCAACTGTTGAAGTTAATTTATCAACCAATTCCTGCTGCGCAAAAGCGATTGTGCCGAGCGGAGCTTCAACAGGAATTCATGAGGCATTGGAATTAAGGGACAATGGCAAAAAAAGGTACAATGGCAAGGGCGTTCTGAAAGCAGTTTCTAATGTAAACAAAATAATAGCAAAAAGGATTGTTGGACTGGACTGCAGAAAGCAAAGGGAAATTGATAATATTCTCATCGAGCTTGACGGAACTGAGAATAAGTCAAAGCTTGGGGCAAATGCCATTCTTGGTGTTTCAATGGCTGTTTGCAAGGCAGGTGCAATTTGCTCCGGCAAGCAGCTTTATGAGTATATTCAAAAACTATCAAATTCTAAAAAATTAATCTTGCCAATTCCGCAGATGAATGTCATAAACAGCGGCAAACACGCCGGAGTTGAAAATGACATACAGGAGCATATGATAATGCCGGTTGGCTTTAAAAGCTTTAAAGACGCCTTAAGGGCAGGTGTTGAAACTTATTATACACTTAAAGGCATTTTAAAGAAAAAATACGGTGCAAATGCAACATTGCTTGGCGATGAAGGGGGATTTGCGCCTCCGATTGCTGATGTTGAAGAAAGACTGGAATTGCTGCTGGCGGCAATTGATGAAAGCGGATATGGCGGAAAAATAAAACTTGCTTTGGATTGCGCTGCATCCGAATTTTATAATGAGGAAACAAACGAATATGCAATAATCAATAAAAAATATAGTAATGGGGAATTAATTGATTTCTATAAAAAATTGATTAAAAAATTCCAGGTAATATCTGTTGAAGATGGCTTTTCACAGGACGACTGGAACGTATGGCAGCTTTTCAGCAAAGAACTGGGCAAAAAGATACAAATTGTTGGCGATGACTTGCTTGCCACAAACATTGGAAGGATTAAAAGGGCATTGGAGCGCAAGGCATGCAATGCATTGTTGCTAAAAATCAACCAGATTGGAACGATAACGGAGTCGATTGACGCTGCAAACATAGCCTTCAAAAATAAATGGAATGTTGTTGTGAGCCACAGGAGCGGCGAGACAGAAGACAGCTTTATCGCAGATTTGGCTGTCGGGTTGGGAGCAAACCAAAGCAAGTTTGGAGCACCTGCAAGAAGCGAGAGGACTGCAAAATACAACAGATTATTGAGGATTGAGGAAAAGCTTGGGAAAAAGGCGAAGTTTGCAAAGTTATAAAACAGATTAAAAATAAAAATAAAATTTCAAATAAAATGCTTAAACTTGTTTTATTGCGTCATGGAGAAAGCACTTGGAACAGAGAAAACAGGTTTACAGGGTGGGTTGATGTTGACTTATCAGATAAAGGTGTTGAAGAGGCAAGAAAAGCAGGGCAGATATTGAAAAAAGAAGGCTATACTTTTGATGTTGTATACACTAACCTCTTGAGAAGATGCACAAGAACCTCGGAGATAGCCCTAAAAGAGATGGGCTTGGCAAAGATTCCTGTCCATAAGTCGTGGAGGCTGAACGAGAGGCACTATGGGGCATTGCAGGGGCTGAATAAGGCTGAGATGGCAGCTAAATACGGGGAAGAGCAGGTTTTGAAGTGGCGCAGAAGCTATGACATAAGGCCCCCTTCCTTGAAAAAAACAGATGCAATGTACCCTGGCAAATATCCAAAATATAAGGAACTAAACAAAAAAGACATTCCACTGGCAGAGTGCCTGAAGGATGTTGTTGCAAGAGTTTTGCCATATTGGAAGAAAGAGATTGCGACAGCGCTGAAATCCGGCAAAAAGGTGCTTGTTGTGGCAAGCGGCAACAGCTCAAGGGCAATTGTCAAGTATCTTGACAAAATCTCCAATGATGAAATTGTGAACCTGAACATACCAACCGGAATTCCGCTGGTTTACGAGCTTGACAAGAATCTGAAGCCGATAAAGCATTATTATCTTGGCAATCCCAAAGAGATTGAGGCAAAGATACAGGCTGTTGCTGCCCAGGGGAAGGCGAAGAAATAAAAAAATTAAACTATTGCATACTTATGCATTTGTTTTCTTCACATTTGCAATGGCTAATTCCGGCAAATCCGCAAATAGAAGCTGCTCCGCTTCTTTCACATTCCCGCTTTACTGCTTCTATGTCTGGTGTAAAATCTTTATTCACACATCTCGGGTAATAGCCGCAGCAATTATGAACGTCCTTAACCGCACAGTCTGAATCTTCATCGCAAAAATAGGCATCTTGTTTTGCTTGGGGTTGATTGCTGCAACTGGCCATCAAAATGCTTAAGGTTAAAATAGAAAATATAATTATTTTATCACACTTGATTTTTGTCATTTTATCTCCTATAAAACCTTGCAGCATCCTCAGGCATCACAGAATTTATAACAGCATTTGTTGACAATTCAAAGCCGCCCCAGGTTGCAATTCTTGGGGTTATTTCAATGTGAAAATGCAGGTTCTCTTTTTCAGGAGAGTAATGCACAAAAAAATTGTAAGAAACATTGATTTTTTTCAGTTTTACAATAATTTTTTTTAACGCAGCTGCCATGTCCATCAGCTCATTTTCCTCCAGTCCTTCCATTGTCTTTTTGTGTTTTTTTGCAAAAATCCATGCCTCATAGTTAAAGCGGGATGCAAAAGGCGCGAATGCTATTACATTCTTTGTCTCGAAAATCTTCCTTTTGGACTTTGATTCAAGTTTTATTATTTCGCAATACGGGCATTTTTTATTTTTTCTTATTGCATTGCATTCTTCCGCTACCAAAGCTGGAATTTGCGTCAATGCCATAACTTGCGAATGGCTGTGCATAAGTGATGTGCCAGCATCTTTGCCGTGGTTCTTGAAAATTTCAACATATTTTATGTCTTTCAGCTTGCTTAAATCTTTTATCCTGACTTTGTACACTTCAAGCAGTTCCCTTATCTGCTGCACAGGCAAGTCCGCAAGCTGGGACTTGTGGTGCTGCGTCTCAACAATAACCTCATGAACGCCATATGATGCGCCTTCAGAAAGGTATTTTTTTGGCTTGATAATTGGCTTGCCTTTTATCTCAACAGCCGGAAACTTGTTTAAAAACCATCTCAGCTTCCATCCGTTTTTGTATTCAACCCTTCCGATTTCAGGAGGCGTCAAATGGGTATTCCACGGGCAGAAAAAGCATACTTTTGCATTGTCCTTTGCCCCCACACCACTAAATTCCCTGGGCCTTTTTTTCCTTTCGGTAGCGTAGTAAACCCACCTGTCGAGAATGTAGTCTTTTCTTATGATGCCCATATTGATAATATGAAAACAGGCTTATTTAAAGTTTTGCATAATCTTTAAAAACAGCCAAGCAATATTCTGAATTATGGAGCTTAAATCAATAAAAAAGGAGATTCCGGAGGAATTATATGAAATTCTTGAGAAGGAAATAGAAATTCTAAGGCCTGCGCAGGAAAAGTCAATCAAAAAAGGGCTTTTAAAAAGCAGGAATCTTTTGGTTTGCACGCCAACAGCGTCTGGAAAGACATTAATTGCGGAGCTTGCAGCCCTTAAATCAATTATTGAAGGCAAGGGCAAAACAGTTTACATCGTGCCGTTGAAGGCTTTGGCATCTGAAAAGTACAGGGACTTCAAGAGAAGATATGACAAGATTGCAAAAATAGCCCTGTCCATAGGAAATATTGATTCTGCAGACCCATTTCTTGCAGATTATGATTTGATTGTCACAACATCAGAGAAGCTTGACTCCTTGATAAGGCACCATGTCCCCTGGCTTACAAACATTGCAACAGTAGTTGTGGATGAAATTCATCTGCTGAATGATGCTGAAAGAGGCCCGACACTTGAGATTTTGCTCACAATACTTAAAAAATTATTGAAAAATGCGCAAATAATCGGATTAAGCGCCACAATCGGCAATTCAGAAGAGCTTGCGGAATGGCTGCAGGCAGATTTAATTGTTGACGACTGGAGGCCTGTAAAGCTGCACAAGGGAATTTGTTTTGACGGGAAGATTGAGTTTAGTTAACTAGGCCAGTCCCAGACTCTTCATTACAACTTCAGAATTAAAAACCTGCAAATCACCGTATTTCTGCCCTGTGCCTAAAAATAAAATCGGCTTTTTTGTAACATAAGAAACAGAGACAGCAGCTCCACCTTTTTCATCAATATCTGCCTTTGCCAGAATAATACCGTCAATTCCTACTGCTTCATTAAAGGTTTTTGCCTGCTCAACGCAGTCATTTCCAGTTATGCTTTCTCCAACAAATATTTTCAGGTCAGGCTTTGCAACCCTTATTATTTTTTTCATTTCGTCGATAAGATTAGTATTTGAGTGCATCCTGCCTGCAGTGTCTATAAGCACAACATCAATGCTTTTTGCCTTTGCGTGCTTTATGGCGTCAAATGCGACTGCAGCCGGGTCAGAGCCGTAATCATGCTTTATCATTTTTATCCCCAGTTTGTCAGCATGCTGCTGCAATTGCTCTATAGAAGCTGCGCGAAACGTGTCGGAAGCAGCCAAAACGCATGAGATTTTTTCCTCCTTGAGCATGTTCGCAAGCTTTGCAATGCTTGTTGTCTTGCCGCTTCCATTAATCCCAAAGAAAGCTATAATGTATGGCTTTTCTTTTTTATTCTTTATTTCTTCAATCAAGTCTATAGTGCTTGTTTCAAACAATTTTTCTACAGAATTTTTTAATGTCTCCTGGATGGTTTCCTCGACTTTTGTCCTTTTTATTGGCTTTTCAACAAGCTGCTCTTTAAGGTCATTTTTTATCTTTTCGATGACTTCAACAGAGACGTTGTTTTCCATCAGCGCCATTTCCAGCTCCCAGAACAGCTTTTCAAACTGCGCATTGTCAATTTTGGTTGTTGTTATTTTTTCTGTTATAGTTGCGAAGAAGCCTTTTTTTTCCGACTCTTTGTAAGCTATTGTTAGCTCTTCTTTTGCTTCAGTTTTTTCCTGAATTTCTTCTTCGGATCCTGTTATTTTCGGCTTTTCGTATTTTTTTTCTGTTTTTATTGGATGAACATGTTCCTCTTCTTTTTTTTCTTCCTCTTTGCCTGTAAACTTTTCCTTTAATTTTGCAAAAAATCCCGTGACTTGTGAGCGAGTTTCACTTCGACTTGTTTGCGAGCCTGCTCGCAAACTCGCAGGCAACTCACTCGCATTTGACTCCTCTTTTGGAGGTTCTTCAGCAGGCTTTTCGACTATTTTTTCCTCTACCTTGCCCTCTTTCTCAACGCCTTCAGAAATCTTCGAGATTGCGCTTTTCAGCTTTTCCTTTAAAAATTTGAACATTTTAAAAATAACAAAATAAGAACATTTATTCCTCTGAAGCCATTCCTTGCAGCTTCATTTCAAGCTGGGCAGCGTGATGGGTCATCTTTTCAAGGTCATTTACCATCTGCTTCTGGATTTTTTTTATTTCTTCCATCTGCCTTTCAATAAGCTTTTTTGTGGATTCAATGTCTTTTCCAACAGCGACATTTGCGCCTACATTCACAAGCAGCTTTGAGGTGTCCTTGATGCTGGCTTTGGCAAAAATTCCGGAGCTTAGCGGCACAAATATCTCTTTTCCGGCATCAAGCTTTGCAAATTCATTTAAGCTGCTGTTGGTTGCATTCAACTCTATCAGCTGATGTGTTATCATTTCAAGCTGGCTCTGCAGCTGCTTGATGTAGTTGTCAAGCATCTTGAACTCCATGTACATTTCCTGCACTTTTTTTTCTTTTTGTTCCATATTACTTTAGCTTCTTTTCAAGCTTTTTATACATTTCCTCATAAACAACGCCCATTGGCAGCCCTTCGTGTGTTCTTTTGATAGTTTCAGCAAGCAAAGGCGCTATTGATATTATTTTCAGCTTGCTGGTCATTTTATCTTTTGGAATATTTATTGTATTTGTTACAATCGCTTCTTTTATGCTGGACTTGCTTATCTTTTCAATTGCTGAATCTGACAAAACTCCATGTGTGGCAAGCGCGTAAACCTCTTTGGCTCCGAATTTTACCAGTATATTTGCTGCCTCTGCTATCGAGCCCGCTGTGTCTATTATGTCATCAACAAGAAAGGCAGTTTTGCCCTTGACATCGCCTATGACATTTTCAACTTGGGCAACATTCTGCTCAGGCCTTCTCTTGTCTATGATTGCAATTGGCGCATTCAATAATTTTCCAAATGACCTTGCCCTTGCCGCGCCTCCTGCATCAGGGCTTACAATAACAATGTCTTTTAGTTTCTTGCCTGCTATGTAATCTGCAAAAATGGGAATAACATCAAGGTTGTCGCTTGGGATGTCAAAAAAGCCCTGTACCTGTGCAACGTGCAAATCAAACATTATAACCCTGTCAACTCCGGCTGTTTCAATCATATTTGCAACAAGCTTTGCTGTAATTGGCTCGCGAGGCTTTGTTTTTTTGTCCTGCCTGCAGTAGCCATAGTATGGAATGACTGCTGTTATCTTGTCAGGAGATGATCTCTTAAGTGCGTCAACCATTATCAACAGTTCCATTAGGTTATGGCTTGCATCAGATGATGTAGGCTGGATTACATAAACATCACATCCCCTTACGCTTTCAAGAATCCTGCAGTATATCTCGCCGTCATTGAATTTCCTTACGTCAACAGGCGTCAAAGGAATTTTTAGTATTTTAGCTACTTCTTCAGCCAGCTTCTTGTTTGCGGTTCCTGAGATTAGCTTGAAATGTTCCTTGAGCAAAAAACCACCCTGTTTATAGCCTTTTAGAATAAATGGGTGTTTAAAAAGATTTCGGGGGTTGCATAGGTAGAATAACTTACTGCACTTTCCGAATGTACTGAAGCCTTGGTCCCCACCCCGAACCTAGCTGAGCATAAAAGCCAACATCATAAGAATTACCATCTACACTTAATCTCCCTACCAAATTTCCAGTAAATACATTTCCGGGTGGTAATACGAACCAGTCCGTATTTACAATTAATCTTCCATTAAATTGTGCTTTTTTACCTTGTTTTAACATTTCATAAGTTTCCCTTACCAAATGCGAATCCAATCTAAGTCCTAATGGTGAATATAACTTCGAATATTCAGAAATACTATCTGCAAAAACTCCTGTTGGTTGAAGTTCTAACATTAAATGGAGTCCTGACGATAAACGACCACCAAGGGTTGATTGCCAATAATTATTTACGGAAGCATCTAACTGCATTATATTTCTTTGATGGAATGGATCATATTCCCTTATTCTTTCTATCAAGGTAGGTGGAGAAGTTTGCGGACATATGCTTGTTGCTGTATCAACCACTTTTAGAATTTATTTTTTAAACTTTATATTACTTTTGGTTTTAAAAAGATTTGGATTTTTAAGAAGTTGTAGTTTCAGTAGGAGTCTCTGTTTTTTCTTCCACCTTCTGCTCCTCTTCCTTTCTTTTCAGCAAAATCTTTATTTCCCCAAAAGGAATGTCCTGCACAAGCTCTATCTTATTTTGCTGGGACAAATGCAATAGAGGAATGAAAGTGTGGACTTTGTCCTCTTTTGATTCAGAAGGCAATAATTTTGAGAATGTCAGCGTTTCTTTCAATGCGCTTATAAAAAAAGACTTAATCCTGCCATAGACTTCTCTTATTATTTCTGTAACATCTTTTTTCTTTTTTGGGGCTTCAAGATTGAGGGGGGGGATTGAATTAAGCAGCCTTCTTTTCTTGACTTCAAGAGCCCTTTCCAATGCTTCAACAAGGTCAAATATTGACACTTTTCTTTTTCTTGGCTGGGGAGTTCTTGGGATTAATTGCGCTATTTCATCCATTTTAGGAATTTCATTTGTTTCTTCAAAGCCAAGCTCCTCCATCTCTTCCTCAACGCCAATAAGCAGCTTGTCAAGCTCGCTTAAGTCCTCTCCGACAAGCTTGTTGGACTTTATCTTGAGCAGGATGGCTGCTGCCAGCAAAACCTTGCCGGAAATCCTGAAATCGTGCCCTTTTAAGCCTCTGAGCATGTCAATGTACTTTTGGGCCAGAATGCTGACATCTATGTCCCATGGGTCCATCTGCTCGCTTTTGACAAGCTCGTAGATTATGGTTTGCCAGGTGATTTCATCAGCCTTTGAGAAGATTATGTTGAAAATCCTTTCGTGCGGGTCCATGGGCATTTTTCAGGGCTTATAATATATAAATTTATTCATTGCAGAGAGGTAACCGAAAATTATATAAACCAGCTGCCCAATGGATTGCTTATTGGTGGAACCCATCAAGCTGTCTAAACACGATAGGTATGTTTTAGAGTTAAGCAACAAGATTAAGGACAAGTATGATTCTATATCTGTGAATGTGCCCATAAAGTTGTCCAAGCGCTCTTTTGGCGAGATTGACATAATCGCAAAAAAAGGCAGCAGGCTTGACTTGTACGAGGTTAAATGCTCCTACAGGATTTTAAAGGCAAAAAAGCAGCTGAGCAGGCTGAAAAGATACCTTAAACTGGAGAATTCAAGAAGCTATTTCTACTGCGGAAGCTCTAATGTCCTGGTGACTGTGTAGATATAAATGCGCGAGCCGAGATTCGAACTCGGGTGAGAGCCTTTCTGCTTTAATGGCAAGGCCCTATCATAGCCACTAGATCACTCGCGCATAAGCAAATGGGCCCGACCAGATTCGAACTGGTGACCTACACCGCTCTTAGTAATACATGTAAGGGTGTTGTCATAACCGCTAGACCACAGGCCCAAAATAGCGATTTGTAGTAGTATAATATATAAAAAGGTTTTGAAAAGAAAGAATTAATTTCTACTGCACTCCACAACCCTTTTCTCAGTTACAATCATGTCAACAGGCACGTCATGCGTTTCTTTCGGTATTTTATCAACAACCTGAAAATCAAAAGCTAACCCAATTTTGATTGATTTTGGCACTTTTCCCAGAAATTTGTCATAGTAGCCAAGCCCGTATCCAATCCTGTGGCCTTCCCTGTCAAAAACAATTCCAGGCACCAAGACTAAATCAATGTTTTTATGGGCAATTTTCATTGTTTCAATCGGCTCAGAAATTCCGAATTTTCCCGGAATTAAATTGTCAAAATCAATGATAACAGATGCTTCAATTTCATGCTGCGCAACTTTCGGCAGAACAACAGTTTTATTTTTTAAGGACTCTTCTATCATTTCATGCGTATGGACTTCGCTGTTAAAAGAAACGAAGAACATCACTGTTTTTGAGCTTTTATAAGGTTTAAGATTAAAAAGATTGTTTCTTATCTTCTCGCTTTTCTCCAGAATTTCCTCTTTTGACAATGAATTGCGCTTTTGAAGGATTGATTCCTTTAGCTGATTTTTCATCAAGAATCAAGTTTCAGGCAACTAATAAAAACCTTTCTAATCCCTTCCAATGAGGTCTGCTGTGCCTGCGCCTACAGATGAAAGCACCGATGTTACCGCTATCTGCTTGTACAATTCTGCCATGTTTGAAATGTCCAGCTGGTTAAACAAAAAGAATATAATTGGAATCATCACTAAGGAAGTTATATATATAGCCGTTGCCCTTTTTGGCAGTATGCCAAGCAATCTTTTTTCCCTGATTTCCCGGTAACCGGTTTCGTACATTAATATTATTATCAAAATATATGAGAATACAAGGAGAATGGTTGCCCTCACTATTGTTATATCACTTGCAATCTGCTTTCCATAGATAAATGCAAAATGCGCAACTACGCCGATAAAAGCGCCTATTATGCCTTTGTTTAAGTCTTTTATAGTAAATTTTCTCAATGGCCTTGCTGCAACTTCTTTTTTGATGTCCTTTTCCAGCTTTTCTACTTTCTCTGTTTCTTTTTCAATCTTTTTTTCTTGGGTGATGATGGCGGTTTCCTTTTGCTCTATTGCCTCTTCCTTTTTGCCAATGTCATCAACTTTCTGCTCAACTTTCTTTTCTTCTGCAAGAATTTCAAGCTCACGCAGGGTTTCCTTCATAGGCTTTGGCTTTTCAGCAATTATGGATATAGGTTTTTGCGATGTTTTTTGCAATGTTATTCTTGGAAGTTTGGCTTTTTTAGGCGATTTTCTGGAAACAGCTTTAGATTTAGCTTTAGGTTTGCCTCTTTTTTTAGCCATGGTATACTAACTTTTATTTAATATATTTAAAGTTTGCGATTATTCAGACAAAACTATTTTCATATGCCTAATCCTTTTCCCAATCAGTTTCTTTGTGCCAATATCTTTCCTGTGAAATAATTTTCCCTTGATTGATTTCGTTGCTTCTTCCGCTATTTTCTCTGCTTTTTCCAGAGTATCGGCTATTCCAAGGCACGCAACAGCCCGCGAGCCTGTCGTGTAAAGCCCATTTTCCTTCTGCTCAACAGAAGCATAATATAATTTTGCATTTTGAGGAACTTTGCCAACATTCATTTTTTCATTTTTTAGAGATTTTTCAGGGTAGCCTTTAGGCACAAGGTACTTGCACACAGTTGCCTTGTTTTTAAATTTTATTTTTATTTTATGCAACTGCTGATTTATTATGGTGTTGCATATATCAACAAAATCTGTTTCCATCAATGGGAGCACATTCATTGCCTCTGGGTCGCCAAGCCTTGCATTGTACTCAAGCAGTTTAATACCATTCTTTGTTTTTATTAATCCTGCGTACATAATTCCCCTGTAGAACTCTCCTGTTTCCTTATAGACGGCGTTGGCAACTTTTTGAGTTATTTTCAATCCTTCTTCAACATCTTTTTTCTCTAAGAATGGAAGCAGATGGTTTTCGCATGAATAAGAGCCCATGCCACCGGTATTGCTTCCTTTGTCGCCAACAAAAGCTCTTTTGTGGTCCTGCACAGGGGGCATTGCAGCAACTGTTTTTCCATCCGTCAAGCATTGCAAAGAAAATTCTTCCCCTTCCAGTTTTTCTTCAATAACAACAGCAGGATGGGACTGCAAAACCTCGTTGCAATAGTCAAATGCCTCTTTTTTTGTCCTGAAATGGTCTCCCTGCACTTTAACTCCCTTGCCTCCTGTCAGCCCATCCGGCTTGATAACGCACTGGCTTAATCCCTCAATGAATTTTTTGGCTTCGCTTATGTTTTTTTTATTAAAAATCCCGAATTCTGGATTTCCATTTATTTTATATTTTCTCAATAAGTTTCTTGTGAATGATTTGCTTGTTTCCAGTTTTGCAAGGCTCTTGGTTGGGCCAATTGCATCAATTTTCATTTCCTTTAATAAATCAACAACTCCATTGCTTAAGGGCTCTTCAGGACCTATAAAAGCAAAATCAGGCTTTATTTTTTGGGCGTATGATTTTATTTTATTTAAATCACTGTAATCGCCAATTTCAAAATCTTTTGACAAAGAAATGATGCCTGGATTTTTTGACTTTAGGTAGGAATAAAGCATTGATTGCTTATTTTTCTTCAGAGTTTCTGCTATGCAATGCTCTCTTGCGCCATTGCCGATTAGAAGTATTTTCATGAAACCACAATAATAAGTTAAGATTATTGGTTTATATAGTTTGTTGTTGATTTTTAAATTGTTTGCCATATTGAAAATTATCCAAAAATCCTAAGCTAAAAATACAAAACATTTATATAAAACTTATACCTACAAACAGGCATAAGGGGGCAACATGCAGGGTGAAGCAAATCATAATTGTGCCATAGCTGCCGTTTACATCAAGGAAAACGGCGACTCAGCAAACAGGGCGCTGTTTTACCTCTACAAACTCCTTCTCAACCAGCAAAACCGAGGCCAGTTAAGCGCTGGCGTAACAACCTTTAATCCTTCCCGAATGCAGATCCTTGACACATACAAAGAGCTTGGACCTGTAAACGAGGTTTTCAAGACAAGCGACAAGCAGCAGTCTTTAGAGCTCTTTAAGAGGTATTCAGGCAACAAGGGCATTGGGCATGTAAGGTATGCAACATCAGGAAGCGAGGAAAGGAGTTTAGCTCAACCATTTGAAAGGCATCATGGAAGAAAATGGAAATGGTTTTCATTCTGCTGGAACGGCAACCTTGCGAACTACCATGAGCTTAAGCAGCATTTGATGGAGAAAGCAGATTATCATATAATTTACAACACAGACACAGAGATTTTAATGCATTACATCTCAAGAGAGCTGAGGGGCTCAAAAAAACCCAATCTTGTCAAGGTTTTTGGAAGGCTGGCGCAGAAAATTGACGGCTGCTTCAACATCGCTTTTATGAATGCCTTTGGCGAGATGATAATTTTGCGGGATCCTTACGGATTCCGACCGATTGTATATGGATGGAAAGATGAAATGTTCCTTGCTGCTTCTGAAAGCAATGCATTGATTAATTGCGGTGTAACGGATTACAAGCATTTGCCTCCAGGCCATTTGATTTATGTGAAAAACGGCAATGTCGAAGTCAAGAAATATGCTGAAAGCCCGAGAAAAGCGCATTGCATGTTTGAATGGGTTTATTTTGCAAATGTAAGCTCTGTTTTGGATAATCAATCTGTTTATATAACAAGAACAAACCTTGGGAAAGAGCTTGCAAGGCAAGAAACAGAAAAAATTGACAAGGATTATGTTGTTGTTCCGGTGCCTGATACTGCAAAGGCGGCAGGGGATGCAATGGCTTATGAACTTAAAGTTCCGTCAGCAGAGGGCTTGATAAGGAACAGGTTTGTAGGAAGAACATTCATTGAAGGCTCATCCAGAGAAGACAGGGTGCAAAACAAGTACACTGCATTAAAAGAGATACTGCAAAACAAGAAAGTGCTTCTGGTTGATGACAGCATTGTAAGGGGCTCAACCACAAAGCAGCTTATCAATTATATTAAAAAAGTCGGCGGGGCAAAGGAAGTTCATGTCCGTGTTTCATGCCCGCCTATAAGAGGGCCCTGCTTTTACGGCATTGACATGTCAACTGTGGCTGAATTATTGATTCCAAGGTATGAAGGAGAGCCAAGAAAGGGCGAAGCTTCAAAAGAAGTTGTTGCCAAAATAGCAAAGGACTTGGGAGCTGATTCTTTAAGGTACCAAAGCATGCAGGGGCTTGTGAGAAGCATTAGCAAGCCTGCAAAGGATTTGTGCATGGCATGCTTAACCGGAGATTATCCAACGCCGCATGGCAAGAAATTGTACCAGAAAGCCTGGGAAAACTTCAGAAAGGGAGTCAAGGACAGGACTTATACGTGTTGAGGTTCTGGTGCATTAACGTTTGATAGGTAAAGATGGTGCGGATTGTTTGATAAGATGATAATGAGCACTGGACATTCACACATAAGGTTTATAAACTAGAAAACTTTATATATTTAAGAATTATTGCAATAGGTGATTAAAATAGCAAAAGTTGACAATTTTAGTGAGTTCGATAGATTAAAAGAAGATGAAAAGAAAGTTTTACTAAAAGCATTAGGTTATGATATAAACGAGAGGGGTTTTGTAGTTGAAGAACATACTCAAAATATTGTTTGGTGCAGATACACTAATAAACCTGTGAAATTTGATGAAGCTTCAATTTTACCTGGTTCTACCATCATTATAAACACTACACCTGTTTCTTTATCAAGTTATATTGAAGAATTTCTAGAAGATGAGTGATGACAAACCTAACATAAATGAAGTCCTTGCACGAGCTAGTTTAATTAAGTTTGAAGAGCTATCAAAAGCAGTTCTTGATAACATTAGAGATATATGGTTAAAAGCCAAAACACGAAGTGGTTTTACGCCGACTCCTGAAGAAGCAGAGAGATTAAAGAGGATAGCTAAAAATATAACTTATCAATCATTTAAATCTTGTGTTGGTTCAACACCTTATCTCCGATTTATTAAAGTAGGATTAATGCTTTATGAATTAATGACCGAGGGCAACCTAGACAGGATTAAAGAGATTAAAGATGAAATATATAATAGTAAATATAATATAACCGCTTTAAAAATAATACACATTGCATCAACTGGTGTTTTGTTAAATACATTAGAATATTTAATTAATCTAAGAGACGAAAGACAATTATCTAAATATGCAGTTTCTCTAGAATTTGAAAAGATTCTTGTTTTGTGGAATAATATAGCAATTCCTGTACAAAAAGATGATGACTGGGAAAAAATAATTGAAGTAATAAAATCAAAAGTTATGAATAATTCACCTTTGATTGTGTTGTATGCTTCACAATCTGCTGTTAAAGTAGCACATTCAGTGGTAGTAGAAGTAGGTAAGCAAAATTTATGCCAGAATAAATATTTTCCTTGGTCAAAAAACCTAATTTATAAATCTCTTGAACAATATATATGCATATTCTACAAAATTGATGGAGACTGGGAAACTCCCTTTGGATAATTGGTAAAAATCAATTTATGCTTCTAAATAGATTTTTATTATTCCAATAACTGCAAACAATTCATTCCTATTCCTAGCCATTTTAGCCAGAAATAGGTCAAATCAAATGATTACGCACCAGAACCAAAGTAATTTATGAAAACAAAAACCACACCGCACCATTTTGCTGATTTTAGGGCAGAACAACCTTTAACGCACCACTACCCGTGTTGATATGGTATTTAAATCTGTTAATGCATAACTCCAATTGCCCAGTAATCTTCTTCATGCCGAATAATTCCGTATCTTCCGCCATCATAACCCCTTAGAATTTGGTCCAAACATCTGGCGTGCTGCTCACTTGTAGAATCTGATGATATAAGAATCCCATTAACAGCAAAAACCGGATTATCTTTTAACTGCATTAGGTACATGGCGGCTTCCTTTATTGTAGCTCTGTCGGGTTTACAATCATGACTTTTACTTGGGTTTAAGGGGATTGATTTTGCGCAACCATATCCCATGCCAACTGTAACAGCTAAAACTAAAGCTCTAATTGCTTTTGATCTCATTTAGGAATAGTTATATATGACATTGTTTAATTAACGTCATCTTTATATAGTGGCTATTTCTTAAGAGTCTTGGTGATGTTTTATGCAGCTAAAATGCCCCAAATGCGGCTCTAAAGACATTTCAAGAAAAGGATTTAGGAAAAATAGTTCCGGAAAGAAACAAAAATTCAGATGCTATGAATGTAAGAAATGGTTTGTCAAAGATGAAGGCTTTAACAGAATGAGATTTAATCCATCTGTGATAGTTCGTGCAGTTCACATGCACGAAGATGGAATGTCATTAAGCAAAGTTCAAAATCATCTTTGGCAGCATGATAAAGTAAAAGTAACAAGAGGGGCAATTAGCCTATGGATAAAAAAATATTCTATTTTTTTAAAATCCCATTCATTTAAACTCAAAGCCAGAAATTAAAGGAAGAGTTCATTATGATGAAAAATACGTCAAGGTAAAGAAAGAAGATTGTTATGACTTAAATGCCGTAGACAGCAAAACAAAATATGTTTTGGCTCATCTTTTCGTCGAGAAAAGAACGATTAAGAAATGCGCAGAATTCCTCAATCAAATAAAAATTACATGCTACGGGCAGATATTGGAAAAATACAACCAAGAAAAAGTTAAACCAACAAACAAAAGAAAATTAATAATATTTGTATGTGATAAGTTTGAAAATTATAGAACTGCATTCAATAAGCTTTTTTATAGAGTTGCTGAATTGAGATTTGGCGTTCCAATCAAAGCAAAGAGAAATGGGCTAAAGCATAACAATAACCACATAGAAAGGTACAACCAAGACATAAAAGACAGAATAAAAATAATGAGAAATTTTGGGAGTAATAATGGCGCAAAAGGTTTTTTGAATTTAAAGCACATAATTCATAATTTTGTGAACCCTCACATGCAGCTAAAGGGGATTACGCCTGCTGAAGCAGCAGGAATTAACTTAAAGTTGGGCAGAAGAAAGTTGTTAAATCTTATAAAGTATAGGGCAAAGACAAAGATGACGATAAGATGACAATGTCGTTATATATATACATTTAAATACTTTTCACTCGTACTCAATAGTCGCAGGAGGCTTTTGGGAAATATCATAAACAACTCTATTAACTCCCCTAACCTCGTTTATTATTCTAGTAGCAATTTTTTCCAATAATTCATATGGAAGCCTTGCCCAGTCTGCTGTCATTGCATCAACGCTTGTGACTGCCCTTAAGGAGATGACATATTCGTAAGTTCTTGCATCGCCCATGACTCCAACCGCCTTGACTGGCAATAAAGCTGCAAATGCCTGCCATGTCTTGCCATAATAGCCGGATTTTTTCAGCTCATCAATGAAAATATGGTCTGCTTCCTTCAAAATCCTCAATCTTTCTTCTGTGATTTCTCCCAGAATCCTTATTGCCAAGCCCGGACCTGGAAAGGGATGCCTGTTCAGGATTTCAGCAGGAACTTTTAATTCCCTGCCAAGCTTTCTTACTTCATCCTTATAGAATTCCTTCAGCGGCTCAATCACCTTTAATTTCATCTTTTCAGGCAAAGTTACATTGTGATGTGATTTTATTTTTGAAGCGTATTTGCTTGGCTGCGCGCTCTCAATCCTGTCAGGGTAGATAGTTCCCTGCCCAAGGAATTTTATGCCTTTGTGCTTTTTTTCCAGTTCAATTACCTTGTTTTCAAAAACCCCAATAAAAGTATGCCCTATTATTTTCCTTTTCTCTTCCGGATCTGTTATTCCGCTCAATTTTTCAAGAAATATGTGTGAGGCGTCAGCAAAGTAAAAATGTTTGAACTTCAGCTTTTTCTCAAAGAAGTTTTTTACTTCCTCTGCCTCGTTCTTTCTTATCAGTCCATGGTCAACAAAAACACAGTAAAGCCTGCTGCCGATTGCCTTGTGCAGCAAGGTTGCTGCAACAGTGCTGTCCACTCCCCCTGAAACGCCCATAATAACAGAGCTTTTTTCCACTTCTTTTTTTATTTCCTTTATTAGTTTTTTTGAAATGCTTTTTATATGCCAGTTCTTCTTTGCATTGCAGATGCCAAAAACAAAATTCTTCAGAATCTCATTTCCTTTTGGAGTATGGGCAACTTCTGCATGAAACTGGATTCCATAGATTTTTCTTTTATTGTTTTCAAAGGCTGCAATCGGGCATGTATCTGTTGATGCAAGCACTTCAAAATCTTTTGGCAGTTTTGCAACCAAGTCCCCATGCGACATCCACACCTGCTCTTTTTTTGACAATCCTTTCAGCAATTTCCCATTTTTTTTGACATGAAGCTCTTTTTTGCCGAATTCCTTTAATTTTCCTGCAAGAACTTCCCCATTAACAAATTTTCCTATTAATTGCAATCCATAACAAATGCCAAGGATTGGAATTTCAAGCCCAAGAATCTTTCTGTCTATAGTCGGCGCATTATGCTCATAAACGCTTGCAGGCCCTCCGGAAAGGATTATGCCATCTGGTTTTAGCTTCCCTATTTCTTTTAAAGAAACGTCACATGGCAAAATTTCAGAATAAACGCCAAATTCCCTGATTCTGCGTGCAATTAAATGCGCATACTGCGCGCCGAAGTTAAGGACGAGTATCATTTTATTAAAATATAGCCATCTATAGCATTAAAATTTGAAAACTTGAACATTATTAACTTTAACAATGAGGAAATAATCGAAAATAATCCAGAACTTATAATTACATGATGCATTTTTTTAGAATTAAAACGTTTTGCAATTAGAAATCCCAAAACAAATGGTATACTTCCATTATAAATAATTAAAAATGTAAAAAAAATAATCACAGAAAAGAGATTTGGGCTATATCTAAATAAAATTTCATCTATCAAACTTCCAGCAAATTGATAAATAATCAAATACAAAATGATGACTGAACTAATTATGACACTTACTTTTTTGTGATAATTGCTTGTTAACATTTTGTAGCAAATTTTATTTTAAGTACATATCAAATCCAGCTTGCCCATTTCAAGCGCTTTCTTTATCTCTAATCCTATTCTTTCACCATAGCTTATAGAGTAGCCGTAAAGATACAACAAATCTCTCTCCCATTTCAAAAACTTTTTCAAGCAATGACTCTTTGATTGTAACGGTGTAATGTCCCGTTTCAATATATTTTGGCTTTATATGGTTTAAAACTTCCAATTGCTCTGCTGCAGGCAATCTTAAAATTCCGTCAAGGTTTGTCTGCCTTCTTGTATCTGTTCCCATCAGCTCCAATTCATCATTTAAGGGGCTGTAGAAAAAGTTGAAATTGACATGGGCACCAATGATATATTCTTCAATAACTGCTTTATTTAAGTCTGTTTTTTTTATTATTTTTTTATTTATCAATTCTGTTGATTTTTCCCTGTAATCCCTGTAGCTTGAACACAAAAAGAAAGCCCTTTCATATCCTCTTTTCGCTTCTGCTACTTTTACAATAACAAGCCTGTCTATCTTTTTCGGTTCTTTGAATATTTTTGGAGTCCTTATTCGTGCTTTTTCAAGCAAAAAGTATTGGTTTTTTGGCACGTCTCTTTCTTCTAATTTCACCATGTCCCTTGTGCCGTAGATTGGAACCATAAATTTGCTTTCAATGTCCTTGAAATTGCAGTAAACCCAGAAATACCTATTGTGGACAAAAAGGGTATTTCTTTTCCTTAGCTCTTCCTGCACTTCTTTCTTTGTAATGTCAGAAAATTTGTTTACAACAATGACCTCATCAACAAAGCCGATGCCTTCCCTTCTTTTGTAGTATTTTGCGTATGTTTTTTCCCTTCCCTTTTGCGCAACAACAACTGTTTTGAAGCCATGGGAATGAGCGCCCCTGCAGACATCCAAGGCAGAATGGCCACCAAGCACTCCTATGGTTATGTTTTTGTGGTCATAATTTTCCAGCAGTTTTGAGATTTGCTTTTGTGAAATCATTTTTTGAATTTTTTATCAGTTTTTTTTAATTTTTATTTATTTTTTCTTTCATATTATAATTTTTCATTTGATATCATAAATTATCAATTGATATTTAAAATTATCACTTATTAGCGTCTGCCAAAGATTTGTTGAGATTTGCTTTCGGGAAATCATTTTATGAATACCAATTTAAGCTTGTTTTTAAATCCCTTGTTCGAGATTTTTCTTGTCAAATTTCAAATATTAAATCAGATATAAAAACAATATTTTATGTATTTGAGTTCAGTCTCTTCATTTCAGCCCAGCACCTTCTTCAACTGGTTTGTCTTAATAGCATTCTTTATTTCAATTGCAATCCTTCTTCCTGTTGACATCGGTATATTATATTTTAACCAAGTGTATGGGCTGCCTTCGATGAATGGGTTTGTGCCTGCAACTATCCTTGCTGATATTTCGAAGACATAAATCTCTTCCTCTGGAGTCAAAATTGTTTCCAAACAGAATGGGCCAAACAATCCGGGTGGAGCTAGTTTCTTTGAAACCTCAACAACTTTCTCTCCCATTTCAATCAGCCTTGGCAAGAATGACTCCCTTACAACAACAGGTATGTTGCCGACAATCACATAGCTTGGGTCAATCTTCGGCAGAACTATCTGGTCTCTTGCAGATATCCTTCCCAAAGAATCAACATTGCTCTCGTACCTTATGTCGCATCCCATTATCTCTATTTCATTTGTAAGGGAAGAATAAAAGTAATGTATGAACAATGGCACCCCAATTATGTATTCCTGTATTATATATTTTCTCAGCTTGTAAGGCTTTATCTTTTTATTGAAGTCCTTTTCATTCTTTGCAAGAAAATAGCCCTTGCCCCCTTCTGCGCCCATAAACTTGGCAATGACGAGCCTGTCAATGTCCTTTGGGCTTTTGAACAATAAAGGCACTTTAAACCCGGAATTCTTGAGCCACTGCCTTTCCAGGTACCTGTCAGATTCCCATTTCAAAATCTTCTTGTTGCCATAATACAAAACCTTGAGCTTTTCAACCCCTTCATAACCCATGTAAGTCACAAAAGAGCCGTGCGGTATTATTATGGCATTCTTTTTGATAAGCTCGTTTTGTATTTTTGGAAAGTCCTTGTAAGAACTGATGCTTATTATTTCATCTGCAGAATTAAACATATTGTAGGGCCTTTCAGAGCCTTTTTTGCACACAGCAATTGTCTTGAAGCCTTCATCATGCGCTCCCTTGAATATCTGCAATCCAGAATGAGATCCAATTGTTGCAATCTTGTATTTGAGTTGCGCCATATCATAGG
>JAGVXT010000029.1 GCA_018303655.1 Candidatus Woesearchaeota archaeon
TTTTCCCCTACAAAAACATTTCGTCCATCTCAAAGTCGGAAAGATCTTTCTTGTTTATTAATTTAGCGAAATCCTTGTCCTTCATCTTCTTCCTTTCACTTCTCATTTCCTCAATCCTTTCCATGTCCTCGTCCAAAAATAATTCTTCCACTTCCATTTTAACCTCTAGTAAGCTTGGCCGTTATAATCCTGATTAGCTGAATAATCAATATTTTTCTCGTTTTTGGCATTAGGATTTCCTTCTGCAATTGAACAAGCTAAGCACATGTTAAACCCCCAACTATTTGTTACTACGTAGTGATATAACTTATATATAAAGCTTTCGCTTGATAGTATAAAATATAATTATTTTCTATATTGAAAGAAATAATGTATATATTAAATAATATACTATTTTACCGGGAATCCCGGTAATTTTGATACATTTAAATATAAGTTTAATTTACCTTTAACAATGAAGCTTCATTTACCCAATAGTGTTTGGATTGGTAATATAGACACTTTTCTTAAAAAAATGGACACGTCAAATGGAGAACTTGAGATTAGTTCTCATAAAGATTGGATTTCAGTCCATCCTGTAGTTTTATGTATGGTCACTTCTCTTGGTTTAAAAATACGACATGAAAATAAGAAAATTTTATTTCAAAAGATGACTGCAACTTCAAAACATTACTTTCACAGAATGGGTTTATTTAAATTACTTAAGCTCAAGTCCGAGATGGAAATTAAAGAGCACGGATCTGCAGGTAGATTTATACCAATTCAAATAATTAAGAATTCTAAAGAACTTGATAATTTTATAACAGAAATGATACCCCTATTACACAAAGAACCTGATAAAGTAGAACCTATTAAGTATGTTGTTACTGAATTAGTAAGGAATGTTTTTGAACATGCCCAATCTAAAATTGGTGCTGTAGTTTGTGCTCAATATTATCCAAAAAGTAATACTATCAGAATTGGTGTAGTGGATATTGGTATAGGAATTAAGAAATCAATAAGTAAGGTTTGGAATCCTAAATCTGATTTAGATGCAATATCTCTTGCCTTAACACCAGGAATTACAGGTACTACAAGGAAGGTTGGAGGTACGGGAGAAAATGCTGGAGCTGGTTTATTTTTTATCAAGTCTCTTGCAAAAATAAATCGTGATTTCTTTATTATATATAGTGGCAATGCTATGTATAAGTTATTAAAAAATCCAAAAAATAAAGAAGCTAAATTGATTGCGGAACCTCTGCAAGACCATAACTCACATGGAGAAGATTATCCTTATTGGCAAGGTACTGTTGTTGGTATAGATTTATGCCTCGATCAACATCCAAATTTTGATAAAATCTTAGATTTGATAAGGGACTTTTATAGGAGGACTAAGAAGCAAAAAATAAAGGAACGATTTAAGAGACCAAGGTTTATATGATTGAAATAAAAATTTATAAAAAAACAGGAAATTTTGCAGGAAATAAAGACATCGCTAAAGAAATAAGAGCTAAAGAAATATTGCCATTCATAAGAAAAGAGGATAAAATTTTTTTGGATTTTGAGAATGTTAATTCTGCCACACAATCTTTTGTTCATGCATTAATTAGTGATGTAATAAGAAAGGAGGGAATAAAGGTTTTAGATAAATTATTTTTTAAAAATTGTAACGAGACAATTCAAAAAATGATTGGTATTGTAGTAGAATATATGCAAGATACAGGTAAGAAGAATTAAAGTTAAAGTTTTTTACCAACCAAAACTACTTATCTTTATTTAACCCGACAGAAATTCTGAACATTTAATAGTTGAACAATCTTTATTTTACAGGATGCCTCATATAATGCTTACACCCAAAACAATAGTAAATCAGCCTGTGCTTGTGGATTCTGACCCTGCAATTAACACCTGGCACAAGGTATTTGTGGCAGTTCTTGCAAAATCTTTTCTTGAGCGAAGAAGGAATCCTTATCTTGTATTTCATTGCGATCCTTCTTGCCATATTTATATATTTGTCAGAAATCCTGCTGTCTTCCCTGAACATTTCCTTGGCATGCTGGAACAGGAATTTTATGCGCTTTTCAGCTATTTTTTGCTGCTGTATTGGTTTTTTATTGTATGTTTTTGGCATTTTTGTTAAATGTCGCGAAAATCGGAGATTTTCGGGATTTTGAAAATTTTCAATATATAGGCGAGGCATCGCGATATTATCGAAAACCAAAGGTTTTCGGGAATGCTCGAAATCTTCGATTTCGACATGGCAAGAAAGCGATGCCGAGCACAGTGAGCTGAGCGAGCGAGAGAGTTGAACGCGAGCTCGCGTTCTCGCGAGCAGGTTGAGCTCTCGCATTCGACTATTTGCAGAGCAGATTAAGTGTTATGGTGCTCAGCAATTTAATCAAAACATGCAAACTTGGTCCGGCAGTATCCTTGAAAGGGTCTCCAATTGTGTCGCCTGTGACAGCAGCCTTGTGCGCTTCGCTTCCTTTTCCTCCGTGCGCTCCTTCCTCAATAAGCTTCTTTGCATTGTCCCACGCTCCTCCGCCTGTGTTCAGCAATAAAGCCATTAAAATTCCTGTGATTGTTGCAACCATCAGATAGGCTGCTGCTGCCTCATATTTTAAGACAACCCCCACAGCAACAGTAATAGCAACAACAAGCAACCCTGGCAAAATCATCTCTTTCAATGATGCTTTCACGCAAATGTCAACAACCCTTGCATAATCAGGCTTTTCCTTGCCGGTCATTATTCCTTTTTTAGTTTTCCACTGTCTTCTTACTTCATTTACGATAGAGTATGCTGTATCTCCAACAGCCCTTATGGCAAATGCGCTGAACAAAAAGATAAGCATGGCACCAATCAAAGCGCCTACAAAAACATCGATTTTTGCAATGTCAACTGTAACAATTTTTACTCCGATGTGCTTTGCAACATCATCCAAATATGCTGAAAATAAAAGGAAAGCAGCCAGTGCAGCGCTTCCGATTGCATAACCTTTTGTCAATGCTTTTGTGGTGTTGCCGACAGCATCAAGCTTGTCTGTTCTTTTCCTTACTTCATTTGGAGCTCTGCCCATCACAGCAATTCCACCGGCATTATCTGTTATAGGCCCGAAATTGTCCATCGCCAAAACATAAGCAGCTGTTGCCAGCATTCCCATTGTGGCTATTGCTGTTCCATACAGGCCGCCATGAGATATTCCGCTCATTGCACCGAGCTTGAATGAAGCCAATAAAGCAACAGACAAAACAATAACAGGCAATACGGTAGCTTCCATTGCAACTGCGAACCCTGAAATTATATTTGTTGCATGACCTGTTAAAGAGGCCTTTGCAATTTTTCTTACAGGACTATTTTTAAAAAAGAACGGGTCTGATTCTGTGTAGTAAACCGTGATCCACACAATCAAAATGCTCGTTGCCAATCCAACCAACCCTGCATAGAAAAACAATATGTTGCCAAGAAGCCATTTTGTGGTGAAGTAAAATACAACAGCTGCCAGAATGCTTGTTATGTAATAGCCCCTGTTCAACGCTGTCATTGGGTTTTCATTTTCATTTTTGAGCTTGACAGTCATTATCCCAATTATTGTTGCTACCAATCCAAATGCCCTGACAACTAATGGAAACATGATTCCTTTTATTCCAAAAACAGGATACAAAGCAACTCCCAAAATCATAGCTCCTATATTTTCAGCTGCAGTGCTCTCAAACAAGTCAGCGCCCCTTCCAGCGCAATCTCCAACATTGTCGCCTACAAGGTCGGCAATCACAGCAGGATTTCTTGGATCATCTTCAGGAATGCCCTTTTCAACTTTGCCTACCAAGTCACTTCCAACATCAGCAGCTTTAGTGTAAATCCATAACCAACAATTAAAAATGGGACTTCTTTTGGGTCAATGCCTATGCTAAACATGCCGTAGATTATGCCCACCCCAAGCAATGACATTGCAACAATCACAATTCCTGAAACTGCTCCTCCCCTGAAAGCAACAACAAATGCCTGGTTCATGCTTTTTCTTGCCGCGCTTGCTGTCCTTATGTTTGCCCTTATGGAAACCCACATTCCCACAATGCCGGCTAATCCGGAACTAACTGCCCCAAATATGAATGAGACAGCTGTTCGCCATCCAAGCTCGGGGTTTTTTCCGAAAAACGCATATGCCGCATAAATTACAATAGAAAGCGCAACAGACATAATGGCAATTGTCGTGTACTGTCTTTTCAAAAAAGCCTCAGCGCCTATTTTGATTGCATTGGAAACTTCCTGCATCGCTGCTGTGCCTGTCTCCTTGCTAAGAATTTGCCTTGTTAGATAGCCTGCAAAGAGCAATGCCAAAAGGCTGATAACAATCACTATGCTCAATAAAGCCATTAAAACTGGAAAAAAGAGGATATTTATAAAGGTTTTGACAAATCAAAAACTGCCATTTTTCCTTTAATTTCTGTTTTTCCCACTATTATTTTATTTCTGTTGGTTTTAGGAAATATTTAAAAGGCGTTTCATCTCACTTTGTTATGAGTAATGACTTGAAATGGCAAAACACAATATCATAAAGCTTGAGAACGTATGGAAAGTTTATAAAATGGGCGAGGTAGAGGTACAAGCCCTCAGAGGGATAAACCTTTCAATACCTCAAGGGGAATTTGTGGCAATTACCGGCTCAAGCGGCTCAGGCAAAAGCACCATGATGAATCTTGTGGGCTGCTTGGACCTGCCGACAAAGGGAACTATCTACTTGGACGATAAAGACATTTCCAAGCTAAATGAGTCTGACTTGGCTCAAACCAGGGGCAAGAAAATAGGGTTTATTTTTCAGCAATTCCACTTAATTCCAACTTTAAGTGCTCTTGAAAATGTAATGCTTCCTTTGGAGTTCCAGAACATGCCTTCTGATGTTGCAAGGAAAAGGGCCAGCGAGATTCTTGATTTGGTTGGGCTTGGAGACAGGGTGAACCACTTGCCATCGCAGTTGTCCGGAGGGCAGCAGCAAAGAGTGGCGATAGCAAGGTCGCTTGCCAATAACCCGGATGTAATCCTTGCTGATGAGCCCACAGGAAACCTCGACAGCAAGACAGGCGCTGATGTCATGAAACTAATGCAAAATTTGTGGGATAAGGAAGGAAAAACGATAATCGTGGTAACGCATGATTTAAAGCTTGCAGACTATGCTAAAAGAATTGTTGAATTAAAAGATGGTCAAGTAATAAAAGGAGGATGATGAAAATGAAAAAGATTTTTCTTGGAATTATAGTGCTCTTAATCAGCGTGCTTGCTGCTCATGCTGCGGAAAATGAGCCCCCGATACTTAAAATTACCTTGCTAAACCAGAACCCAAGCCCTGCCAGAGCCGGTGACACGGTAGAGGTAAGGCTAAGGGTTGAAAATGTTGGCGGGGGCACTGTCAATAATCTTGAATTGGAGATGCTACAAGTATATCCATTCACTGTGATTGACGGGCAGCCTTTGCAGAAAATTGGCACTTTATACGCTTACCAAAGCAACAAGAATTACGTAAACGTTGGGTACCGATTGAGGATTGATAAGGATGCAGTAAAAGGCAAGCACGAGCTTAAGGTGAAGCATAGGCATGACAATGAAGACTGGGTCACTTCAAGCTTCAACATCGACGTCACAAGCAAGGAGTTTGCACAAATAATCTATGTTGACAAGGCTAAATTAGATCCTGGAAAGGAAACGGAAATGAAGTTCACTATAACAAATATAGGCAATGCCCCTTTGCAGAATATGGTTTTTTCATGGTCGGAGCCAGGTGGCGTTATTCTTCCGGTTTTCTCTGACGACACGAAATACATCAAGTATCTTAATGTTAGAGATTCCATCGAGCTGGCCTATACCGTAATTGCAGATGTAAACGCAAAGCCGGGCCTGTATCATCTGGATTTAAGCTTGAAATATGAATCAACTACCGATGCAGCATCTGCCTTGATTAAAACAAAAGCAGGTATATTTGTCGGAGGAGAAACAGATTTTGATGTTGCATTTTCAGAGAGCAGCCAGGGGCAAACCTCTTTGTCTGTATCAAACACCGGAAATAATCCTGCCTTGTCAGTTTCTGTAAAGATTCCTGAGCAAAGCGGTTTCAAAATCATTGGAAGCACTTCGGCGATAGTGGGAAACCTTGACAAGGGGGATTACACCATTGTTTCATTCCAGATAGTGCCCAATGCAATGGCAACCAGCGGTCCACAAAGCAAGCAAAGTTCTAACAACAACCTTAAGGTGATTATAGACTACACTGACACAACAGGAGAGAGAAGGAGCGTCGAAAAAAATGTTGCCATCCAGTTTAAAAGCTCAACAGACAGCCAAGCCCCACTGCAATCCGGAACAAAGGAAAAAAGCTTCTGGCAGAGCAATGCATTTTATGCTTCGGCAATAATCATTGTTTTGGCCTTGGTTTTTGTTCTTTACAGAAAAAAAGGAATCTTCAAAAAGAAATGAGATTCAAGAAATTATTCAAGCTGGCTTTAAACATTTTGCTGAACAGCAAATTAAGGAGCTGGCTTACAATAATTGGAATAGTCATAGGGGTGGCTGCAATAGTTGCAATCGTGTCCCTTGGGCAAGGAGCAACTCTAAATGTGCAGGAAAGGCTTGGAGGTTTAGGCGCTGACTTGATAACAATCACTCCCGGCGTTGAGAAGGCTTTTGGCGGATTTAAGGGGCTTGGAAGCGGAGCTATGCTTGCGGCATCTTCCAACCCGTCAATATCCTTAAAATCCAAGAATCTGACAGACAAGGATTTGCAAACCGTAAAATCAATAGAAGGCATAAGCTACGTTAATGGAGTAGTGTCCGGAAGAGTAGAAGTATTTTATCTTGCGGAAACTTCTTCTATTTCAATACAAGGTGTTGATGCATATGCCTGGAAATATTTGGTCAACACAGAGCTTGAAGCCGGAAGGTATCTCAATCCGGGCGATACAAATGTCATAGTTGTCGGAAGCGGGGTTGCAAAATCCACGTTCAAGCAGCCTCTGGCGTTAAACAGGCCAGTCACAATTGATGGTAGGTTGTTCAAGGTTGTTGGAATCTTAAAAGAATCTGGAGGGATAGGGGGAGAAGACAACAGAATTTTTATACAGATTGATCAGGCTAGGTACATACTAGGCAGTGCTGGCCAAAAAACGTTTGATTCAATCTCTGCAAAAGTCAGCGATCCAGATTCAATAGACCAAATTGTAAGTGAAATCGAGTCAAGGCTTTTGATATCAAGGCATGTTACCAGCAGAAACAAAGACTTCACAATTATTTCTTCAAAATCAACGCAGGAGGTAATTGACAGCGTGCTTGACACAATCAACATATTTTTGGGAGCAATCGCCTTTGTTTCATTGCTTGTTGGCGCAGTTGGCATTGCAAACACAATGTTTACATCTGTTTTGGAAAAAACAAAGGAGATTGGCATAATGAAGGCCATTGGCGCCAAGAATTATGACATAATGATGATATTTCTCCTTAATTCCGCGCTGGTTGGATTTGTCGGGGGGATTTTGGGCATCGGATTGGGTTATGTGATTTCCGAGATGCTGCCGAATTTGCTAAACAGGCTGGGCCCTAGCGTGAGTGTAAGGACACTTATTCCTACAAGCCTTTTGGTTGAAACTTTGTTCTTGGCAATTATAATTGGAGTTATCGCAGGGGCAATCCCGGCTTACAGGGCTTCTAAACTAAAGCCCGTGGATGCTTTGCGTTACGAATAGTATTTCAAAGTCACGACGAAGTGAGTATACTTTGAGATACGAATGATAATTCTTTCCTATCCCACTCCAAAATAGTAAAAATTATATGCACTAAGCTCATTTAAGCTGTAAAATGCTTGAATTTTTAAAGAAAATCTTCCAGAATGAAGAGCAGGAAGCCAAGAAAGCAATGGAGATAAGCCTGCAAAGCATGGGAGAATGGCTTAATGAGAAATCAAAGCCTTTGATGGAAGAGGTGCGGCAGCAGACAGAAGAAGTGCTGATTAATATCAATGATGAAGTTCAAAGGGCAATAATCAATGTTGAGGTTCTTGAAAATGCAAAGCTGCAGAATCCAAACATTCCTTTCAAGGCCAAGCAATATATGGAAGGCAACAGGAAAGCATACGTAAGAGTTGTAAATTCTTTTCTCGGGCACATGGAAATCAACAACAAGGACTATTTTTATCTTGTTGATTTCTGCAAGCTGTTTGACGAGCTGATTAATGACTTAAACAAGGGCACTTTCAGAAGCTACACCATCCTGCAGGAATTTTTTGCCAACGAGACAAGCAGGATAGCGCATAACTTAAAGAATTTTGACGGGCTGTTTAAAGAGCTTAAATCTGCGCTTAATGACAAGGAAATGGTTGCAGTCAACAAGGCGATGGAAAAAATACAAAGCCTTGTGTCAAAAACAAAGCAGAGGATAAACATGGCTGTTGACTTGAAGAATGCCGAAGCTGACCTAAATCTTGCGAATGGGGAAAAAGACTCCATAATGGCGGAAATAGAAAAATTCAACAAAAGCGATGAGCATAATAATTTCCTAAGGTTGAGTGAGGAGAGGAAAAATAAGGCAGCTGCCTTTTACAATGATGAAAGCCAGATCCTGCAGTCATTCTCTGTCCTGGAGAGGGCTTTGAGAAAATACTCGCATATAGCATTTGAGCATGAAGAGATTGTCCTGGATTATCTGAAGCATCCGATTGAAACGCTTGCAAATGACAAGAACTTCATTATTTTGGACATTTTGAAAAATCTGGAAGGAATGCTTCAGGAAAACAAGCTGCAGATTGATGACAAGAAAAAGGAAAAATCAACTGAGGAGGTTAAGAAATTCACCAGGGAGTTTCTTGAGCAGTTTTTGAAAAAATACTTCTCATTCAAGGCGGAAATGGAAGAAACAGACCGCAAGATCAGGTTATCTGGAGTGCCTGAAAAATTCAGGAGCTTCAACAAGCGCCTTGAGGATGTTAATTTAAGGATTGAAAAAAACAATGAGGAAGCTGAGAAATTAAAAAATGATGTTATTAAAATGGAAAATTCAATAGCAAATTTAAAAGATGATGTTGAAAATTCCGTTAATGATATTTTTGACGAGGAAGTAAAGGTTGTTATTTGATTTTACTGCATTCTTCTATAGCAACAATTGCAGGCAATCTGCCGTCTTTTTCTATTAATTCCAGAGTTGCTCCGCCAGCATTTGATAAAATAGTAAAAGCTTCTTCCCCTCCCCATCTATTTATTACTGCAGCTGTATCTCCACCAGCACCTATAGTAATCCCTCCATTATCCTTTGCCTCTTTAATAGCTCTAATCAATTTTTTATTAGTTTCGGAAAATTTCTCTACTCTTTCATCCTCAATAGAGAGAGGTCCTGCTAAAATTAGCATATAACAGTTTTTTACACTTTCATAAATTATGTCTAAAGTTTTAGGGCCAGGAGCTACTCCAAGCCATCCCTCAGGAATTCCTTTTGGAGCATCAAAAAACTTGATTTCAGAATCTTTTGGCAGACTGCCAAACTTATCAGGATAATTGTTTGTTATAGTATGGTCAAAACCGAGCAAAACCTCAACCATTCTTGACTTAGCCTTTAATAAAACTTGCGCTGCAAAGATTATCTGCTCACCTATTTCTTTCCATTCAACAAAAGAAGCCCCTATAAGATTTCTAATCTGCGCGTCTGTTACATTTATTAATTGCTTAAGTTTTTCACTTTTCTCTTTTTGTATTTGTGCCTCTCTCTCAACCAAAATTCTTGAAGATTCTGATTTATTTTCTTTTTTTATCTTAGCTGTTTCTTCTTTTTGCTTTCTATTACAGTCCTCAATAATATCTTCCGCTTCTCTAATCTTATTTTTGATGACATTAAAGTACTGTTGAGCTAAAAGAAATGTATAAGTGACAGCACCTTGCACAACTAGTACATCATCCTCATTCATTTTATCCAGAAGTGAATTAGTTACTGTTATTTTTGATGTTATTCCAACTTGTGTCTCAATTTTTTTTCCTGACAAAAAGAAAACAAACCTTCCTCTGTCCTTTTTGTTAAGTAATTTGGATATGTTTCCAATATATTTTATTACTTCTGCACACTTAAAACCAAAAACAGCTTTGCCGCCGTTTTCAACAATAAAATGAGGAACGCTGACAATCGTTGCTTCTGGTCTGTGATTTTGAGCTTCTGCTTCATTAACATAAACTGCATTTTTTCCTGCCAATGATGCAATAAACTTTGCAAACTCTTGGTCATTAGAATTTGCTTCTGGATCGTACCTTACATTCTCCAAAACTATAATTTGACCATCCTTTAGTTTACTAACGTCCATCGCTACTTCATCTTTATTTTTATAAACACTTCGGGGTTTACTGCCGTCTAAACAATTTGGGGTTAAAAGTACATTATGCTTTAATAAATCCTGCTCTCTCAACAGTTCTTGCAAACGCAATGCAACTGGAGCCATGCTTAATTCAGGATCCTCGCCTTCAGGTCTTCCAAGCCATCCTGATGCAAGAATAATTTTTGTTTTGTTTTCTATTAAGAATTTTAATGTTGGGATAGCATCTCTTATACGAGAATCGTCCCTTACTCTTTGATGGTCTAATAGGCTTTTATTTGAGTCAAGAGGAACATCAAATGAACATCTCAAAAGAACTCGCTTTCCTTGAACATCCAAATCATTTAATGTGAAAAATTTGTGCATGATAAAGATGAATTTTAAATATTTTTAAAAAGTTTGTGGTTTTATTTAAAAAGCCCGTAAGTAATCCAGTTGCACCAACAATACTATGCAATATTGTATCTAATCTATTGAATGCGTCCAGTCCTCCAAAATCCGGAAAGGTGAATCCGAAAGCCGCAACAAAAAGAAAAAAGGAGCCGTTGGCAAGGCAGAAAGGCTTCCAAAAGTTTTTGTTATTCCATCCAAAATATAAAACAATAGAGCCAAGCAAAACATGAAATAATTTGTGCCATGTTTCTGGACGATGCCCAAATCTTGAATAATCATTTATTAGTGAGATTACTACAAGAACAAAAAATATCCCAATAATCCTTGTGTACCCTTTCTGCAAATTTTCAGCTTTCATAAAATCAACGGCACAAACACAATCGCAACAATCGACATCAGCTTAATCAGAATATTCAAGGAAGGCCCTGCTGTGTCCTTGAACGGGTCGCCAACTGTGTCGCCGACAACAGCTGCTTTGTGGGCATCGCTTCCTTTTCCTCCAAGATTGCCTGCTTCAATGTATTTCTTTGCGTTGTCCCACGCCCCGCCGGAATTTGCCATGAAAATAGCAAGAGAAAATCCTGTGACAATTGAGCCTACAAGCAGGCCTCCCAATGCCTGCACTCCAAAAGCATATCCAATAAATATTGGCGACAGTATTGCGAGCAGCGAAGGCATTATCATCTGCTTCAATGCAGATTGCGTGCTTATTGCAATGCATTTCTCATAATCAGGCTTTGCCTTTCCTTTGCTTAAGCCTTTTATTGTTTTCCACTGCCTTCTTACTTCTTCAACAATTTCTGAAGCAGCTTTCCCTACTGCCTGCATCGCAAAGGAGCTGAATAAAAATGGCAACATTCCTCCAATAAACAGGCCAATTATAACATCAGGATTGGAAATGCTCATAATCTCAATTTTTGTTATCTGCGTAAAACTTGCAAACAAAGCAAGTGCTGTCAGTGCAGCGCTTCCGATTGCAAATCCCTTTCCTATTGCAGCAGTTGTGTTGCCAACAGCGTCAAGCAATTCTGTCTTTTCCCTGATATCCTTGCCGACTTTTGCCATTTCTGAAATACCTGCTGCATTGTCAGCAACAGCGCCATAAGTCTCAATTGCAAGAGTAAATCCAAGCGTCGCAAGCATGCCAACACCTGCAATTGCAATTCCATAAAGCCCTGCAAATTTATAGGCAATAAGCACAGCAATCGACACAGAAACCACAGGAATCAAAGTTGAGAGCATTCCAACTGCCAATCCCTGTATCACATTTGTGCCGGCGCCTGTTTTTGCTGCTATTGCAATGCTCTGCGTTGGCTTGTAATTATTCGATGTGTAATACTGGGTAAATAATCCAATCAAAACTCCCGCTATTAATCCGGCTAATGCGGCATAAAAAATTCCAATATCAAAACCCTGGTATTTTATGAATAAAAATGAAAGTACCGCAGCTATTATTGTGCTTGAGTACAGGCCCTTGTTCATTGCGCTGAACAGCTGCTTTTCATCATTTGCTTTTACAAATACAATGCCCGCCATTGAAGCGATTATGCCGAGCGCGGCAAGCATCAATGGTAAGATAACATGGCTTGGGCCAAACAGCATCAACCCGATTGCCATTGCAGCTATTATGCTGTTTACGTAGCTTTCAAACAAGTCAGCTCCCATTCCGGCAACGTCGCCAACATTGTCGCCAACATTGTCGGCAATCACAGCAGGATTTCTTGGATCATCTTCAGGAATGCCCTTTTCAACTTTGCCTACCAAGTCACTTCCAACATCAGCAGCTTTAGTGTAAATCCAAATCCATAGCCATAGATTATGTTTGGGTCTTTAAAAATAATGTAAAGGACTGTTACACCAAGCAAGCCTATGCCAACAACGCTTAATCCCATGACAGAGCCTGAATAGAAAGCCAGCTTAAGCCCCTCTCCAATATGGCTTTTTGTTGCCTCAGCTGTCCTCGAATTTGCCTTTGTCGCAATCCTCATTCCGATATTTCCTGCTAATGCCGATGAAATGCCCCCTATAATGAATGAAATTGCAAGCTTTGCATTAATAAAAAAATATAATATCAAAGCGACAACAATCAAAAAAACAGCCAAAACTTCGTATTCTTTTTTTAAAAAAGTAATGGCTCCTTTATGAATTGCCTCGGAAATTTCCTGCATTTTTGCAGAGCCCGCTGGCTTTTTTAGGATGTAAAATGACAGAAATAACCCGATTATTAATGATAGCACACTTATTCCAATGACATATTCAAGCATTTTATGCCTCTTTTTTATTTTTGTGTTTATTTGAATATATAAATATATGGGATTCAGCTTTTTCCCTTGACCCAGAAATAAAGATAAACCATAAAAGCAACAACCAATAAGAGATTAACAGCAGTTATTATAATTGTAAGCCATACAAGAAATTTTTGCTTAGTCTTTTTTTCCATGATTTTGAATGTTTACTTTCCCGTAATTTGCATTTTGACTTTTGCTTCGTCAGTTTTCAAGCCGATTTTCTTAAAAAAATTGCATATGTTCCTTATATCTCTTTCCAAATACTCGCTTGCCCTTGAACTGTCCAGTGGAGTGCATTGCGAAAAGTCAATGAAAACAGGCTTTTCATTGCAGTTCAGGATGTTGAATGCCGACAAGTCAGCATGAACCAAGCCAGCCTTGTGCAGCTTTTTCATGTTTGCGATGATTTTCTCAAAAAATTCCTTTGGGTTTTTCGGAATTGCATCTTTAAGCTTTGGCGCGAATATTCCATCATCGCCGATAAATTCGAGCACTAAAACATTTTTCGAAAACGTGAATGGAGTTGGAACGCTTACATTTGCTTGCCGCGCCTTCAACAGATTCCTGTATTCCCTTTGCGCCCATGAAAAGATGATGTTTCTCTTTCCCTTCTTCATGTCAATGAACCTTGGGTCATCCTTGATGTAGTCATACATTCTGTTGAAGTCGCATGTTTCAAGCCTATAAATCTTGACCATTACTCTTGAGCCATCTTTCCTGATGGCAGAGAACACATTGCTCTCCTTGCCTATGGATATAGGACTTTCAAGCCCTTCAAAATGCCCCTGTGTTATCAGCTTGTAGAGCGTCCTGTTTGTGAACTCGTCAAAAACATCATGCATTGTCTTGAAATCTTCCCTTGACCTTGATTTTTTGGACATAAACAAGAATAAAAGAAGTCGATATTTAAGATTATCTTTGATTATTTCAAGTAGTATAATTAAAGGTAAGCCATTTCGACTTAACCTTAACTTTGCTATTTGCAGTTTAATATCTATACGGTCATAATAGAATCAATTGTTGTGGTGTGTTATAAGGTTCTAATGCCAAATAAGTAGCGGGACCATTAAGTAAGGTATCTCCATCAAGTCCGCGAATTAAATCAAATAAACCATGAAATTTTAAAATCCTTATCTCAGGATGTTGAGATTTTATCCTACCAAATGCGTGCCAGTTGCCAATCAAAGTGTCACCTCTGGTGCTATATATTTCGTCCAAGAGATTTTCGGCCTGGTTCCTTCCTCCTGCTCTAAGCCTGAATAAATGACTCTTTCTTAATGGAGATAAAGTATGGAGACCTGATTCCAGCTTTTTTGCTAAATCAAAATCTAATACCGCTGCATACGGCTTCGACAATCTTGATATATTCATCCTTTTAATATCGCTGTACGAAATAACGTCTATGGTCCTATTGCCTCTTAATTTTCCATCTAATAAATCGTGAAACTCGCCTTCCTCTATCTGAACACATTCAAAGAACCCTCTATCGTTAAGGCCTTGGTCAGTCCAATAGCCAAATTTTCCACGCATAATTTTGTCCTTATTTTTATACTCTTCATCGAATGAATCTGAAGTTGATAATTTTCCGCCTCCATACACTTCAACAACTACGGGTTTTTTCTGGCGGGTTCTTCCTGCCCATTCTTCCTGAAAAAGAGTATAAGACATTATTCTAATTGCGTGTTCAGGGTTGTTCGAATACAGGCTTACAAGTCCCGGCAAAGAAGTTATAAATCCGTGCTTTACGAATTTTTGTGCTGGCTTTAGGGCCTCATGGGGATTTATTCCCATGCAGTCGGCAGACTGATACCTTATATCACCCGATATACAATCTTTCAATACTAAGTCTTCTAATGCACATTTTTCCCAATTCTTCTTTTGTAAAGGAGTAGTCGTTTGCACAACTTTTGTAATCCCGAAATCTACTTAAAGATTTCTAAATCACTACTTTAGAATAGTAAGAAAATCGAAACATTTATATACTAGTTCCATTTTATAGTAGTAACATAAGGTTGGGGTTTTACATTAATATCTTGTCGGAAATCAAGATTTCCGAGCACGACCGAAAATGCGTGGCATGCGAGGTTCGGTGACATAAGCGAGCGAAAGCGAGCTTTCGCATTCGACTGAAACTCGCTCACCATTCGACAGCATTTACCGGCGTTTTGAATATCACCTCTTTTTCCCTAGCAAGGTCTCGCAAGAGGCTTTGCTGGGGTTTTTATATTAACAAAGATAAAAATGGCAAATGTATTAACACCTGGGGAAGTTAAAGAAACCTATCGTCCTATACGAAGTCAGCGGTCTGAAGGGAATATAGATTTAGAATGGAAAGTTACTGTAGAGGGTGTACCTTCAAGTCCTTATACAGATGATAGGCAATGGTATAGGGGGTTTAATTTTACAATAGATGGTCTTACTTGCGGAGTATCTGCTGAATCATTGAGAGAAGCTGGATATGATAGAAGAAAAATACCCGTTCTTATGGAAATTATTAGACGGCTGGAAAAAGAACAAATAAAGTTAAGAGTAGTCGGGAATTATAAACCCAATAACCAAATACTTTATGTTGGTTATGGACAAACTTTTCCACATATTTTAGAAGCTATTGATAAGTTAACAAGAGAGCCAGTCAATCAATCAAACTAAACATTTATATACTTCTTTATTTTACCGAATTAAAGCCCGTCACGAGAGTACCAAATGGAGCTCACGATAAATTCAAGCAATGAGCTTTGGGGTTAGTGTCACGGGCAACAATCATAATCAAAAAGCATTAGAACAAGCTTATTCATTATTACCATTCATTATTGTTGATTTGAATTGGATAAAAGATAAAGAGTGTGTAGATTAAATAAATGTAACTTGTTCTAAATGCTCCAATTGCGAGGAAGCTATTATGTTCATCAATCCATTTAATTCATTTAATGGGCATATGTTTAATAGATAGCTTCTTCTATAAAACCAGGAGGACGATTAAAATGGGTAAGATAAGCCCGGTAGCGGCAAAATACATAATTCATACAAACATAGAAATTGAAGGAATAGTTGACAGGCCCGATGTGATTGGAGCCATCTTCGGCCAGACTGAAGGGCTTTTGGGGGCAGACCTTGAATTAAGGGAGCTTCAAAAATCCGGCAGGATTGGAAGGATAGAAGTCAACACTGAAACAAGGTCAGGCAAGACAAAAGGCACAATAATCATACCTTCTTCTCTGGACAAGGCTGAAACTTCCATAGTAGGGGCCGCTCTGGAGATAATACAAAGGATAGGGCCCTGCAATGCAAAGCTTGATGTTACAAATATAGAGGATGTAAGAATAAGCAAGAGAAGCATGGTTATTGAAAGGGCGAAGGAATTGCTCAAGAAAATGATGGAATCAACAATGCCTGATTCGCAGGAGCTTGCAGATGAAGTTACTGCATCTGTAAGGGTAATGGAAATTGTTGAATATGGAAAAGACAGGTTACCGGCAGGCCCGGCAATTAATGAGAGTGATGAGGTGATAATTGTTGAAGGCAGAGCAGATGTGCTGAACTTGCTGAAGCACGGTCTCAAAAACGCAATTGCAATCAACGGGACTTCTGTGCCTGAAACAATCATAGAGCTGTGCAGCAAAAAGGTTGTAACGGCGTTCGTGGATGGCGACAGAGGAGGCAACTTGATAATTAAAGAATTAACATCTGTAGCAGACATTGATTTTGTGACAAAAGCTCCTGACGGAAAGGAAGTCGAGGAAATAACAAAAAAGGAAATCCACAAGGCTTTGAGAAGCAGGATTTCAGGGGAGCAGGCAAAGCTTGAGCTGTCAAAAGAGCCAGAAAGAACATCAATGGAGCTTGTCAAAAGGCAGCAGCCTCATGGCCAGCCTCACCAGCAATTCCAAAGGCCAATGCAGAGGCCGTACCAGCCCATACCCAGCATAAGAAGAATTCAGATTTCAGCGGAGGAGAAAAACAAATTCAAGTCCATGCTTGAAGACCTGATTGGCACAAGAGGAGCTGAGATACTTGACAGCAAGCTTTCTGTGCTTGGCAAAGTTCCGATAAGCGAAGTGCAAACCACATTAAAAAGCATGAATAATGTGCATGCCGTTGTGTTTGACGGCAGCATTGAAAGGGAGATTGTAAAGGCTGCGGAAGAAGGCAATGTTAAGTTCTTGGTAGGAATGGACTCAAAAGTCCGACAAAATGAAACAAGGGTCAATTTGCTGACTGTGAATGAACTTTAAAATTTTTTATTGACTTATTGTATTAGGAATAATATTTAAACCAGACTCTTGCTTAAACTTTTTTCACATTCTTTTAATTTATTTAATTTGCAGAAGTTTTCCTTTATTGTGTCTGCTGACTGGACGCCGCTGAATTTAACTTGGTTGTTAATTAAAAATGTGGGGAATGTTTTAATGCCAAGCTCCTGCGTTAATTTGTCATCCGGCAAATGCTTCCCAAACTTTACTTCTTCAAATGTGCCCAAAAATTCTTTCAGGTTTTTTTCAGCGCTTATGCTTGATTTGTCATCTGGAATCACAAACAAGTCCAGCCTGTTTGGAATGCTGTCCCGCTTAAAATAAAATGGAGAGCCTGCTGTATTTTCATTTAGTACATAATAACCATCTTTTTTTGCGAAAACCTGCTTAAATTGCTCAAAATTCTGCTTTTTTGTTATGTTTTCGTCCAGAATGTACATTGGCAGCGCATTTGCGCCAAATTTCTCCGCAATATTCTTGCCCTCGATAGTGTTGTAGCTGATCTCCTTTGCATTTACTGCTCCAAGCCACTTTTCCAGAATTCCCAAAACTCTTTGGGTGTCGCAATTAAAGCAATTCTTCCTGTCATTCAAAACTATAACATTTAATTTTGGAATGTCCTTAAATTCGCACTTTGCATCTTTAGCTGCAGGATTTATGCAAAAGCCTTCTTTTCCTTCTTGTTTGCAATCATTATTGGAGTTGCACAATGCTGTAAATGCTGTCTTGCCTGTTGTTTTTTCTTCTTTGTCTTTTAAAAATGAGTATGAGAAAAATAATATAAACGCCAAAACAATGAAAACAGCAGCATACTTGAAGAGCTTGCTTTCCTTCTTTTCATGCCTTGCCCCTTCATATATTGTTTCTTCTGGGATTTGAACATGCTCTTCTGCTTTTTCTGCATCATAAAATTCTGCCGGAGAGTGCATATGCTCATGCTCTTCAGCCTCATCCTGGATTACCTTTAATATTATCCTGTCGCCTTCTTTTGATATTACAGCAGCATTCTCGTCTTCTTTTTTTGCTTCATCTGTTTTTTGCTCTTCTTTTGCACCCTGCTCCAAGCTTTTGAGCTCTTTCAGCTTTTTTTCAATCCTGTCCTTTCCTTTTTCGTACTCTTCCCTGCTTATGACATCAGCCTCAAAGCTCTCTTTAAGGAACCTTAGCTCCTGCTCCAGCCTCTCTCTCTGAGTTTTGTCGTCCATAAAAAATATACAAAAGCGGATTTAAGGTAATAAATAAACCTTTCTAATATAAATGGGAATTTTTATTACTGCTAAGTTTCAATAAAAGCATTTATAATGTTGTGCAGGAGTTATTCCTTATGTATGATATCTTCATAGGAAGAAGCGAGGCTGAGAAGGAAAAATACGGCACTCAAGGCGCTGTTTTTATCGGCAAGCACTATGTCAAGATGGGCCAGACTGTCTCATTGTCAAACAAAGTGTATCTTGATGTTTCTAAATCCCATGTTGTTTTTATTGTTGGAAAAAGGGGCAGCGGCAAGAGCTACACAATGGGAGTTATCGCAGAGGGAATTCATGACTTACCGGATGAAATCAAGAAAAATCTTGCTGTTGTGATGCTTGACACAATGGGAATTTACTGGACAATGAAGTACCCCAACAACAAGGAAAAGCACTTGCTTGATGAGTGGGAAGTGGAAAGCAAGGGCATAAACGTGCAGATTTTCACTCCTATTGGATTTTATGAGGAATACAAGGAAAAAGGAATTCCAACTGATTTTCCGTTCTCAATAAAAACAAGCGAGATAAGCGCAGAGGAGTGGTGCATGATTTTCAATGTTTTGGTGACAGAGTCTATTGGGATTTTAATAGAGAGGGTAATAAATAACCTGCGGGAAGAGAAAAAAGATTACGGAATTGATGACATTATAAAGGCTGTTGAGGCTGATGACAGGTCTGAAAAAGGCATCAAGGATGCTGTTGAGAACAGGTTTTTGGTTGCTGGAAAATGGGGATTGTTCAGCAAAGAAGGGACTTTGATTGAGGACCTTGTTATACCCGGGCAGATAACTGTGCTGGATGTAAGCGCCTACACAACAACAGCAGGCGCTGAAAACCTCAGGAGCCTGGTCATAGGATTAGTTGCGCAGAAATTGTTCGTGCAGAGGATGGTTTCAAGAAGAACAGAAGAGGAAGCTGCAATAAGCGAAGAAATTCATTTTTTTGAGGAGGAAAGAGAAGAGAAAAAAGAGCCGATTGTGTGGCTTATAATTGACGAGGCGCATGAATTTTTGCCGAGCAAAGGCAAGACTCCTGCAACAGCTCCCTTGATAACTGTCCTTAGGGAGGGAAGGCAGCCCGGAATCTCTCTTGTTTTGGCTTCTCAGCAGCCCGGCAAGATTCATACAGATGTAATCACACAATCAGACATTGTCATTGCTCACCGCATTACTGCAAACATCGATGTGCAGTCTTTAGGAGGGTTGATGCAAAGCTACATGAGGGAAGGATTGGACAAGCAGCTTAATATTCTGCCTCCGGAAGAAGGGGCTGCAATCGTATTTGACGACTTGAATGAAAAGCTTTATCCGATAAGGGTGAGGCCAAGGTACACATGGCATGGTGGAAGCGCTCCGACTGCATTGCCGAAAGAGAAGAAAGTGTTTGAGTTTTGAATTCTGTTCGTTAGTAAATCCAAAAGTTTATTTATCTGTGTTTTTAAATAATAAATAAAGCATGACCAAAAAAGAGAACAGCAACAAGTCGGAAATAAAGCTGGAAACATTAACTGCCAAAGGCGACGGGTTGGGAACAATAAAAAACGCACGCGCTATTTCTAATGTGGCGTTGGCAGTCTTCATGATTAGTGCAAGTCTCGCTTTTTTTGAATTTGCATATTTTCACTCGGAAATCCAGCCGCCGGAAGATGTTTTTGGCGGCATAGGGTTTTTTGTTGGCGGCTCTGCAATCATAGCCTTTATCGGGTTTCTGTTTGGACTTGTTCCTGCCAAAACATCAAAAAAATTGGAGCTAACTCCGTTAACGATAAACTTGCTCCTGTCTGCAGCGTTATGCACAACTATTCTGGAGTATTTTTTGGGCTTATGGGGCAAAAGCAGAATTCTTGTGATAATAATTCTGCCGTCTATGGTTATATTGCTTTCATTTTCCTATGTTGCCGGCTTTAAAGCAGGGAAAAAAGTGACTAAGCTTGTCAATGCCAAAGTGCCAAATTTTTATAAATACATTTTATCGGACAGAAAATTTAGAAGATACTCCTTTTTTGTTTTTTGCGGAATTTGTGCAATATCAATCTTTCTATTGGCTTCCATAGTCATTCAGAAAGCCGATGATTTTTCCGGAGTAGACGGCAGGCTGAAAAGATGCGAAAGGCTAAAGCATGTCAGCTGCACTGAAAAAGTGCTGGCAGCCAATGCTGGCAAACTTGAAGAAGATTCCTGCAACAAGCTGGATATAACAAAAAATATGTGCCTATCGAGGCTTGCCTTCAGCAAAAGCGATATTTCTCTTTGCTACAAGGCGAATGACTGGCAATGTGTAAGGCGCATATTAAAATCCTTGGACAACCCAATAAAGATTTGCGACAACGCCCAAGATTTGAGCAATAAAGAAGACTGCATAAGCAAGGTAATTTTTTACACAGATTCAAAAACTACAGAAGATATTGCCAATGACATCAAAGTCTGCAATGTAATAAGAACAGACAACACAGAATCTGCAATTGTAAGGCAATCATGCTATTACAGCGTCAGCGCCAAGGCATTCAAGCTTGGCTTTCATGACTTTGCATTGGATATATGCAGGCAAAGCCAAAACCCGAATATCTGCTTTAATAATCTCGCATTCAACAGCAAAGACAGCATTATCTGCAATGAAATTATCGATACACGCATGAAATCAACGTGCAAGCAAAGGGTGTTTGATGTTTTATCTTAGACTCTAGTCTTGGTTTTTCCAAAAATCAGTATTTCTACTGGTACCCAGTCAATAAAGTTTAAATAACCACAATTTCCTAAGTATTTACTATGTCCATTATTGCAAAAAATCCAAGGTCGCAGGCAGCTATGGAATTTTTGTCTTCTTATACTTTTGCGATAATGGCTGTGCTTTTGGCATTATCTGTTTTAATTTATTTTGGAATGTTTGGCAGCAAAATGCTGCCAAAAAGGTGCATCATCCAGCCAGGAATTGCGTGCTTGGATTTTCTTGCCAGCAGAGATCCCCTTACAGGCATCGGAGATATCCAAATAGCTTTGGAAAATCAATTTCCCTATGACATTAGAACAGTAAACGTAACTGCGAGTGGATGCATCATTTCAGCAGTTGCACAAAACATTATAGCTAACGATGTAAGAGTTTTCACAACCCGAGGCTGCTCTTTTCCAGCCAAATCTTATTATTCAGGCCAAGTCAATGTAACCTACCTTAACCTCAAGTCTGGCATAAAGCACATTGCTTTTGGAACTTTAGACGCACCTATTTACGACCAAATTTTAACAAGCACATCGCCAACTGCATGCAGGAATGCAAATGATGCAGGGCTTTGTGATGGCTTGGATGTGGTTTATGGAATTGGGTATAAACTGGCTTGCTGCACAGAGTACACCTTGTGCTGCTGATAAATGCGCATTGATTATTATACTTGAAGTGATGCAAAAATGAGCATAAGATTAATAAATAAGTCAAATTATAAATCCTGTATGAGGATAGCTGCTGTAATATTGCTGCTGACAATCCTTGCAGGATGCAGTAAGCCGATAGAAAAGGAACCTGTTCATTTGTCTGAATTGCAAATTTCAGCATGTAATTCTGCTCACGAAGCAAATACTTGTGACACAAGGCTTGCTGATGTAGAGATTGTAAAAAAAGAGGATTGCTGCAAAGCTCTAGGCAAATGCTGTTAAGATGAAAAAATTAGCTGTTTGGTGCTTGCTCATAGTAATGATGTCTAGCTTAGTATATGCGGAGCTTTGTGAAGCTTCAAGCGTCAAACAATCCCTTAGGAAAAACTTGTACCTTTTTTTTATTGAGCCTGGCTCTAATACCTTGCCCGTAAGTGAATTAAAAGATTTATTGAGCTTTTATCTGAATATTCCTTCTGACATTAATACAGTTGACTGCTCAGCTGTAGGGGCCGTCTCAGGCATAAAGATTGCGGACATTGTGACTGCAGGGGAAACTTCTCCAGATATCATACCAAGCTGCGCTGACTTTACATCTTATGCAGAATGCGCTCCTTCAAAGCCCTTGTACTGCTATGCTGGCACTTTAGTTGAGAAATGCGGTGAATGCGGCTGCAAGCAGGGATTTACATGTAGTTTAGACGACAAATGCGTTCCTCTTGAAGACGGAGTTAGTTGCTCTAAAGACAGCGACTGCGGAGCAAGCGGTCTTGTGGGAAATTATTACTGCTCAGCTGACAAAACGCAGATTATGAGAAATAATGCCCAATACACATGCTTAAATCCGAGTACAACAAGCTCTTCTTGCCAAGCTAGCAATAATTCCCAAGTTCTAACAGCTTGCAATACTGCATCCGGACAAAGCTGCGTGGACGGGTATTCGGGCTGTTTGTCTATCAGCACTAGCGATGATTATTGTGTTGATGCCGACGATCAAACAGCGGGTCCAACTCCTTCTGCAGAGAGCTTTTTTACTTCTAATTTGGTTACAGGGATTTATTTAGGCAAATACTTCCAATATTATGATTCATGTGATGGTGGAGTGACTGGATCAAATGTTATAGAGCAATTCTGCAACGGCAATATGAGGAGCAATTACACAAAAGTATGCAATGATGGATGTTATATCGGCAAGTGCAAAGTATCCTGCATTGATACGGACCCGGGTACAGTATACGAACTAAAAGGTTATACTTATGGAGAACTAGGTGATGGCTCAAAATTTAATGTTTCTGATGTATGCATTGACAATAAAAAGCTAAGCGAAGTTCTTTGTGATACATGGGGTGATGATATTTATGACATTATACCAGTTGATTGCGCTTACGGCTGCAGTGATGGCGCTTGCAATGCAGGCCCAGCGTATTGCCAAGATACTGACGGTGAAAACAAATTTTTAATGGGATATGTTAATTATACGTACGGAATTTGGCTTAATTATAATTTAGACGTCTGTTGGGGTTCTTCACAAGTTAAAGAGCTAATTTGCAGTGGAACTAATGCTGAGAATAAGTACCTTACATGCGATGCCGGCTATACCTGTTTTAATGGAGCTTGTGTTGATTGCTCCAGTGGAATTTGCTCTGGAAGTGGAAATTCGTGCTTTGATACTGATGAGGAAACACCTTCAAATATAAACAATTATACATCGTGGGGAAATGTGCCAAGTGTTAATGGATACACTTACAGTTATTCATATGGCTCGTTTTACAATTACTCTGATTACTGCGCTGATTCAACTCGTTTGATTGAACACTATTGTTATAATGGTGCAGCAATAACACTTGCTGCTATTGATTGCCTTTACGGATGCAATAACGGAGCGTGCAATCCTGGACAGAATTCATGTTACGATTCTGATTCAGGCTATAACTATCTGTTTAAAGGATATGCTTATGGAATACAAAATAGTGCTTTTGTAAATAGGTCAGACTATTGCATTAATCAAAGCCATATAATTGAACAAACGTGCTATGATGGATCCATAATCTACCCATACCAATTTGATTGCACCATTATTGGAAAGAAATGCTCTGACGGTGCTTGTGTTTGAGAAAGTTTATTCTAGTTTTTAATTTCACAGTTTCTTAAAAAAATCAGATTTATTCAGCTGCAAAACTATCAATTTAAACACGGAAGATAAACCGAAACCTTTATATATCAATTGCTATCATATGCTATACAGGTGATTGATATGGAAACTGAGCAATTCAACATAAGAATGCCAAAGGATTTGGTGCAGGATTTGGATATAATATCAAAACTATTGAAAGTGAATAAATCTGAATGGGTTAAAACCAAGCTAGCTGAAGAAGTGCATGAGGAAAAGAATAAGCTTTTAATGGAATTAAGCACTTTGTACGCCAATGGAATGATTAGCAAAGAGAAGATAGAAAAGATGGTAGGAAAGGATATTGCTGATGAGATGGAATTTATAAAGAAAAAAGCCATAGAATCCGCTAAAAAGGGAATTGAAATTGGAAGAAAATTCAGAAAAAAGTGAGTATATATTTGACACTTCTGCTTTAATAAGTCTGGGAACTGTTAAAGTAATTGATAATGTATTGAAGCTGACCAAAATAGTAATAACTCTTTCCATAATTAAAGAACTTGAAGAATTCGCAAAACATGATGATAATTATGGAAAAGCAAGCAAAGAAGTGCTAAAATACAAAGATAAGCTTATTGTGAAGAAGGCAGAAATTAAAGAGTCAATTGAATATATTCAGACAACTGATAATGAGCTTTACAATCTTTCTAAGACACTATCCTGTACATTAATAACTGACGACATAAAATTTTCTCGTCATGTTGATGGAAAAATTGAAACTCAATTTAGCACTTTTTTCTTGACTTTATTGGTTTCATCTAAGCATTTATCAAAGGAAAAGGCATTAGAGCTATTGGAAAAATTAAGGGACATTAGAAACTGGAGGGACAACATAATCTACTTAACAACAAAAGACGAGCTTGAAAAGCTTTAATCTAATTTTTTCAAAATATCCTCTGGACTATTTATTCCCAATCCAAATCTTTTTTGAAGTTCTTCTTTCCTTTTTAACATTCTTTCATTTTCTGTAAGAAAAACATCAATTTTTGCATTCATTACTGCATTAATATATTGTATAAAACTATCACTCCCAAATTCATCATAAAACATGTCTTTATATTTTTCATTATATTCTTCTTCTGTAAGAAAATTTTCTTCAAGAGCCTGTTTTAGTATGTTATCTTTTTGTAAATGCATCTTATAGTTGATTCTTTTCAAAATATTCATTGCAATAGGTTTAGGCATATTTAACAATTTTTTTATTAGTTTTGGCTCTATTTCCACAAAATTTTTGTGTTCGTTCTTTTTATCCATATTTCACAGTTTCTTAAAAAAATCAGATTTATTCAGCTGCAAAACTATCAGTACCAAAACAACTGCAATTACTGTCATTAGATAATATCCCAAGCCGATTGCAATTCCAACCCCGGAAACTGCCCAGATTGATGCTGCTGTTGTCAGGCCATGCACCTCGCTTTTTGACCTGAAGATTGTTCCAGCGCCAAGAAAGCCTATGCCTGTTGCAATTCCAGCGATTATTCTTGCAGCTTCATTTGGAAGCGTTTCAATTGTTACAAGCACAAACAAGGCGGAGCCAAGGCAAACAAGCATATGTGTCCTTATGCCGGCCGGCTTGTGCACAACTTCCCTTTCCAAGCCAATCAATCCGCCAGCTACAACTGCAAGAATCAGCCTAAGCAAGAGCTCTGTATATTCCATCTTTTATTTTCTTTTAATGTCCATCTTTAACGGCCAGTCGCTTGGCGCATAAGTCATTGATATGAGAGAAGCGACAAACATCAATGTAAAAAACAGGACAAAGGTAAATCCCCATGTTCTTGAGTTTGGAAGAATGTAAAAAGCGGAAATCAAAAATCCCACAATGCTTGTAAGCATATAGCCTCCTGACAAAGGGGCTACGTTGAATTCCCTGTGATGCATGATTGACGCCTCTTTTTTAATTTTTAATGTATTTTTATTGAATTTTTGTTAATGTTGATAGTTATCGAGTTTTATTTTATTGAATCTGTATCTTTATTTTCCTCTTATTTAAACTTAACGAAATTAAGCTTGTCAATGTGCTTTCTTGCATGCTCAATGCCCTTGACCAAATTGCCCATAAATTCTTCCATCTTATTGCAGGCAATCTCCTTCAGTTCGCCGCTTGTCATTCTGCCTGACTTGTATTCATGATAAATTTTATCGAGCTCTTCATCATCTTCAACCAAATGCTGCTTCATAAGCTCAAAAATCATGTCTTTTTCCATTATTGCGCCGTGCTTCCTGTGCTCGTCAAGCGTGTCCCTGCCTCCGCTTAAAGCATTCCTGATTTTTCTCTTGACAGAATTCATGTCTTCCGGCAGCTCTATGCAGCTTTCCGGCTTTGACTTGCTCATCTTGATGTCTCCGTCAAGAGAAGGCGTGTATTTGTGATAAAGTCCAGAAGGCAGAAAGAATTTTCTTTCCTTGAACCTTCTAACAACATCCCTTGTAAGCCTTATATGCGGGTCCTGGTCAACTCCAACAGGAATTATGCCGGGCATTCTTTCTTTGAATTGCGGGTATAAAATGTCAGCAACTTGAGTCATTGCAGCCATTATCTTGCCAGGGTCGGCATTTCCGTAAATTGCCTCAAACTCATTAAGGGTTATTTTTTTTGCAAATTCATAAGCATAATTCATGACTTCCCTGTTTTCCGACTGGAAATAGAATGTGGTTTTCTTTGGGTCCAGCCCAAGGGCAACATAAGCCGGGATGTGAAAATCCAATGCTCTTTTTCTTGCCTCTTCCAAAGTGACCCCTCTTGTTGAGGCTGCCTCCAAGTCCGCAACTAAAATGTATGTCTGGGCCCCGTGCTCTTGGAAATACTTTATGTTCTCAACAACCATTTTTGTGCCGAAATGTATTTTCTCATTTGAAGGCATTATTCCGCTCAGAACATAGTATTTTTTCCTGTGATTTATTGCATCAGAGATTATTTTCAGGTCCCTGCCCGCAAACACAACCCCTCTTCTCATAATCCTGTTTGGATTAGGAAAAATGCTAGAATGAAATATCTCAAGACCAAAATCCTTTATGATTTTTTCATAATCCTCCAATAATCCAGAACCCCACGGGTCAATGATTTTATGTTTCATAGCGTTAAATTTGGGTGTAGTTTATATAAATCTTATCAAAAATCTGTGGCATGCGAGTGAGCGAAGCGAACTCGCTCACATTCGGGTAATTTTTGGGAATGCTCAGAAATCGCAATTATATTAATATATTTTGCGATTTCTGACATTTTTATAATTAGAATAAAGTTATCAAAATCCCTCCAATAAGCATTATAGCAGTTCCTATTAAAGAGTTCCTGATGTTTCTTTCTTTAAAAACGAAATAGCCGATAAAAATGCTGAATATCAGGCTGCTTCTCTTCAACGAGATGACATAAGGGACAATTGCGCTTGCCATTGCATAAGAGGCCAAGGCTATCATAAAAGCTGAAGAAACGCCGAGAAATGCAAGCAGCTTGAAATTTATTTTTAGTTGATTCAATTTTTCATTGAATTTAATAAAAAACAATGGCAACATAACCAAAGAAATGAAAAAATAAACCAAGACTGTGAAAAATAGGGCATTTGAGGCTATTATCCCCATCTTGAAAAGGTTTGATGTTATGCTCCATACAAAAGCAACAATAATTACGTAAAAAGAGCCCTTGATTTTGAACAATGAATTGAATGGCTCAAAAAACCCTTCCCCGTTTTTGATGTTAACTATGTAAGCGCCGGCTACAATCAAAATTATTCCGATAAAACCAGCTTCGGAGGGAATTTCCCTTAGCATAAAATAGGAAAGCATAACCAAAAATAAAGGAGTCAGGCTTAGCATTGGCAATGAAACAGAAAGCTTGCTTGTCTGCAGCGCTTTTACCAGCATGTATGTTGTTATTATCAATAATATACCATTTAATGCAGCAATCCAGTAAACATCAAGGCTTATTTTCTGAGGGTAGTTAAAATATAATAAAATCAGCAAAAAAGGCAGCGCAAACGCATATTGGACCCAGACAATAATTGAGCTGTTAACGGGCTTGAGCTTTTTCATCAGTGCGAATATAACAGCATCACCTAACCCCGAAACAACAGAAAGAAATGCCCATAACATTTTATTTTAAAGTGCTTAATATTTCTTTTATTGCAGCAACCCTGTCTTTTTTGCCGAATAGTGAAGTGCCTGCGACAAATACATTGGCGCCTGCCTCAAAGGCAATTCCTGCGGTTATTGGATTTATGCCCCCATCAACTTCAATGTCAAGCCTTGGCTTAAGCTTTCTCAGCTCCCTGACTTTTGGCATCGTTGCCTCTATAAACTTCTGCCCTGCCCATCCGGGCTCGACAGTCATCACCAAAACCATATCAACAATCCCAAGGTATTTTTTTATTTTATCCAATGAAGTGTTTGGCTTGATGGAGATGCCAGCCTTTACCCTGTTTTTCTTTATGAAATTAATCTGCTTTGAAGGGTATTTGCAGGCTTCCTCATGGATTGTTACCGAATAAGCGCCTGCATCAATAAACCTTTTTATATAAGAATCGCTTGGCTCATGAACCATAAGATGCACGTCAAGAGGCACCTTTGTTTTGATTGTCTTAACAAACTCCGCATTGACAGTCGTAGGAGGAACAAAAATTCCGTCCATAATGTCGACATGTATCAAATCAGCATATTTTTCAACTTCTTTTATCTCCTGGCTGACTTTTGACAGGTCAGCTGAAAGTATTGAAGGCGCAATTTTTACTTTTGGCATTTTTAATTTCAAATATTTGTCAGTTTTTAAGGTTTTTTATTTTTCAGAAAACAAATTGTTTATTACATTTAAAGCTATTTCCCTTTTCTTCGGAAAAGCTGCTATGCTTATCTTCAGGTGGAAGCATTTGCCGGAATCTGTCAAAACCAGCTTTTTTTCATTAATCCATAAGTCTTTGTCAAACCTGAGGAAAAAATCCAGGTTTTTGTCAAGCCTTGATTCAAGCTGTGCAAGTATCGTGTTTTTCTGGTTTTCATCGAGATTGTTTAATAAATTCTTTAAAAATTGGCTTACCAAATTTGCTTTCGTCAATGCAGCTTCGAATATATTTATTTTGCTTTCATTGAATCCAGCGGCATTTGTCTTCCTGAAATCAACTTTGTTATCCTGAAGATTAAAGGGAAAAAACATCAAGAAAGCGTCTAAAACGGGCTGGCTGCCTTCATTTTCATAAGAAAAAACTGTCAGTTTTATCAGATGAGCATATTTCATTTAATTCATAATTTTTCAAGCATGCTCATGACATTCCATATCTGCGTCCTTGTATATGACTGCAGGTTGACGTCATTTGCAATCTGGTCGAGCTCATTCAGCGCTTTGTTGACTTTTATTGGCAATTCCGTGCCTTCTTTTAAAGTGCTGACAACAGACTCTATTTTTGTCCTTACGTTCCTTGGAACAGTGGAGTCTTCCTTGACTTCGCTAAGGCTGCTTACAACAGCGTCCAGCTGGGTTATTTGCTCTGCCATTTTCATTTTAATCTTCCTTTTTTATTTTAGTCAGAATTTCAGACTGCAGCTTTGAGGCCTTTTCCCTTACTTGCGCCTCTTGCTTTTCCATTGTCTTTATCCTCAACTCAAGCATCTCCTTCTTTGAATGGAGCTCTGCCTTGAGTTCATCCTTATCAGTTTCAACCATTATGTTGCCTATGATTTTATACGCTTTCTCTGTATTGGCAAGCTCGTTCAATGCTGACTCTGTCTCGACAAGCTGGACCTGGAATTGCTGCTTTTGCCCAAGAAAGCTCTGAAGGCTCTGCTCAAACATCTGCAATTGCCCTATTTTTTGCTCTGTTTCTTTTGAAACTTCCATTTTTTATTTTGCTTTCACTTCTGTGTTTACGCTTCTTGGCTTGAAAAGTATCTTGCTGCCGCAATAGGGACATCTTATTCTTTTTCTCAAATAGTCCGTTGCAACTTTCTTGTTGCAGTCAAAGCATTTGTATTCTGCCATTATGCCTCCTCTGAAGCCTCTTCAATCTCTTCCTTTATAATCTCGGGCTCTTCCTGCATCACCTGGGCTTCTTTTGTTATTATCTTTTTTGTAATAGAGTAAGCTTTGCCTGTGAATTTGGCATTGCATTTTCTGCAGCTCCATATGCCGACAGCAACCCTCTTTACAGCTGTCTTGCTGCAGTAAGGGCACTTGTGCAGCTTTCTCTGCTCAGTTTCTATTTTAGAAAATTTTACCTTAAGCTTTCTTCCGTACCTTGCGCCAAATCTCTTGACAGAGCCTAGATTTTCTTCTGTTTTCATTTTTATTGAGCAACTCAAATGGGGCTGCCCGGACTTTCATAACCTGATGGTTTTTTGAACCGGGGTCTTAAGGTCCCAAACCTCAAATGATAGCCAAGCTACACCACAGCCCCGTTAGGGTAGCTGTTTAGCCACTCCTATTAGGTTTAACAGCCTCTTTTTAAATTTATCGTTGGGGCTATTTTTCCGTATTATCAATAACTTATATAAACTAATTATATTTTTAATGCATATATGGCATTAACAGAAGCTCAAAGGTTTCATTTAAAGAAATTCATCAAGGAACTGGAAAATTTCAGGGGCAGGCACACAGAATTAGTTAGTGTGTACATCCCACAGGATTATGATTTAAACAAAATAATCAACCATCTGGCTCAGGAGCAGGGCACAGCATCCAACATCAAGTCCGCTTCCACAAGAAAAAATGTAACTGATGCTTTGGAAAGGATGATCCAGCACCTTAAATTATTCAAAAAAAACCCTCCAAATGGGCTTGTGGTGTTTTCCGGCAATGTGGCTGAAAGGGAAGGCCAGCAGGATTTCAAGGTCTGGAGCATAGAGCCTCCTATTCCGTTAAAGACAAGAATTTACAGATGCGACAAGGAGTTTGTCCTTGACATTTTAAGAGACATGCTCGAAACAAAGGAGGTCTTTGGGCTTGTTGTGATGGACAGAAGGGACGCGAATATTGCATTATTGAAAGGAAAAACAATCGTTCCGCTTGTCAAAACCCATTCAGAAGTCCCGGGCAAATTTAAGGCCGGGGGACAGAGCGCAGCCCGATTCAGTCGAATTGTTGAAGGCGCTGCAAAAGACCATTACAAGAAAGTTGCAGAATACATGAAGGAAACATTCCTCAATATGGAAGGACTTAGGGGCATTATTGTAGGAGGCCCAGGGCCTACAAAATATGATCTTGTTGAAGGAGACTTCATAACAAATGAAGTAAAGAAGAAGATAATAGCAATAAAAGACTTGAGTTATACTGGAGAATTTGGACTGGAAGAGCTGCTCGAGAAAAGCCAGGATGTCCTGGCGCAGGAAGATGTAACAGAAGAGAAGAAGATTGTCGGAAAGTTCCTTGAGATGCTTGCCACAAAGCAGAGCATGGTTTCTTACGGTGAAAACGAAGTTATGAAGAAAGTGAAAATGGGCGTTGTTGACACATTGCTCTTGTCTGAAGACTTAAGCGATGAAAAAATAGAGGAGTTTGAGAAAGCAGCGCAGCCAGTGGGCACAAATATCAGAATTATTTCAACACAAACACGAGAGGGTGTTCAATTAAGGGATTTGGGAAAAGCAGCGGCAATTTTAAGGTATGAGGTGCATGGATAGAGGTGCTTAGTAAAAAGTCAATTGAGATATTTGTTATAAGGTTATAATTAGGAACTTAAAATTCTTGCTATTTGCTCTAAAAACTCGATTTGCCATTCTTCCACCTTTCCTCTTTTTTCATTAATAAACTTATGTAGCCTATTTACAAATGGACCATAATTCCTAATGCTATTTGAAGTCCTTTTTTTGAGTGTTTGAATTTGCTGCAAATATTCTTGAGTTTTGTTTTCCCAAAATCTTGATGAAATAAATCCAACTTCGATTAGTACAGCCAAGGCAGCAAAAAATTCCCCTAACAGCTTATAGTTTTCTATAGGTTTTCTAGATGCAACATATCTATCAAATAGTATAAAAACCAAACTAATACTCTTCCTTATGCCATCTTGAAACAAATGTTCTGCCTTTTCTGCTTCTAATAATAAGTTTTTTTCTTTTTTATAAATTTCATCAAATCCATCTACAAATGATTTTAGAAATTCAGAATTGATTGCTATTATTGGAGTATCAAGAATAATAGCAAGTTCTTCAATTGCAGCATTAACATCCTTCGTTTCATCGAACATAAATTGAATAAAATTAAATAGTATAAAAAACTTTCGTAGTAAAATGTCATCCCTAATTCAAGAAGCATTCCATCAGCTTTATCCTGAAAAAGAACTAAAATACAATTTCTCCTTGAAATACTCAAGAAGATTCAACTCTTACAATGCGAATGTAAGATTATACGGAAATAATTTGATTTTTAATTTGAGCAAAGAGTGGAAAAAAATAAGCAAAGAGATCCAGATTGGATTGATACAGGAGCTGATGGTTAAAATTTTAAAAGTAAAAAATAAAACAATGAACATGGAATTATACAACCTATTCATGAAAAATGTTCATCTTGCAGTCCCAAAGACAAAAACAGACGAAATTCTTGAGGAATCCTTTAACCGGGTCAATGACATTTATTTTAACGGAATGCTTGACAAATGCAATCTGCAGTGGGGCAATGAGTCAACGTCAAAGCTTGGCTGCTATGAGTATGGCTCTGATACGATTACTATAAGCACCATATTCAAGAATGCGCCGCAGGAATTTCTGGATTACGTCATGTACCACGAAATGCTCCACAAAAAATTCAAGTTTCAGAATAAGAATGGAAGAAATTTGCACCACAGCGGCGAGTTCAAAAGAATGGAAGCAAAATTTGAAAACAGGAATTTGATTGAAAAGGAAATATCAAAGCTTGCAAGAAAGCACAGGCTTGGACTAAGGGCAATTTTGTCATTTTAATTAAAAAAGTTTAAATACACATCAAATAAACCTAAAACAAGGTGGTTAAATGAATGACAAATTTCTTCCATTGGCAGCCATGGAAAAATTACTCAAGCAGGGAGGCGCTGAAAGGGTTTCTGACAAGGCAAAAGTAGCTCTGAAGAACGCAATTGAGGACATAGCTAATGAGATTGCCTCAAAGTCGATAAAGCTTGCTGTCCATGCCGGAAGAAAAACAGTAAAAGCAGAGGATATAAAATTGGCTGTGAAAGAATAATTCTTTAAGCACAATATTTATAAATTAATCACTTATCCAAATCTTAATCTGTTAAAAACCACAATCTACAATAATCCATAAGTGGTTTTTGACCGACATAAGCGAGCGAAAGCGAGCTTTCGCATTCGACTGATCAAAAATTCCACGAATTTTTGACATAAAAAGGTGCTTTAATGTCAACAAAGAGCATAACAGCCAATAATGTGCAGAAAGGAACTTCCATAATTCTGGAAGGGGCTGCCTGCAGGGTTGTTGATGTTGAAATCTCAAAGCCTGGCAAGCACGGCCATTCAAAAGTAAGAATTTCGGCTGTTGGATTGATGGATGAAAAAAAAAGGATTGTTGTGATGCCGGGCCATGACAATATTGAAGTTCCTATTATAGAGAAAAGAAACGCGCAGGTTTTGAGCCTGCATGGCGATAGTGCCAATGTCATGGACTCTGAGACTTATGAAACATTTGACCTGAAAATCCCGGAGGAATTCAAAAGCCAGGTTGTTGAAGGCTCTTCTGTGCTTTACTGGACAATCTTGGACAATAAGATTATAAAGCAGGTCAAGGGAAGCAATTAAATGGTTAAGTTTCATGAAGCTGAGGTAAGGAAGTTCAGGAATGTGTTTGTGTGCAGGAAATGCAAGACCAAGATAAAGAGCCCCAACATGAAGATAATACAGGGAAAGGTAAGCTGCAGAAGGTGCGGAGGCAAGGCATTCAAAGCTGTTAGGAAGAAGTAAAATGACTAATTTTGAGCTGGCAGCTTCCATTATTTTCTTTATTCTGCTGACGATTTTTATCTCTTCAAAGAAAAAAAATCTGAAAACAAAGAGAATTTTCTCGAATTTTTATTTTTCCATGTACAGGGCAAAATGGGGAATCAGTTTAATGGATTCCCTATCAGATAAATTTAGAAAATTCTGGATGGTTCTTGGATATATTGGAATAATAATAGGATTTCTAGGTATGATTTTGATTTGCTTTACACTTATTGACGGCATTGTCAAGACATTCACAAAGCCAGAAGCTGCTCCCGTTGTAGGCTTGGTGCTTCCTATACCTGTAGAAGTGCCAGGAATATTTGGAATACCGTTCTCGTACTGGATTATCTCAATATTCATTATTGCTTTAGTCCATGAATTTTCGCATGGCCTTATAGCAAGAACCCACAAAATGAAAATCAAGTCAAGTGGGTTTGCGTTTGTTGGAGTAAATTTAAGATTGATAAGCTTTGTTATTATTGTGTTTTCAGCTATTGTAAAGTTTAAAAAATATTTCAATGATGCCACTCCCTTCTACAGTTTTGATTTTTCTAGTTTTTCTGCAGATTTTTGGCTTGTATCAGGAATTGTGCTTTTAGTCCTATCCTATATCAAAAAATATTGGGTCCCCATTATACCTGTTGCTTTTGTCGAGCCTGATGAAAAAGAAACAGCCAAGAGACCTGCAAAAGAACAACTTAGCCTATTTGCCGCAGGACCCCTAGCCAATATTGCTTTCGGATTCCTGTTCTTGGGAATTTTAATTTTTGCCATAGCCCCATTGGCTAACAGCGTCTTTGAGCCAGCTGGTGTTAAAATAGTGAAGTATGTGGAATCTAATGAGACTTTTCCTGCTGAAAGAGCTGGAATAAACATAGGTGAAGTCATAATTGAGGCAGATGGCCAAGCAACTCCTTTCAGAGAAAATCTTTCTTCTGCCTTAAAAGCAAAAAAGCCCGGGGATGTAATCACGATTAGGACGAATAATTCTACCTATAAGGTAAAACTTGCAAATAATCCAGAAAATGAAAGTTCACCTTACTTGGGAGCCTACCTTGACCAGGAGATTAAAGTTCGGGAGAATATAAAAACAAAATATGGAAAAAATTTTCCCAATCTGTTTATTTGGTTTATAGGCCTTATAGAAATGCTCATTACACTAAATTTTGGGATAGGTCTATTTAACCTTGTTCCTCTGGGACCTCTTGACGGCGGCAGGATGTTCAGTTTAGCCATGATAAATAGATTCGGTAAAGATAAAGGCCAAAAAATCATTCAGAAAACAAATATGTTTCTAGGTTTTGTACTGTTAATTTATCTTTTTATAATCCTCAAGAATATTTTAGTTTCTTTTATCTAGATTAAATCGATATTTTTCTTGTTCAATTTGTCAATGTCTCTATAGGGTTTGGAGTTTTTAATTGAGAAAAAAAATTTATTTTTCAGATTCTACAACTTCTTGCAGTTTTAGTCCAGCTGCTTTGGCATCCTTATAGACACTATTTGGAACTTTTTCAGCCCTGAAAGCTGTTATTTTTGGATTTTTTAAGCCCTTATTGCCATATGCACCAACAAAACCTGATAATTCGCTCAATGAAATTTTGCTTTGAGGACTTACATAAGAAACTCTCGCATTATTTGGAGCTTCTTTACTTGCAGGTCGCCCACCAATAAGTGAAATTAAGGCATTTATAATGGGGTCAACATTTTCTCCGGATTGGTGAATTAATTCAATTTCCCATCCATAGAATCCATTTTTATGATGCAGTGTGTAATCCCGGGGCTTGTCAGCGCCGAATGTTACAGCAACGTCAAAGTTTTTCAAATGAGTTTCCAAACCCTCAATTCTTGCAGCTGACTTTAAGTCTTCAACTGTCCAATATTGCCCATGGGGCATCTCATACGTTTTTGGTCTACTACCCAACCCAAATACCATAAATCCTGAGAATATGCATTTCTATTTAAACTTTTCTTCTTTCACCACTCAAAAATTAATACATTAAAAGAAAATCAAAATATCAACTTTGCTTTTTGCTCTCGACATATTCCTTGACTCTGTCATTTCCTGTTGGCTTTGCATTCGGGCCAAGCGCATAATAAATCTTTTCAGCTTCTCCGCCCCATGAATAATCGCCTTTTTCTTTCTCAATTTTGTTGACAACAAATTCCCCAAGGTCAACCCCTTTTTTCAGATGATAGTAAATGCTCCTTAACGTGACTTTTGGGAATATTGCTGTGTACACTTTGTAGATCTCATACCCATAAGCTTTTTTTATGAAATGAAGTATTTCAACTACGTTCTGCCTTATTTCTGACTTTATTGGACGACCTTTCTTCATAATTAGGATAATGTTTAACTTGTTTATATACTTTTTGTTTCTATATAGAAAATAAATAGATATTTATAGTACGCTTAATTTAATTGACAAATGCCATTTAAAATAAAAGAAACAATACTTGGGTTCAGCATTGCGATAATTTTTGTATTCTTTGTTGTTTTTGGTATCAAGGCATTCTACAAAGAGCCAAAGTATGAGGATTTTTGCAGCAGGGGCGCTTCGATAGATGTAGTTTATTCTGAGGGCAATTATGGGGTGGCTTACCCATATCCAATAAGATTCAAAGAATCTGGCGAGAATGTTTGCGCAAAATCTATAACACAATATGACAATTTCAGGAAATCTTGCGCAGACAAAAAGGCTGATGTTCTGTTTGAGTATGATGAAAATGGCTGCCAAATTGCAAAGGAATGCACTTTTTGCCAGCAGAATTACAACAAAGCAAGAAACATTTACTTCAGGAACGTTTTCATCATAAGCGGAATTGTTGGGATTATTGTGATAATTATCGGAGCTATTTTGAATTTAACAAGCGTAAGCGCAGGCTTATTTGGAGGAGGAGTCTTGACAATAATTTACGGTACAACAAATTATTGGAGCGAATTGGCAGACTGGGCAAGGTTTATAATCCTTGGAATTGCATTGGCAGTACTGATTTATCTCGGCTATAAGGGTTTTTCTGTACTTGGATTTGGCGGTAAAAAGAACAAAGAGAAGAAAAAGAGATAAATTAATTCTTTAATTAATAATGTTAAATGATGCTGTTTTTTAAAATTTTCAATATAGAAAAGAATTAAATTT
>JAGVXT010000030.1 GCA_018303655.1 Candidatus Woesearchaeota archaeon
GTGTCTATAAACGGAATGTGCCATGTCAGTATAACAGGTATGCCTCTTGGCGTATTCCTATAAATCAAAAGAAGCTGAAAGTCGTGGATATGCACTATTTCAGCTGGGTTTTTCTCCAAAAGCTCTTCAATTTGTTTTCCAAGAGACAAATTAATTTGATGATATTCATCATAGCCATATGTTATCAAAGGCTCTTTTTTGAAAAATTCACCCTCTCCATGGCACTCTTTGTAAATTCTTTCTTTGAAATTGCTATAGCCTTTAAGTAGTTCGTTTTTTAAAGGCTCTTTTGGAATCCTAAAAACCTTGATTCCTTTAACAACATCTTCGCTTGACTCATTTGGCGGCCTTAGATGAACTTCAATAACATCGTTTCCCCTTTGCATCAATCCTTTGGCCAGGTTGAGCAAATATGTTGAAACCCCGCCAATATTCGGGTAAAATGACTGGCTTGCAAAAAATATTTTCATAGGAATCACTAATCAACCGAAATATTTATATAAAATCAATATTCTAATACTACATAATCATATATAAGCATAAGTATATGGTTGTATACCGCAATGCTGCAAAACTATAACATGCTGTTTGAATTTATGGAAATTCTGGGCAAGAAATGGATAGTGCCATTGTTAGTATTTCTATTATTATATGAAAAAACAAATTTTAATACAATAAAAAAGCGGTTGAGATTAACTTCTACCTAGAAAAGCAGTTTATACATTGAGCGAAAAAGGCAAAGAAATTTCACAAATGCTGTTAGGTTTTGCTACAAACTTTCCTAAATAAATATTGAAACAACAGCTATTGTTTTGTCGTCTTTATAGATGTTATTACCCAACGCCCGATTCTTAGCAGCCATTCAACAGCTATTATGAAAAGAAGGTACTTTGCCACCCTTGGAATTTGCTCCAGTAAAACAGGCACTGAAGACTTGATTGTTTCCAGCGTCACTGCCTTTGGATCCATAAGAAATATTGCTATCAGGGTTAAGGGAAGCAGCTTTGCCATGTCCTCTGCCAGCTTCTCGCTCACATAAGCCCCTATTCTTGTTGCAGCAACAACTATGATGCCAAGGAATAAAATGTCCTCTATGGGCCTTGATTTTGACAGCGCAAACAGCAAAAATGAAAATAAAAGAAACCACATGAATGAGTACACAGGAAATATAAACAAATATTTTAGAATGTATACCATCCTGTCCACTATGCTTACAAACTTCATCTTAAGGTTAAGCTTGGGTATATCAAACAAATCTCTTCTGGCCAGCTGCTTATAGTAGATGTACCATGCCAGCAGGCTTGCAAGGAACAAAATAAAAGTTGATATGAGCAAGTTTAGGAACTGCCTGTCCAGAATAAAATCTTTGGCAAACATCAGGTACTTATATATGTCCATAAACCAGTCTTATCTAAAGTTGTATTTATAATTTTTTGTTTTTGCCATACATCTCCTTTTCCTGCAAAACTTTAAATATAAAAAACAGACTCTTCAGTTATGGACGGCTTCAAGCAGGCATGCATTGAAATATTGGACGAAATTAAGAAAAACAACCCTAAAACCCAGTTTCAACTGAATCAGATAAAGCTGAGAGTATTAGGCAAATACAATTCTGAAGGAAAATTAAGCCACACGCCAAAAAATGCGGACATTTACTTCGCTGCTTCTGAAGATGAACGCGAAAAACTAAAGGATTTGCTCTCGTTAAAGCCTGTAAGGACAATAAGCGGGGTTGCGCCGATTGCATTAATGTCAGAGCCTTACCCATGCCCGCACACGATGAAAGGCATCGGGCCTTGCACTTACTGCCCAGGGGGGCCTGGCTCTGTTTTTGGGGATGTTCCGCAAAGCTATACAGGCAAAGAGCCGTCAACTCGCAGAGCAATAAGAAACAATTACGATCCTTACTTGATTGTTTTCAACAGGCTTGAGCATTACATTGCAATGGGCAAAGTGCCTGACAAGGCTGAAATCATAATCCAGGGAGGAACATTCACTTTTTTTCCAAAGCAATATCAGGAATATTTCGTAAAATACGCATTAAAAGCAATGAACGACTTCTCAACATTGTTTTTTAACCAAGACGGCATTTTGGATATCTTAAAATTCAAAAAATTCTTTGAACTGCCGAGGATATTAAGCGAAGATGACAAAAGAACAAAAAAAATACAGCAAAAATTGCTGCATATCAAAAATTTTGATTTGAATCATAATATTGCTGATTTAGGCAATTTTGAAAATAATGCGCTGGGAAAGACAGAAAGCAATAATCAAAATGAAATAAACATACCCTCACAAAATACATCACTAAACATTGTTGAAAATAAAATTGAAGACCCAAGCATTTTGGCAATCAAAAATCTGCAAAATAAACTAAAAAGTGAAGACAATAAAAACCTGACATTAAAGCAAATACAAAAAGAAAACGAAACTGCATTTATAAGATGCGTTGGATTGACAATAGAGACAAAAAGCGACTTTGGCAAGCTTTACCATGGAAACTTGATGCTGGAATTGGGATGCACAAGAGTCGAGATTGGAATACAATCAATTTATGGTAATGTGCTTGAAGCAACAAACAGAGGCAACACAGTTGCTGACAACATTGAATCAATAAGGATTTTGAAGGATTTGGGCTTTAAGATAAATGCGCATTACATGCCGGGATTGCCTTTGACAACAAAGGAAATGGATTTGAATGGATTGAAACAATTGTTTGAAAATCCTGATTACAAGCCGGATATGCTGAAAATATACCCATGCATGGTGATGGAGGGAACAAAGCTTTATGATGACTGGAAAAATGGAAAATTCACACCATTGGCAACAAAAGAGGCTGCAGAGATAATAGCAGAAGCAAAAAGATTTGTGCCAAAATGGTGCAGGATAATGAGGGTCCAAAGGGACATTCCTACATTTGCAACAGCATCCGGAGTAGATAGAACTAATTTAAGACAATACGTGGAAAAGATTTGTAAGGAAAAAGGAATTAAGTGCAGATGTATAAGATGTAGAGAGGCGGGAATTAATAAACTTAAAAATAATAACATTAAATTGGAAAATATGCAAATAAAAGTTGTAAAATATGAAGCTTCGCATGGCAAAGAGTTCTTTATAGCTGCTGAAGACAAAGGGGCGGATGTTTTATTCGGTTATTGCAGATTAAGATTCCCTTCACAGTACTTGAGGCAAGAAATAATAAAAGATTCTGCACTAATAAGAGAACTTCATGTGTATTCGGCTGCTGTCCAGATAGGTAAAAAGTCAGATGATAGCTTTCAGCATAAAGGTATAGGTAAGCAGTTAATGGCAAAAGCTGAGGAAATAGCAAAGCAGAACGGAAAAGACAAGATGGTTGTTATTTCTGGCATCGGTGCTAGAGAATACTTTAGGAAGCTGGGCTACGGGCTGGAAGGATGTTATATGGCAAAAAAACTGTAAAAAAGAAAAAGTTTATTAGGGAGTTATTTCAGTTTCTAATTCAAGGTTTGGGAAGAGAGATTTAGTCATGACAAAAGAGAGCATAACAGTGATGGCGCCCCCCGATTCTGAAAGAGCCGGTTCTATGTACGCAGGTGGTTCTAATGGGCATACCAGGGTAAATGGGCATTCCCCAAAAGGGAATAATGCATCTCCCCGCTTAAATTTCATGGGAAAAGTTGCTACCATTCTCTCTCCAGAAATATTCTATGTGGCAAATCCTGCATCAGACCATAGTGAAATTCAGCATCCTTCGTTGGAAGAGATTATAGCATTCGGGCTTCGAACAAAAAGACTGCCAACTAATGGAAAGGTAACATTTGTCGGAAGTGGAGGGGCTGCAAAGGGTTACTGGGTTCTAGGATTTGTAAATGAACTAAAAAAATACATTAAGATTGATAAGTATCTTGTAACTTCAGTTCCAGCTCTTCTTTCAATAGGGGAAGTTGCAGGTCCAGAGAAGTTAGAGACATTAGCAAAGAAGGTGCCTGAATTGCTAAAAGAAAGGGAACATCATAGGTATGTTAGAATCGCAAAAAGAATGGCAACCCTATTGACTGCAGGTTATTTTAGGAAGCCACTAGATTCGGTAGGCAAGCTTTGGAACTTATTAGAAGCTGAAGAAATTCAAAGGGAAGATGGTACTTCAATAAGAAGCCCAAAAGGTATAGTAACAGCAGAACCACTTGAGGCGGCAATAAAGGAGTTAACAGGAGAAAAAACATTAGCAGATATAGGTAATTTCACAATCATGACAATGGATTACATCAAAAAAGGGTTTGTTGCTCTGGGGAAGGAACACCCAGATACTCCATTATATCATGCAGTTCCCGCAGGCATTGCGCTCCAAATGATAATGCCATACAAAAAATATAACGGAAGTTTGCTCGGAGATGCAGGCCCGTTGTACTATTTCCCACTTCTAAAAAAATATATAGATAAAGATACCACAACTATAATTGGAGTTGATCTTAATTTTAATAATGATAATCACAATGGGCTCCCGCCCTTCATGGCGGATAAGGCACAACAAGAACATATAGCAGACATCGAGAAGACACGAGAACGGGTTGCAAATTTTACTCTTGCAAGTGTTGAAGAACTACTTGAAATCGGAGATTACTCCAAACAAATGCTTGCATATTTTGCTCCGAAAATTGACAATGTGCCTTCAGGAGCCATCGACATTCCAAAACCACAAAGGGAAAGATTAATTGAAGAGGGAAAACAAGCAGCCAGAGCTTTTGTATCAAGGCTAAGACAACCTGTCTGGAATATACCTTACAGTTTTCAATATGCCACGTAAATTTTGATAATGTTTATATTCGGTGTTTGATTCTTTCTTTTAATGCACCTCAAACAATTCCCAAACGCTTCGGAAATAGTCTTCAAGCCCAAATTCATAGAGCGCTATTCGAAGCTTACGGACTGGGAAGAATTCAAAAAAGTTTCATTGTCTTTCTTAAGGCGCTCAATAAGGGTTAATACATTAAAAATTTCAATAAAGGAACTAAAAGAAAGGCTGGAAAAAAAATGGAATCTGGAGCAGGTGCCATGGTGCAGGGAAGGCTTCTGGATTGAGCATGGCAAAAAGGAAAGAAGAGATGTCGGGAATTTAATCGAGCATTCTCTGGGTTATTTCTACCTCCAAGAAGCGGCATCAATGATTCCGCCGATTGTTCTGGAGCCAAAGCCGGATGATATTGTTTTGGATGTTGCTGCTTCTCCTGGAAGCAAGACAACACAAATTGCGCAATACATGCAAAACAAGGGCATTCTGATAGCAAATGACTACACATATGAAAGGATGAAGCCGCTGTCAATCAATCTGCAAAGATGCGGTGTTACAAATGCCATAATTACCTTAATGGAAGGACAATGGTTCAAAAAATCAGGAATTGAGTTTGACAAAGTGCTTGTTGATGCGCCCTGTTCAGGCACAGGCACAATAAGAAAGAGCCTGAAAACAATAGGCATCTGGAACCCCGGCATGGTAAGAAGGCTTTCAATAACCCAGAAGCAGCTGATTGAAACGGGGTTTAATTTACTTAAGGAAAATGGAACTCTTGTTTATTCAACCTGCTCGCTTGAGCCGGAAGAAAATGAAGAGGTTGTTGATTTTTTAATTAACAAGTATGGGAATGCAAAATTGGAAGAAATAAAATTAAGCCTGAAAAGAAGCCCTGCAATCCTAGAATTTGAAGGCAAAAAATACAATAAAGAAATCAAAAAATGCTTAAGAATATGGCCGCAGGATAATGATACTGAAGGTTTCTTTATAGCCAAAATAAGAAAATCATAAAAATGCAATAAAGAAACTAACGAACGAGCAGCGACATGCGAGTGAGATTAGGTTTTTTGTGCGAGAGTTAGAAAATTTTAAGCCCTTACCCTTAAAGCCCTTCCGTTTCCGTTAAGCTGCAATTCCTTGATCTTTGTCCTTAAGAAGTCAATGGTTTTGGCGTTGTCCTGATGGTTTAGTATGTTGCCGCATTCAGGGCACCTGTACTCAAGGTCAACTGCTTTCTCAAATCCAACCCGTATGCATGCATTCGGGCATAAGTAAAAGTTGCCGACATTTGCTTCCTCTTCCTTTAACCTTACAGAATACTTGGCAAGCTTTTCTTTAGTGGTTTTGTCAAGCAATTCCTTGACCTTTTTCTTGTTGAAAGTCCAGTAGCTTATGTACCATCCCTTCTGCCTGTCCTTTTTCCTGTAATAGCTGACCAAGTTGTAGTTGTAAAGCCTGTAAAGAATGTTCCTCACATCATGTATGTCCCTGTCCACCTTCTCAGCAATCTTGAAGTCAGAAATGTTCTTCTTGTCCTTAAGGTACTCAATTATCCTTACGGAGTCTTCTCCGATTACTTCTTTAACGGTGTCGTATATTTTTGTGTTTGTCAGCTTCATTTTCCCTTGTTGTTAAATATCTCTTCCTTTTAAGGCCAAGCGCAGAAGAAAAGAGGTGATAGAAAAACTTCTATGCCCCCTTAAAAGGTTGGGATAAAATATAAACATGATTATCCCTGTTCTTTACGCTGCCTTTCCACCCCAATTTTCTCCAATATATGGCTCAAACTTATTGAATATAAACTGTGCAATAGGTTTAGAAAGCTATTGCAGTCGTTAAGAGGGCTTGTTGTATATAAACTTTGTTATCTTGTGGTATATATGTTTAAACGTAGATATTCTATAGTATAGGTTATATATAAAACTTTTGGTTTTGAGAGTAAAAGCTATTTAAATAAGTCTTTTTAACTCATGAATATGCCAAAAGAGAAAAGCTGCGGGGCTATAGTATTCACAAAACACAAAGAAGGCGTCAAATACCTTATCCTTCATTACGAAGCTGGCCACTGGGACTTTCCAAAAGGCCACATGGAAAAAAATGAAAAAGAGGAAATGACAGCCGCTAGAGAAATCAAGGAAGAAACAGGAATTGAGGACATTGAGTTTGCTGATGGCTTCAGAGAGGTTATGAATTATTTCTACAAAAGAGGTGAAGAAACAATGCACAAGGAAGTTGTTTTCTTTCTTGCCAAATCTGCAGCAGAAGAAGTAACAATATCAAAAGAGCATATTGGATATGCATGGCTTGGCTATGAGAATGCCTTCAAAAAGCTGACTTTTAACAATGCAAAGGAACTGCTGAGGAAAGCTGACAAGTTTATTAAAGAGCATTAAGTGGATTCTAACTAAATCTTTATATATAGATTAATCAATCAAAATAATATGCCGACTCATAACCCAGGCTTGCATCATTTCCACAGAAGGAAAAGAATTTATGCAAATCACGAACCTTACCCCCACCCAAACAAATGGAAAAGACTGATGGACAAATTGATTTATTTTGTTGGATTTATTGTACCATTGATGACCTTGCCCCAAGTCGCAAAGATATGGATTGACAAAAATGTTCAGGGAATCTCCGTTATAGCATGGGTTACTTACACTATAACATCACTATTCTGGGTTATTTACGGAGTAATGCATAAAGAAAAACCGATAATTGTATCTTCAATTTTGCTGTTTATATTGGATTTTTTTATAGTGATTGGTGTTATTATTTACCAATAATTCCGGGCATAATAAGCACCAAATATTTAAATACATCAAAATAAAAATTTGTTTCTATGAAAAACATTGAGGTTGCAGAGCTTCTCAATGAATTAGCGGATTATCTTGAATTTGAGGAAGACTCATTCAGGGTAAGGGCTTACAGAAAAGCAGCATTGGTCATTGAAGGGCTTTCAGAGGACATTGAGCAGGTTTGGAAGGAAAATAGGTTGGAAGATTTGCCTGGAGTGGGAGAGGGCATTTCAAAGAAAATTGATGAATTTCTGAAAACAGGCAAGCTGAAGTATCTTGCTGAGCTGAAGAAAAAAACGCCTGTTGACATGGAAAGCCTTGGCAGGATTGAAGGCATAGGCCCGAAAACAATAATAAAGCTTTACAAGGAACTAAAGATAAAGACTGTAGCTAATTTGGAGAAAGCAGCAAAAAAAGGCAAAATACAGAAAATCAGCGGCTTGGGACCTATTGTTGAGAGAAACATCCTGAAAAGCATAGAGTTTGCAAGAAAGACAAGCGAAAGAGTGCCTTTGGGTTTTGCATTGACAAGCGCAGAAGAAGTTGTGATTGCGCTGAAAAAGCTAAGGGAAGTGCAAAAAGCAAGCATTGCAGGCTCTACTCGCAGAATGAAAGAGACGATTGGCGACATCGACATACTGGCAACATCAAAAGTTCCTGAAAAAGTTATTAACTTCTTTACAAAAATGCCGAGTGTTGCAGATGTGCTTGCAAAAGGCCCTACAAAGTCTTCTGTTAGATTAAAAGAAGGAATACGGGTTGATTTAAGGGTTTTAGATGACAATATTTTTGGAGCTGCCTTGCTTTACTTCACCGGCAACAAAGAGCATAACATATTATTAAGAAGGATTGCAATTGAAAAAAGGCTTAAGCTGAGCGAGTATGGGTTGTTTGACACCAAAACCAATAGGCTTGTTGCAGGAAAAACAGAAGAAGAGGTTTATAAAAAGCTCGGCATGGATTTCATTGAGCCGGAGATGAGGGAGGATGAAGGCGAAATTGAATTAGCGCAGCATCATATGCTGCCAAAATTGATTGGCTACAATGACATAAAAGGGGACTTGCAGATGCACACTAAATGGAGCGACGGCAGCAACACAATAGGGGAGATGGCTTTGGCTGCAAAAAAGCTCGGGTATGGGTACATTTGCATAACAGACCATACCGGAAAGCTGGCAATCGCAAATGCGCTTGACGAGAAAAGAATTCATGAGCAGAAAAAAGAGATTGACAAAGTGAATAAAAAAATTAAAGGAATAACTGTTCTGCAGGGCGTTGAAGTCAACATAACCAATGATGGCTCATTGGACATGCCTAACAGGGTTTTGAAACAACTCGGCATTGTTGTTGCTTCCATCCATTCCGGATTCAAGAACCCAAAGGAAAAAATAACAAAAAGAATGATAACAGCGATGGAAAACGAGCATGTTGACATCATTGCGCATCCAACAGGAAGGCTGATAACAAAAAGAGAAAGCTACGATATTGACATGGATTCAGTTTTTGATGCTGCCAAAAAAACAAACACCGTCATGGAGATAAATGCATACCCGGAAAGGATGGATTTAAGGGACTCTCATGTAAGAGCTGCTGTAAAATCAGGTGTTAAATTGGTTATAAGCACTGATGCCCATAACAAAGACCAGCTTCATTTTATGAAATTAGGCATCGGAACTGCAAGAAGAGGCTGGGCAACAAAGAATGATATTATAAACACAAGAAATTTAAAGGAAATGATGAGGATGCTGAAGCACTAAGTTTTTATATAACCTATAATTTTTCTCAAGCAAACAAAAAGAAGGTGGCTTAATGATTAATGCAGCAATCAACGGCAGCGCAAATCAGAGATTTGCTGACCATCGATTGCTTCAGAATGTTATTGAAAAAGTAAAGGTGATTTGAGTGGTAAATGTAGCAATCAATGGCTTTGGCAGGATTGGAAGGCTTGTTCTAAGGGCAGGCATAAAAGACAAAAGCATAAACTGGGTTTGCGTCAATGATGTCACAGATGCAAAAACTTTAGCTCACCTTTTCAAGTATGATTCTGTGCACGGTAAGTATGATGGCAAGGTTGAGCACACCGATGATTCTCTGATTATTGATGGCAAGAAAACAAAAGTCCTGTCAATTCTTGACCCTCAAAAGCTGCCGTGGAAAGAGCTGAAGATTGATGTGGTAGTAGAGAGCACTGGCAGGTTTACAGACAGGGAAGGCGCGCAGCAGCATCTGAATGCCGGCGCAAAAAAAGTTCTAATTTCAGCACCAGCAAAAAATCCAGACATCACGATTGTCATGGGCGTGAATGAACAAGATTACGATAAAAGCAGGCACCACATTGTAAGCAATGCTTCATGCACAACAAACTGCTTAGCCCCTGTTGTGAAAATCCTTCATGATAATTTCGGGCTTAAAAGAGGATTTATGACAACAATCCATGCCTATACGGCTGACCAAAAGCTTGTTGATTCTCCTCACAAAGACTTGAGAAGGGCAAGGCAGGCTGCTTTGTCAATAATCCCTACAACAACAGGCGCTGCAAAAGCAGTAGCAGAGGTTATTCCGGAGCTTAAGGGAAAGCTTGACGGACTTGCATTCAGGGTTCCGGTTGCTACAGGCTCTGTGACTGATTTTGTCTGCGAGCTTGAGAAAAGCACAACAAAAGAAGAAATAAACAAATTGTTCAGGGACTCTGCTAAAAAATTAAAAGGCGTGCTTGAATACACAGATGAGCCAATAGTATCAGCAGACATAATAACAGACCCAAACTCCTCGATATTCGACTCAGAACTAACCAATGTCATTAATGGAAATTTTGTAAAAGTAATTGCATGGTATGACAACGAGTGGGGCTTCAGCGAGAGAATGATTGATGTGATTAAGCTGATTGGGAGATAGATTTATTCTTTTTTAATATTTGCCCCAATAACCTTCACAACAGCATTGAATATTTCTTTTGGCTTTTTAGAAGCATCAACATCAACAAGCAGCTTTTTCTTTTTGTAATGGTCGATTAAGGGTGATGTTTCCTGCTGGTAAACCTGTATCCTTTTTCTCACGGTTTCAGGCTCGTCATCTTTTCTAATAACAAGGGAGTTTCCGCATTTATCGCATACGTCTTTCTTCTTTGGCTTCATTGTAACCAGATTATACAAAGCTCCGCATTTGCTGCAGTTCCTTCTTGCGGTCAGCCTTTTTATAATTTCATCTTCAGTTGCAGCCAAGTTCAAAACCAAGCTTATGCTTTTCTTTAACTTCCACAATGCATTTTCAAGAAATTCGGCCTGGTCAGTTGTTCTTGGATAGCCGTCAAATATAAAGCCGTTTTTGCAATTTTCCTGCTTCAATGCCTTTTCAACCACTTTGTTAACAACCATATCGGGCACAAGCAATCCTTTCTCCACATACTGTATAAGCTCGCTGTTGCCGCTCTTTATCTCGTTCCTGAAAATGTCGCCTGTAGAGATATGCGGAATTTTAAATTTTTCAGCCAATGAGTCAGACAAAGTGCCTTTTCCAACTCCCGGCGGCCCAAATATTATTAGTTGCATTTTAACCCAGATAGCCCAAATCCTCTTTTATGTCATCTTCTTCTGTTTTCCATGAAGCCCTCATTTTCCTGACAAACATCAGCAGTTCCTGCTTTAGGGCTTTCCACTCATCAAACAGGCGGTTTATAAAATCAGCTTCGTTGTTTTCATTATGCTCTAAAGAGACCTCTATCGATTGCCTGTTAAAATTCATCAGTTTAGTGTACAGCTCATACATCTGCTTTTTTTCATCCTCATCAAAAAATTTGGTTTCATGCATTGCATAAAGGTTTGAGGTGTCAGGCTGCAGCAGCTCTTCCAGCATGGTTGAATAAAAATCAAGCTTTTCTTCCATTCTTCTGATTATGGCCCTAAGCAGGAAGCTTGTCTCCTCCAAGTCGCTCAGCTCAAACTCAAAGTCTATTTCCCTGAATTCGGGAAGCATGTGCTTCTTCTTCAGTTCAGTGTATTGCTTTTCTATTTCTTTGTTTGGCATTTTGTGATATAAGCCTCCGGAGGAAATTGCATCCTCGACCTGCAGATCCCTTGCATTGATACAAGTCTGCCGCAATAGCTACTATGCTACGGAGGCATAGGTTTCAGAATCGATATTTAATTTAAATAGGTTTCGAAAATCGACGATTTTCGGACCTTCCGAAAATCAGGCAATTGTGAGCAAGTTCGCGTGACTTGCGAAGTTCGCTTCGCTCGCTATGTCCCTGCTCACTCGCATTCAACTGATCAACTGATTTTTGATAGGTTGCGGTTAAGCGCCAAAATAAAATAAATTTATAAACATTGCATTTTTTATTTTAAATATGCTTTATGACAGAATAGCATGGCTTGGAATTGATTTTATTCCCATTGCCATAACTTATGTGCTGTCTTTTATTGCCCTTTTCATAGGCTCCGTAACAGACCTGAAGACGAGAGAAGTTCCTGACTGGGTAAATTATGGGCTGATTATTTCAGGGCTCGGATTAAATTTGCTGTTTTCAGCCATATACTCAAATTCTTTTTTTATAATAAACAGCATCATAGGCTTGGCGATATTCTTCGGCATTGCATATATCATGTTCTATGCAGGCCAGTGGGGCGGCGGCGACAGCAAAATGATAATGGGGCTGGGGGCAATGATTGGCATTGACGTAAGCTTCCAGGAGCCGCAGTTTTTGCTTGGTTTTTTTATAAATGCATTATTTATAGGCGCAATATATGGATTATTTTGGAGCATTTATCTGGCTGCTAAAAACAAGAAGAAATTTTTTATGGAGTTCAGAAAAATACTGCTTCAGAAAAATATTGTCAAGTCAAAAAAATTCATGATAGCCATTTTGGCTTTCTTGTTTGTAATATTTTTTTTGAACAATGCGCCTTCTATCAAAATCTTAATCCTTTCATTGGCATTTTTGGTTTTAACTACTTTTTACATGTGGATTTTTGCGAAGGCAATCGAAAAATCAGCAATGTATAAATTGGTAGAACCGGCAAAACTTACAGAGGGAGACTGGATTGTCAACGATGTTTATGTTAATAAGCAATATATTTGCGGGCCAAAAGACCTGGGCATTAGCAAAAGCCAAATCAGAAAACTGGTTGAGTTTTACAAAAAAGGAAAAGTCAGGAAAATCTTAATCAAAGAGGGAATCCCATTTGTGCCAAGCTTTTTGTTGGCTTTTGTTGTTACACTTATTTTTGGGAATCCGCTAATGTGGCTTGTTTAATTATATTTTTATAATCTGTTGTGCATATTGGGGCATTCTTCTATATAAAACTTCTCTGTTTGGACCAGTCAATACTACTTCAAGCGTCCTTATTGTTTTGCCAACATACTCAAATAAAAATGTGAGAACATCATTACTTGTTGCAATAGGCACACTAACTTTTACTCTCTTGGTTTCATCATTTTGACCGCTTAGCTGTTGCTTTTCTTGGTGGAATGCACTGGACACAGCAGCATCTATACTGCTAGAACTATATCCGATATGATTAAGAATGTCTGGTAATATCCCTCTGTGATCCATGCTATCTTAAATTTTATATTACTTATTCATGAATCTTATGGCAGCCTTCTCATCTGCCTTGTGAAATACTCTTCTTCCTCTTCAGAAATTACCTTTTGCTTTGGAGCATGAACTCTTGGCTTTTTCTCCTCTTTCTGGAAATAGCCAACATTTTTTGTCTGCTCTTTTAGCTTGAGCTCGACAGTCGACATTTCCTCTTCGCTTAATTGCTTAGGCTGCCATTGCAAATTGATGCCGTCATTCTCTTTTCTTGGAATGATATTAATGGTAAAATGAGCAACAGTCTGGCCGGCAGGAACACCATTTGCAACAAATATGTTTGTGCCCTGCACCCCAAGGCTTTCAAATATCGCGCTTGAAATTTTATTGGAAACCTGAAAAAGCCTTCCTATCTCAGCATCAGGCACCTGCTCAATTATTGGATAGTGGTTTTTTGGCATTACAAAGCAGTGCCCGGGATTAGCGCCGTTGACATCAAGCACAGCCATGGCAAATTCATCTTCATAAATTTTCTTTGAAGGAATATTATTTCCAACAATCTGGCAAACCACACATGCTTCCCTTGCTGCCATTATTTAACACCCAGTATCCTTGAAAGGTTGTCAAGGTCAATGCTGCCTTTAGCTTCCTTTTTTTCCGGCTCTTGTAGCTTAAATGGAATTACGGACTTCTCCTCTTCCTTTGCAACCGCTCCGCCTAATGCTGCAATCAGCTTGTTGCCAACAGCCTCAATTTCTTTTTGCTCCATTGTCTTTTGCGGCAATACAAAATTAATGCCGTCATTCTCTTTTCTTGGTATTATATGCACCATGAAATGCTGCGCCCGCTGCCCTGCCGCAATTCCATTGGCAGCAATGATGTTTGTTCCTTGGGCATCAATTGAGCGGAGCATGGAGTTTGACAAAGCTTTTGCAACCATGAAAACATGGGCAACTTCATCATCCGGGACTTGCGGCATGATGGAATAGTGCTCTTTGGTTAAAAGAAGAACATGGCCCGGGTTGGAAGGGTTTATATCAAGAATGGCTATTGTTTTTTCGTCTTCATAAATCTTTCTTGACTGCACCTTGCCTGCGACAATCTGGCAGAATATACATTGCTTTTTCTGGAATTCTTTCAGCTCTTCCGGGCTCATATTTTTTATTTTTTCCTGCAATGCCCTTAATTGCTCCTGGCTTATATTCTGCTCTGCCATGGTTTTGAAATTTTATTTATGTTTTATAAATATTGCCATTATGGATTCTGACAAAAAACATTCCCGATGCAGCACTGCCCACCTCTACATTGATTTTGCGCTAAATTTTCCCCTCTGCAGTCATAATACAAAGAGCCTTTTTTGCCGCAGCTGTCAAACCAGTATATCTTGTCTCTCTCTGCACATCTTCTTTCAACATTTGGTGTGCATTGCTCTTGGCATTCTCCATCTTTGCATTCTTCACCAGATTCGCAAGTTTCATAAATTTCTTCCAAATTGCTGCAGCTGTCAAGCCAATAAGCATTATTTCCAACACAGGTTTTTCTAGCCCTGCTCTGGCAGAATTGTGAAACATGGACATTGAAGCTAGCTGCATCTCTAAATTCCCCGTCATCAACCTGTATGGTAATTTTTGAGGCTCCATCTATGTTTTGCTTTACCTCGCAATCCATGTGCTTTTGTTCGTTAATAACACAATCAACTAAATTAGAATTTGTTTGGTCTATTATTGTATAAATAAGATCTTTTGGCTCTGTTTCTTTGTCTTGAGCAAATCTCCAAATATTTGTGATAACGTTCCTGTGCAATTTAATGCCTGATAGTGTTATATCATTCAAGCCATTTATTGCTGGAGCTGTGTTGAATTCAGCGTCCTTTTCTTTTTGCTCTTCAATAAATTGAGCAACACCAAGCCCCTTTATTGCATCCCTGCACTCGTCATCAAGATTGATGCTTAATTTGTAGGAAATTTTTTGCTCTTTGCCTATGCCATCAAAGTGCCACATTATCAATGGGTCGCTCCTTATTTCCACATCGCCTTCCACATTTTCAGCAAGGTACTCATTTAAGTCTTCAATGCAGGTTTTTGGTATAAACTCAACGAATGAAAAGTCTCTGATTTCCTGGCCCTTTTTTGGCCTTATTAAAATCTCAACATTGGTTATGCCGTCGCAAAAGGTGAATTTCCTGAACAATTCAACATTCTGTTTTGTTAATCTTATTTTTTGCACTTCTTGGTTAAAATCAGTCGGGCAGTTCTCGCAGCCAAATTCAACCGCTTCCCTTATTATTCTTTTCGAGTCTTCTTCACTTATCTCAATTGGTATGAATGTGCACTCTGGCTGGTCGCATGAGCTTGCAACTTTGGCAGAGTTTCCAGCGCCCTCTATAAAGAAGGATATCCTGTCAAACTTTGGGGTAAAGCATATGTGGTAAGGATACAACATTTCCAAATTTCCTGCGTAGAACGAGCGCTTGACCTCGCCTTCTTTGACTATAAACACATTATTGTTGCCGCTACTCTCAATGGAGTCCTTGATAATCGGGATTTCTTTGAAGTCTTTGGAATTTATATTTCTGTTTAAATCAAAAAAATATATCTGGTCCGCTTTGCATGGTACGTCATAGCTCTGCAGCTCTTTTGCGCCAAACCTCACGCTTTTGTCCAAATTTCTCAAGTCAATCTCAAACTTTGCGATTTCCGTCTTGCAGGCTCTTTCCTTTACTACATTGACCAGATTATAGCCTGCAATAAGTATGACAACGGAAAATACGCCAACCATGCCGTACTTGAAAACTTCCCCTATAATCTGGGCTTTCCTTGGCTTCATCACCCTTTTCTCAAACTTTTTTATTTTCCTAATTGCATTGACAAGCTCGTTGTCTATGGGCTCCGACCACTTTCTTTTGTGGTATTCCATAACTATCTCGTATAAAAACATTAAGTACCCGCCAACATAAAAAAGTATAGACATTATGAGGAAAAACACCAGCACTATGAATATCAAAAAGTGCGGAATGAATATTTCAAGCAATTTTTCGTCATAAAAATCAAGCAGGCCGCTGAAGAAATAGAATATGTACAAAGCATAAAATACAAGGCCGCCGATAATTGAAAGCGCATACAGCTCCCTTTTAACCTTTGGCTTCGAGCTTAACAGGTAGACAGCCAATCCGAATATTATTGATATTAATGAGACGGCAGTTATCACCGTGGTTTTATTCGGAAAAAATTTATCCAGAACCGATTTGCTTTCCAGCAGCGAGGCTGATAGGATGTCCACTCCGCCTAATGATATCCCTTCCCTTGTTGATAATTCAGTTATGGGAGATATGGCATAGCCAGGCAGCAGCATATAAGCCGCAGCTGATGAGTAAACGAAAAACAAAAAAACCCCGTTAAAGTGCAATTTTTTTTGTGAAAACATCTGCATCCAGACAAGTGCAGGAATTAGCAAAAATACTATGAGCGACAATGCATTAAGCGCATAATCAATGAATAACGGTATTGCAGCAAAGCTTGGCATGCTTTTTGCATCTTCCAGAAACAATTTTAAAAATGGGGTATGCCCGCTTTTCAAAAATTCAAGATAGAAATTTTCCTTTAGGAATATCAAAGAATACCCAAATACGCCTAAATCTGACAGCGCATGCAATATCAGCAATCCAGATATCGCCAAGGGCAGGGTTTTTTTGTAGTGGAATAATGAAATAAATCTTCTGTACCATCCGGAGCTAAAGTCGCCGATCTTAAAGATAAAATTGCTTGGGTGGAATTTTTGGTGATGCTTGGCTATTTTATATACAAAAAATACAATGCCGATTGCTATTACCGGATCATCTATTGTAAATTCAAGCCATTCCAGAATTGTATTGTAGACAAAATAGTAAAACCCAAGCAATAAACCAAATACCAATAGGAATTTTATTGGATTGTTTTTAGGATTCTTCTGGTAAAATGAATATAAAAAGCTTGGATGCGATATCTCAATTTTTTTAGTCAGGTACAGGCTAACCATAAGGATCCCAATAATGCCAATGTAGAATGAAAAGATGGTGGCTGCAGCCAAATTATCTGAAAAGAAAACGTAAAAGTTGTTAACAAATGTTATGATTTTGAATTTGAATGCATTCAAAGATGTGTAGCTTATCATATCCTTGAAGAACAGGGAAAAATAGGAAACTATAATTATTGAATTTGCAAATCTTGAAGTTTTTCCAAACAAAATGGAGGTTATATCCATCTTATAAAAAAGGTAGGAAAATAATACAAAGCTGACAGTGTGGTCAATCCAGTCCAAGTCGGCAGGCACGCTTGCAAAGTAGCCTACAAGCCCTATAACCATCAAAGCCCCTACCAAAAACTCCGTTATGCCGAACTCAAGCTTTTTAAGAACCTCTTTTGCAATCATTGCTGTTCCATAATTTTCGCATGTTTTTTGACTAATAGCTTAAATACAATTGGGGCTAAAAATGTGCTGAATAAAGCTACTGTGATTATTACAGTAAATATATCAACAGTTATTAATCCGCTATTAAGCGCCAGCGTGGCTATCACAATCTCTGTATCGCCCTTTGGAATAACCCCCCATCCTATTATAATGCCTTCTGTCAAAGTTCCCCTGCTTAACAAAACGCCAATAATCGTTCCGGTTAATGTGCCAAGAATATCAATTAGGATAAGGACAAAAATCAGAAGTAAGCTGGAAGGCAGAGTTGTTATGCTTGTGTTAAGCCCTACATTAACAAAGAACAAGGGTATGAGGAAGCCAAAGGATATGATGTGTATTGAGTGCGAAATCTCGTTTTTTCTCCAAGGCTTTCTGCCTTCTCCTGTAAGAAGAGTTTGCCTTACAAGAACTCCGGCTATCAATGCCCCTATCAGCGAGCCTATCCCGAAAAGCTCTGAAAGATAAGACATTAAAAGAACTATAATCAGGGATCCCATAAACAGCGTTGATTTGGAATTGTCCCTTTCAAATATTTTTAAAGCAAAAGGTATCAATAAAATTCTTGATAGAATAATGATTCCAACAAAAACTAGTATGCCCAAAACCAGTTTTTGAAAGCTGGCCTGTCCCAGAGAAACAGAATTAAAAAGAAATAAAATAAAGCTTATAAGCAATAGTTCAAATACATCATCAACTGTTCCTGATGCTATTATAATATTAGCTATCCTGCTCTTTAAAATTTTTGCTTCTTCCAGAATATCCAAGGAAATGGCCTGCGAACTTACTGAAACAGAAATGCCGATTATTACTGAGGTTGTGTTATTAAAATGAAACAAAAATTTGCCAGCAAGAAACCCCGCAGTCAATGGTATCAGTGTATTAAAAACCGCTATCAGGGAAGACTCCCTAAAATTTTTCCTGAATTTTTTAAGATTTATCTCCAGACCCACAAAGAAGAATAATAAGATTATGCCTATGTTTGTGATAAATGAAAAAACAGGAATTATCTGCTCTGTGAATAATAAGTTCTTTATGAGAGGAATTCCTAAAACTACCCCTGCCAGAATCTGGCCGATTACTCTTGGCAGCCCAAAATGCCTAAAAATCTCTGAAATCAGATATGCAAGAAGCAGCGCAATAAAAATTACTAGTAATGCATTTGTCATTTTTAATTTTCAGCTAACTTATGTGTATTTATACTTTTCTTTTGCTGGAAACCTTTAAGAGCTTTCTTGATAAACTCTAGGCTCAGGCGTTATTCGGTCAAAAATTTCAATAACCCACCAGTATAGCGGGAAGAACAACAGTATAGCTAAACAGGTTTGAAAATCAAATTTTATGACATTATATACTATGGGGGTTGTCATAACCAAAACGTATGTAATCCATCGTATCCTGCCTATGTAAAAAACAATCCTTTCAATTTTTATTCCCGCTATGATCACAAAAACACCATATATGAGAACTGCCAATGAAAGAAAGAATTTTATGAGCACCCCAAATGTAAGTCTTATAATCCCTTCAGAAATAAGCCTATATAAGTACCTTGCCCAGTCAACGCTTGCAAGTATTGGCATTACTCCATTCCCAATGGCATTTCCAAAGCTTGTGCCGTGCTTTTCCATAAAAAACTCCGTAAAGAACCAGTTAATCCATATTGGGATAATGATCCAAAACATCTCCGGCTCTTGTAAAGGGGCTGCAAAAATTGACAGCCAGTGCAAAAATAAGCCCCATAACGAAAACAATACAGATAACACAATGCTTCCAAAGCTAATAAATATCACCTGTTCTTGACTTTTTTATAAATGACTATAAAAATCTGTTGAATTTTAAATAAATATATAAAAGTTAATGAGTTAACAATTTAAACATGGCAAGGATTGTTTTGGACCTGACAAAAAGCATAGATGAGAATGCTGCTGCCTATTTTGAAAAGGCAAAGAAAATAAAGAAAAAGATTGAGGGAGCGGAAAAGGCGCTAAATGACAGCATCAGGAAGCTTCGTGAGCTTGAGCTGAAAAAGGAAAAGATAATCCTTGAAAAGTCAAAGCAGGCAAAGCTGAAGGAAAGGAAGCAGGAATGGTACGAAAAGTTCAGGTGGTTCATCAGCTCTGAAGGGTTTTTGGCTGTTGGCGGAAGGGACGCTACCTCTAACGAGATTGTTGTGAAAAAGCACACTGATGCAAATGATATGGTGTTCCACACAGACATGGTTGGAAGCCCTTTTTTTGTTGTAAAAAGCGAAGGAAAGTTAATTGGAGAAAAAACAAAAGAAGAAACTGCTGATGCTACATGCACTTTCAGCAGGGTTTGGAAGCTTGGGCTGCAGACAAGCTCTGTTTTTTATGTAAGCCCGGAGCAGGTAAGCAAAAAGACAAAAGCGGGAGAATACATGGGCAAGGGCGCTTTCATGATTTATGGCAAGGCAAATTATATTGGCAATAAGGTAAATTTAGCAATCGGAATTAATCAAAGCCAGCAAATAATGTCTGGGCCTCTTGACGCAATTAAAACAAGCTGCGATAATTATGTTGTTTTAATCCAAGGTGATGAAAAAGCAAGCTCGGTTGCAAAATACATCCAGCACAAGATAGGGGGCACAATTGATGAGATAATAAGAGCGCTGCCAAGCGGAGGGTTTAAGGTTAAGAAGGAGTAAAAATAATTATTAATTAACAAAATATATAAATCAAGGTGTCTGGCAGAAAAGGATATGGAAAATCTTATAGAAAGATTTGACGGAAACTCAGATGCCAAGGAAAAGATAAGCCAATTTATTAATTCCTAATGACTATCTCATCACAGGACATGAGGATTTTGGAGGCAAAAAGCAGCATCCCAAGGTCCGTTTTAATGGAAAATGCAGGCAGGGCTGTTTACCGGACAATAAAGCAACGGTTTGATTTAAAGGACAAAAAAATTCTTGTTGTGTGCTACCACGGCAACAATGGAGGGGATGGATTTGTGGCTGCAAGACATTTGTGTGATGAAGCGGAAACAGACATCCTTTTTATTGGCGATGAATCAAAATTTAAAAAAGAGGCATTGAGTAACTTCAAGAAGATTGAGCACAATGAGAAAATCCAGTTTCTTGTTGATGATGAAGTGGATTTTGACGCTTACGACATAATTGTTGATGCAATCTTGGGCACCGGGATGCAAGGCGGGCTTAACAAAGTAATTTCTGCTGTTATAGATGAGATAAACAACTCAAAAGCATACAAAGTTTCTGTTGACATACCGACTGGACTGGACCCGGACACTGGAGTTATGGTTGACAAATCGGTTAATGCAGACTTGATTGTTACATTTCATGACATTAAAAAAGGGCTCGAAACAATGCAGGAAAAGACAGTTGTAGCTGATATTGGATTGCCTAAATAAAACAAGCAAAATGAACTTCATAACAAAATTACAAATAAAACTGCCTGATAGAAGAAAGGACAGCCATAAAGGGGACAATGGCATGGTTCTTGCTGTTGGCGGCTCAAGGGATTTTGCTGGAGCTATTGCATTGGCAGGGCTGGCAGCATTAAGAAGCGGCTGCGATTTGGTCAAGGTTATTGCGCCGGAAAAGGTTGCATGGGCAATAAACACCTATTCTCCAGATTTGATAACTATGAAATTAAAGGGAGATTATTTTAACTTAAATCATTCTGATATCATTAAAAAATCAATGGAAAGATTTGATGTTTTGCTGATTGGTAACGGAATTGGGTTAAGCAAAAGTACAAGGCAATTCTGCAAAAAAACAATAAAAATCATTAAAAAACTAAAAGTCATTGATGCTGACGCTATTAAGTCAATTTCAATGAATGATGTGAAAAACTCCATAATCACCCCGCATTCAAAAGAGCTGGAATATTTTTTGATTAATTCCAAAATCAATAAAAATATTATTAAAAAAATCAGCAATACAAAAAATATTCAAAAAAAATCACAATTAATAAAAAAAATAACTCAGAAATTTTTGAATAAAAGCAACATAATTCTATTAAAAGGTAAAATTGACATTATTATTTCAAAAAATAAAATTTTTTACAACAAAACAGGCAATGCAGGCATGACAAAAGGCGGCACAGGAGATGTCTTGGCTGGATTGTGCGCAGGATTTCTGGCGCAAAGCAAGGACCTGTTGCAGAGCGCAATCAATGCAGCGTATTTTAATGGCATGATTGGCGACATTTTACTGAAAAAGAAAAAAGGGTTTACGTTTCTTGCATCAGATATGGTTGGGGAGATAAAGAGGATAAGGGCCTATTCCTGAACATACTCAACGCCAAGGGCAAGGCAAATCTCAGCTTTCTTCAGTTCCTTGCCGATGTATGCTGCATGGTCAAGCACCTTGAACCAGTTCTTGCTGTGCTGGTCATTAAACTTGAATATTTCAACATACAAGTCCTGGGCTCTTTTGCCCCTGAATTCTTTAAGAATTGTGTGCTTGTAGTCGCAGATTCCAACTCCTATTTCATGGGTGTCCCAGTAAATCCTTATCAAGGTGTAGCAGCCGTCGTCATTTCTGTGGTCTTTGTAGTCGTCATACGGCTTTGTGCGTATCACTTCAAAATCATCGGCTACTTTCTTGTCCTTCACCCATGCGGGCTTGTCTATCGCCATAGCTGAAGCGAATTTTACTCAATTTAAAATTCTTTTGTTTTGACTGCTTAAGCTCCAAATTCCGAAAGCTTTAAATACTATTAATTTAAATATTTTTTAGATTATTTTTAAAAATGTTAAAAATACTATTTAAAATACTATTATCAAGATGGTAAAAATCCAAAAGCTTCCTTCCGGGCAGCTTGTAATCACAATTCCAAAGCTTATTGCACAGTATGAAGGAATAAGGAAAGGCATGGAACTGGAATTCAGGAAGCACAAAGACGGCTTCATACTGGAAATTTTGGATAAAAGGAAAAAAGGTGGTTGAACTTGAGAATAGAAGATCTGGCAAAAATGTTAGGCAAGACAAGAACCGAAATTGAGGAAATGCTCAAGGCGCAGGACGTCATTGAGCTGAACCTGAGTGAAAGAAAACAAAAGTACAGGGAAGAGGATGATTTCAGGATTTTTGAATAAAATTATTAAGTTCAAACAGCAGGTTTAATAAAGAGAACTTCCTGAAAATTTAGGAATATCAAAAGAGGGCAAATGGCAACTGATGCAGAGCTTAAGAAACATGGATTTGAGGAAAATGAGATAAGCGAGGAATTTAGAAGCTCTATCATTAAAACAGGATACCCTGCTCCTGCAAGGAGGTACAGGCTTCATTATGAAGGTTACAACATTTCCATTGAGGAGCCTTATTTCTGGACTTTGCATTACTTAAGATATTTCGGCGGCTTTCCGAGGATTGACAAAATCACCGATATATTCGCAGCTGCTGAAAATTCCGCTTTCTTTGGAGCGTCACAGCAAAGGCTTGGATTGCAGCAGGACAAGGTAAGCCAGTTTCTTGCCACAATAGGAAAGATGGTAAGGGAATTGTTCCAGCTTGTCAGGGAAATGAGGATTCTTGACGAAAGATTGAGTTATTATGCTGATTCTTACACAAACAGCCCAAGCGCTGAAAGCGCTGAAATAACATTAAAAGGAATATGGGTTGATTTGGTGGAGCAAGGCGCAAAGAATCCAGCTTCTGTTTACGGCATGGCTAGAGAAGTGCAGTTCACAACATTGCCGGATCTGTTTTTTGCCACGCATCCAAAAAAGCAGGAGGATGTTGATATTGTTGTCGAAAGGGAAAGAGGCCAGTTCAACAGGAAGGTAAGGGAAGTTTTGAAAAGAAAATTGAGAAGCTTTTTGGCATGGAAAGAGCACACATATGAAGAGCTGAAGAACAGGAGAAAGTTTACTTTAAAGTATTTGCGGCAGCACTTTGAGATAATAAGAATGTACATGACATGGGTTAAGCCTTACTTAAAAAACATACAAAGGCTGCAGCTTGACCAGTCAAGGATTGATACTCCTGACTTAATAGTTGCTTTTGAAAGCTCAATGATTGAGGTGGAGATTTTGGCGATAAAGCCAGCCGGAATGGTTAACCAGTGCATTCTAATGCATTACCTTTTCAGAACAAGGCCTGAAATGAGCTATTCGCAGGAATACCAAAGAGGGCCTTTGCATCTTGGCAGGGTAGAAATGGACTTTAGGGCATATGCATGGACAGACAAGGAAATTGAAAATTACAAAAAAATGAGGGAGCAGGAGGATTTGCAGCTGCTCGGGGTTATTGACGGCTCTGTGAAAGCTGCTCTGGAGGCATTAGGCGATGAGCTGATGCGATATTTAAAAGAAGCAGGAGAGGAATTTGAAGAGAGAAAGGAAATTCCCAAAGCCCCCCCTAAACGCTCAGGCCCTTTTATGTCTGTTTTTGCGGGATTCGCGGAATTGTTCACATCCTTCAAAATGAACAAATCGCTTAAGCAGGCAAGGAAAAAGCCAACACAGACAGACCAATTAAAAATGGCAATCACAAAGCAAAAAGCGGAGGATACTGTGAAAAAGGTAATGTGGAACACTTATCATCATTTCAAGAAGCAGCATGATATGCTGAACTGGTGAATTAGCAAATTATTGAAATCAATAACCTTTTATACATGTGTCAAATAAGTTTTAAAAAAAATGTTATCCTGAATTTGCCTGATGTAAAATGCACAAAAAATCCAATCTCCAGCCGCTTTATTTGGATTAACTTTTATTAATCCAAATATAACAGGACATGTACTTGTAAATATTAATAGGCAAAATTTAAATATTATGATTAATGAAAGCCAAAATTTTCTTTTAACTGCCGATAATGAAGAGCATTTTACTATAACTTCATTTAAGATTTCAGGAAACATTACTGGAAACGGCAGGGTCAAAATTTATATTGATAATGGAAGAGGGCAAAGACTTCTAGTTTACAAGAATATAGCTAAAAATAGTGCCGAGCAAAAGAGCCTTCCTAAGATAACCGGAGCGGTGACAGAAAAAATAAAAAAAGAAAATGCAAATGATGAATGGCTGGTTATAAAGCCCATAAATACTCTATTGGAAAAAGAAATTTTTGACGAAGTCGGAAGTGATGAGTCTTTAGTAAATGGGCAATTTGCAGAACAGTGCATGGACACGTGCTTTATGAAGATGCAAATATCTAGAAACATCGCTTATAGATTTATCTTCTTGGTTGAACACGGGAACACTTTAAAAATAAATGAGATAGTCTATCGGACTGAGGATTAATTAGTTATAGTAAATGTCCCAAATACCGGCAAAGCTAAATTGCCGCTTGTGTCATTTGCATTGATAATATGGTTATATGTTTCAGAAGCCAAGCCAGCTGTGTTGTATGTATACTGCCATAGTCCTAAAGAGCCTGTTGCAGACACCTCTACATCATCAACACGGCAGTATTCAGATACAGCCCCTGCTTCGCACATAAAGCGAATCCTGAAATTAGGATTTTCATTAGCAGATGTTGGCAGTGAGAAACTCTTAAACACGTAATTTGCATTATCCTGGCTGCTTACATGCTCAAGTGTATTCCATGCATTGCCATTAAACCATTCTGCAGAAAAATCATCTGCTGCATCTAAGCCAATTAATTTTCGATTGTAGTTTACAGTAATTCCACTATAGCCAACTGTGCTTATAGATTTTTCCAAATAAGTTGGATTGCCAGCTCCTGATTGTTGGGATTGCGCATGGTATACGCCATTTAATGGGTTTTGAGTTGAAACTAGCCAAGGATTGCCTTGACCATATACAACCCATCCGTTAGTTGCAAAGTTTCCAGATTCAAAGGTCTCAACTAGCAAGTCTTTTGGTCCACTTGATTCCTGTGTCATAAAATAATCAGTGTTTAGTATATTGACCCAAACTTTATTTACAGCTACATTATCGCTTAGATCAGCTTTAATTAACAAAGGTGTGCCTGCAATTAAGGGATCAGGCATGTCAATAATTGAGTTTATAAGTGGAGGTGTTCTATCAACACTTGGATCATCATCAGGCGCTTTTGTTATTGGTTTTTTTAATAACCAGTCCATGCCTGTCCATAAAAACGGCCAGTCTGAATGTTCATAGCCATCAATGAGTTCATCAGCGAAGTTTGTGTTATCCCTGCTGCTGTCTTCCTCAATTTCTGGATGGGGCCCAACAAGCAGTACTCTGCCTTGGCCATAATTAAAACCTATAACTCCTGGCTTGTTATTAGCTAAAGGATTGCTTGGAACTATCCACGATGCAAAGACCTGCATTTCCTGACCGGGATTAGCAAGGAAGTAAGGTTCGCCATAATACAAAATATCTCTTTGTGCAGGCTCATAAATATTTGCAGGATGAGTTTGATTAATATTCATAGTCGTCATTACATAATTGGGCCATGGCGCAATTTCATCTATTGGCCCGACGCACCTGCCGGAGAACATATCCAATGGATAATCATAAGTCTTCCCCTCCCAGACAACTTTGTCGCATAAGAGGTAAGCTCCAGCGCTCATTCCGATATAAGCGCCGCCCGAGCTGATGAGATTTTTAATATTCTGCCGTCCGGTCGCGCTGATGTCGCGCTTGTAATCAGCAGCCCATCCGCCGGGAAAGAATATTCCCCTGTACAGCGGTCTAAGGTCATTGCTGTTAATATCATTCTTGGCTATTTCTCTGTAAGTCAGATTTTTCCATGAAAGAAAACTTTCAAAGGCGGTAATGCTTGGCTGCCATGTTCCAGCTCCAACATAAACAGCAAAGTCAGCTTGCAGCGCATTAACATTCATCAAACAAATTAGCAAAGAAAAAATTAAAGCAAAAACAAATTTATTTCTCATTAAAATCACTTTAAGTTATATTTGACAAAAAAATACATACTTTAACATGCTTTATATATTTTTTGTTTTTATCAGCAATTTAGCCCAAATCTTGATTTAGGCAAATTTTTAGAAAGATTTATAAACTAATAGTACTATTTCTATACTAGTATAGCAATATATTAGTACTAAAATGAGAGTAGTCGCCTATAAGGGACAATACAGGGTAACAATTCCCAAGGATTTGGCTGAGGCAAAAGGCTGGAAGCCAGGAACAAAACTGAGGTTTGTTGAGGATACAGAGGGAAATATCATCCTGAAAGAGCTTGAAGAAAAAAAATGAAAAAAACCGTAAAAAAACGAGTTAGCAGTCTTGGAATTATATCTATTAATTTGCTATTCTTAATACTTTTATTGACAATAGTGTTGGCTGTGGATACAACACTGCCCATAACCAATTCGATAAACTCTTCCCCAAATCCATTAAGTGCAAGCGATTTATTAACCATAACCGCTAATGTTACTGATGATGTTTTGATCCAAAGCGTCTCTGTAGAGATAAACGGAACAAATTATTTGATGCAGCGTGTTGCTGCCGACAACACATCGTTATCAGACGACTTTGAATCAAGAAACTTATCAAACTGGACAACAAGTGGCGCAGGCGCTGTTTGGACAAATAGATCTGTTAATCCCTTTAGTGGTACTGTACATATAAGAGCAGAGCCTCAAAATCTTGGAGGAAGCTTTATCGAGAGAAACATAACAACTTTAGGCTACACAAACATAGATTTCAGCTTTTATGCTGCAACTAGCGGCTTGGATGCAGGCGATACTTTCCAAGTAGATTGGAATTATGGAAGCGGTTGGGTTAATCTGCTGACAACACATGCAAGCGGCTCAGATGAATTTTCAGGAGCAGCATCATACAAATTTTTTGGATTTAGCTTTAATGATAGCGCAGATGACAAAAACAACATCTCGATTAGGTTTGTCTGCATTGCTGGCGGCATTAATGAAGTGTGCGATGTGGACAATGCTAGCGTAACAAAAGTTCCTTTTGGAGATTTATGGAGTTTTGTTTATAATACTACTGGGCTAAGCGCAGGCTTGCATAATTATACTATATATGCTAATGACTCCAGCAATAACGCTGCATTGCCAATAAAAGGTAATTTCACAATAAGCGGTGCTGATGTAACACCGCCAACAATAATAGGCTCATTAAACAAATCAATTAACAGCATTTTACAAAATGACACAATAAATGCCACATTCAATGCAACAGATGAAACTGGACTTAATATAGGGCAGATATTAATAAACGACACAGGAGCATTAAGAATATTCAATTTTACTCTTTCTGGAGCTTCTTCCCAATTTTCCCAGAACTTTACAGTAAGTTGCAGTGCAGGCTGTGCTGTTAATGTAACTGGAAGGGTAAATGACACTGGTGGAAATTTCAGGCAGAATGAAATAATATTTGCAGTTTCTTCGGCAGACACGACCAAACCAACGGTTATTTTAGGCAAGCCAGACAATAATTACTACAATGACACTGATTTGTATGCTAATATAACCTTTAATGGCACTGCTGCTGATAACATAGAATTAAAGAATGCCACCCTATATCATAATGCTAGCGGGATCTGGAAAGGTAACTTATCGTCTATTGTAAGTGGAATTTCAGCCGGATTTAAATTTAGTTTAAACCTGACAAACGCAACATTTACATGGAATGTAGAGACTTGCGACACAGCTGGAAATTGTGATTTTTCAACAACTAATAGAACTGTTATTTTGAATTTTACAGGCATTGCAAATGCTTCAAATATCACAAGTGCAAATACTTTTTCTGTATTGAATTTTACTCCTGCAAATAACAGCGTTAATGTCTCATTAAAGCAGGATATAACTGCAACTTTCAACCAAGATGCTAATGTTTCCACAATAGACAATTCAACAGTTATTGTTAAAGACAGCAGCAATAATGCAGTAAGGGGCAAAATAAAATATTTCTCAGCTGAAAGAAGGGTAAGATTTAACCCTCACAGGTTTTTAAAAGAGAATGAAACATATGCTGTAAATTTAACTAAAGATATTAAATCTGATAATGGGACTAGTTTGAATTCAGATTTTACCTGGAGCTTTACAACAGAAATAAAAGATACAGACAAAGACGGAATTCTTGATATTGACGACACTGATGACGACAATGACGGCATTGACGATAGTGGCGATTTCTTAAAAGGAATTAATGCGTCCCATATAAAAACTGATATAGTCGGATTGACGGTAAAAGTTAATGATTCTACAAATATTAGTAAAAATTTTGATAAAAAAGAATTAGTTCAGTTTCTTGTTAATAACAGCGTAATTGTGGAGTTCAATTTTTCATTTGGACAAAGCAAGGCGCTAGATTTAACTAATATATCTATACAACAAAACGACAATTCATCTAAAGGCTCCATTATAATAAACAGTTTAATTGCCAATGCTACACTAAAAACATTCTATTTGGATAATTTGTCAAGTTATGATGGGGTATGCATAAAAGATGCGGATGTTGATGCAATTTCTGATATAAGCAATAATTGCAAAGGCTTATTTGAAACATTTGTAAAATGTCCGGGCAATGCAAGAAATTATAACTGCACGATCAATAGCACCCGGATTAAGTTAACAGGCTTAAATCATTCCGCTGCACAGCAGGCAAACGACAATGCCCCCCCCAATATTGATTTAATGAGTGTTTCATATAGCGGAACAAGCACTGTAAGTGCGATTCTAACTGTGATAACCGATGAAGATGCAATCTGCAAGTATGACTCACAAGACATATCATTTGGCAGCATGAGTTCTTCAATGAGCGGCAGCGGAACACAACATACAGGATCAATATCTTATGATGCAGACACCGCAGGAACATATTATACCTTATGCAAAGATGAGTTTGGAAATATAATGCCCTCTTCTAACTCAATTTCATTCAATGCAAATGTGGCAGAAATCAGCACAAATTCCGGTGGAGGGGCATCTGATGGAGGAGCATCTGCAGGTGCTGATAACAACATCTTAAACTTTAGCTCGTGCAATGAAAACTGGATTTGCGATGGCTGGAGCGAATGCGCAAATGATTTCCAGACAAGAAAGTGCTTTGATTTAAACAATTGCGGCATGCAAAATAGAAAACCAAAGGAATTCCAGTCTTGCAAGAAAGAATGTGAGGAAATTTGGCAGTGCGATAAGTGGTCAGTGTGCACTGAAAGTGTAAGAAAAAGAGGATGCTATGATGTAAACTCATGCTCAACAGAGGATTTTAAACCTAGCGAGTATGAAGAGTGCGAATTTATTGCAGAGTGCTATAATTTAATTCAAGATCAAGGGGAAGAGGGAATAGACTGCGGAGGTCCTTGCCCAGTATGCGAAACCTGTTTTGACAGGATGCAAAACCAGGGAGAAGAGGGAATAGACTGCGGAAATCCCTGCAGACCTTGCAGGACAGGCGATATCCTAACTGGGAAGAGTATTGCGATCTTTACAGAGCCTTTGCCAAAAATAAATTTGTTATTTATTTTTGTTATAGTAAGTGCTTTAATATTCATTGCATTTAAAAAAATTCCTGCAATTCAGGAAGTATTCAAAATCAAAGAAGATTCCTCCTTCGATAACAAGCATAAGATAATATCCAAACTAAAAGATAATTTTGGATTGGACAAAATAGAAGCCACAATGCCAAAAACTTATAATACTGGGGCAACAAAACTAAAAAAACAATGGTTTACAGCAAATCATTATCCCGCAAATAAAGCTGCTGATAAAGAACAAATTTTGAATAAATTCCAAGAGGCATATCAACATGGCAGGTAAAATTATAGGTATAATAAGCTTAAAAGGAGGTGTCGGCAAAACAAGCACTGTAGCTAATTTAGGAGCTGTTTTAGCGACAAATTTTAATAAAAAGATTTTAGTAATTGATGCAAATTTTTCAGCACCAAATTTAGGCCTGCATGTTGGCTTAGTCGATCCTAAAACCACAATACATGATGTTATGCTGAATAAAGCCAGCATAAATGAAGCCATTTACAAACATGACTCAGGCTTCCATTTGATACCAGGCGCTTATATCTCAAGAAAATTAAATCCAAGTAAACTGAAGCAGAAAATTAGTTTTTTGAAAGACTACTATGATGTTATTTTAATTGATTCTTCACCAACTTTAAATGAGGAGCTCCTTGCTACAATGATGGCTTCAGATGAGCTGTTTGTTGTGACTTCACCTGATTATCCAACTTTAAGTACGACGTTAAGAGCAGTGAAGCTTGCAAAGCAAAAAAAAGTCCCAATAACCGGCTTAATTTTAAACAGGGTAAGGGGCAAAAAATTTGAGTTAGGCATAAAAGACATAGAAGATGCTTCTCAAGTGCCTGTATTGGGTGTTTTGCCAGAAGACATAAAAGTTCCAGAGTCTATCTACTGCACAACCCCTGTCAGTTTATACAAGCCGACATCTAGCTCTGCTATTGGGTTCAAGAAATTAGCCGCTCGCATAATAGGAGAAAAATATGAAGAGCATGCACTATGGAATAAACTAAAAGCTTTTTTCAAAAGATAAAATTTGCTAAACCAATAACTTTTTATACAACTATGCTCCTGACAATAATTTAAATAACAATTAATGTCAAATCAAAAATAGGTGTTTTACATGAAATTTTCAAGCGGCTATTACTCCCATCACCCAATGGTGGATTACTTTAACGCAATGGACCCCCAGACTTATGGGGAAAAGCCTTCTTACGGTCTTGATTTGGGAGTCAAGGACATTGGAATGAGCGTGCCAATGGGAATTTCTGCTGCAAATGTTGCTGGAATTTATTCCAAGATAAGAATGGGGGCAGGCAACATAGAAATACAGTTTCCAGGCTACAGGACGGGCTCTAGGAATGCGCAAACCCCTGAAATGTTTGGCGAAGACCAGCGACAAGCAATAAGGGAATTGTCAATGGCCAACGAAGTCAAGTTCACAACACATGCCTCTTTCCAGCTTATGGGAATGATGGGAAGGGATGAAAGGGGAAATTTCTCAATTTACAATGCAACACAGGACATGTTTGAGCTGAAAAGGGCAATTGACTTCCAGGCTGATATGGGCGGAGGCTCTGTTGTGATTCATTCAGGAGAATTTGAAAGGCCAATGACAGACATGTATTTAGATGACGAAAGCGGAAGGATTAATCTTGCAAGAGACCCAAGCGGCAGACTGATGTTCAAGCAGGCCCATACACAAGAGATTGATGCAAGGTTTGAGCTGCTTGACGACAGAACATCCGCAAAGATAGAGACAGTGCAGAAAAACAGATTGGTTGCGCATCCTGTCTGGAACAAGGCTGAGAAAGATTATTGGGGAGAAGATCAAAAAGGAGATAGTGTTTACATAAAAAAAGATGATTATATCAACTATCAAAAAAAACTAATCAATAACCCTTATGACCCTCTAAAAGGGCGCGTTCCAAAGTTCAATGAACAAACAAGATTGTTTGAATCAAGATTAAAGACTTTTGAAGATTTTAAAAGAGAAGCGGACGAATATAATATATTCTTTGAGAAATTGCATGGAAGGAAGCCAAATTACTATGAAAAAAGATATCCTGAAGAGGCCTATGTGCAGGCAACTCTTGATGCGCAGGAAGGCATAGCAAGAGGATGGCAGCTTCAGTTCTCTGCGGCTGCAGAATCCAATATACATGCATTGCAAAAGCTTCAGGAAGCAAAAAAATTCTATGAACAGCTTCAAGCGTCAGTTCCGCCAGAAGAGCAATGGAAATTAATGAGACAAGACGATGAACTTTACAGAATTACAGGAGGCTTTGTTGCGCCTGAAATGAAAACACCTCTTGACTTAATTAAAAAGATAGAGTTTGATATTGAAAGGAGACTTGAATATGACAGGACTAGCGCTTCAGGCCAAGGTCAGCAGGCTGAAGATACGTATGAGACAAAACAGCACATAATCACACCAATCAAAAGGCTTGAGAAGCAAGGTGTAAGGCTTTATGCAGAAGCCGGAATACACGCTTTAAGAAAAACAAGAGATCCAAACAATCCAGTCACGGTTGCAGTTGAGCACATATTCCCTGAAAGGTTTGGAGGGCACCTGGAAGAATTGAAGTGGATAATCAAGAAATCAAGGGAAAGAATGGTTGACTTGCTGACGCAGCCTGAGATAGAGTATGGTGTAAGCATGTCTCCAAAAGAGGTTAAAGAAGGCGAGAAGCAGCCTAACCCATACTATATGGGCGTAAGCAGGAATGAAGCTGAAAAACTGGCTGAAAGGCACATAAAAGCAACGCTTGATACAGGCCACATTAACTTATGGCGCAAGTACTGGCAGGAAGACCCGCGAAAGACAAGGGAAGAAAATGATAATGCATTCAATAAATGGGTATTCAACCAAGTTGAAAGCCTTGCAAAGGAAAAAATGGTTGGAAATGTCCACTTGGCTGACAATTATGGCTATCACGATGACCACCTTGCACCAGGACAAGGAAATTCTCCGATAAAGGAGATAATGTCAATACTTAAAAGATATGGATATGAAAAAGCAATAACAGTTGAGCCAGGGGCTGATGCATCAACTGACTTAAGCGACTTTCATGGGCTGATGAAAACATGGAAATTTTTTGGCTCCCCAGTTTATGGAATGGGATTCAGGGGAGCAGGAGTTCCTCAGACATGGGCTGATGTTCAGTATTCTTTCTTTGGCCAGAACAAGCCGCCTTACTACATTTTTGGAGGCTATGCTCCTTCAAATGACTGGACTTTGTGGAGCGCAGTGCCGTTAGAGTGAAATGTTAAAACATTTTAAACTCAATTTTTGCGTTGCCTTTAAGAATCTGAAAAAACCGAAACATTTATATATCATTTGATACCATATCACTTGATATGAGCCCGGAAACACTAATAATGAAGAAAAGGGACTATAGCGAGCAAAGAAGCCCAACACTTAATACCGTCTTGATGGTAGAGGATACTTTAAGCAAAGCAGGCGAAGTATTGACAATTGGAAAGCTCAAAAGAATGCTTCCAAAGCAAGTCATGCACCAAACTCTGATGGCTGTTATTGACTATCTTGAGTATAGTGGCAAGATTGTTGTTCATGACGACAAAGTGCTTTGGACATTCAAGCCGCAGAGCAAGCTTAAAAAAATGCAGGGATTGACTGTTAGATGAAAGGCTATAAAGGCAGGATTAAAAAGAAAATTACCATCAAATTGGTCGGCGATGCGGAAAAAGCGTTCAAAGACTTGAATGGGATAGTTGGTAAGCAGCGCGGTAACGGAATCACAAGCTCAAAAGACATAACACTTCTTAATGCCATTAACAGGATATTTGATATTATAGTTAACAACCCTTTTTATGGAGAAAATGCAAAGAAGGATTTAATACCAAAGGAATACAGGCAAAAATATGATGCAGCTAATCTTTTTATTGTTGACTTGCCAGATTATTGGAGAATGATATACACGCTTGAAAGCGATGAAATTGAGATTATTACCTTTGTTTTGGATATTATCGACCACGACGGCTATAATAAAAAATTTGGATTTAGGAAAAGATGAAGTAACTCTAAAATATTGACCTATAATAATTATACAAAAAAACTAAAATGACCATTGACAAAAAAGAATTAACAAAGCTCTCTCCTGAAGAAAGAATAAAAAAGCTGAAGCTGATGGAGGAAGAGAGAAAAAAGGAAGTCAACGAGATAGAGGAATTAATCAAAAAATCAGTGCATGAATTGAAAACTGATAAGATTGCTGACGAAATTGCCCCTGAGCAAAGGGCAGTTGACATCTCAAGGCTTTTTGAAACCAAGGGAGAGGACAGGCTTGAACGGACTGCAAGGCAAGAAGCGCCTTCAAACTTAATGAGAGGAAACAGGGGATACCAAGCTATGGTGCAGACATACCAAGCATATTCCCAGCTAACAAAATTTTACGGCAAAATATCCATGGGGGAAAATTTAACAGCAGAGGAAAGGGATACAATCAATCGTATTGATGAGCAGATTGGCGTAGCAGAAAGGTACATGACAGAAGGAGAGAAGGCAGCAAGCAAGCTTGATGCAAGCAGGGCAGTCTTGTACAAGCTAAAAAAAGAAACCGGGCTTTAGGAAGTTTTAGATTTCAAAGTGTACATGACCGGGTCAAATCTCATAAGCATCTTTATTTCTTCCCATTCAGTAGAGCTTAAGCCTGCCACAGGAACAAGAGAAAGGGCAACAATAGGCGTATCCATAACCTGCGGTTTTGAATATTTTTCAAATCTCCCTATTTTCTCCATTGAATCTTTATCGGCCAAAACAAAGCTTCCGCTTTCTGCAGCCTTGTTTAATGCTTCAAGGGGATTTCCCATGTTTTCATATGCGCTCTGCGATTTGAATTTTCCAAGATAGCTGAACAATTTTTCATAATCAACATAAGAAGCATGGGGCGATGCTCCGTAGCCTTTAGAAACAGTTCCATAGCCTCCATTGGCAATTAATGGTTTGTCGTCTTTTGATATATCATAACTCTTGTCCCTTTCAAGAGATTTTTCTTTCTTTTCCCTTTTGGCTTTTTCAACAGCGGCTTTTATCAGGATATCTATAATTGAAGAAATGGGTATCTTATCCTCGCTTTTTAATTTCGCAGCTTTATTTTTTCTAACCTTAAGCCTTGGAACTTTAACAGACGCTTTTTTTAGCTTTATTTTGGAGAATCCGTTCAAAATTTTATCCGGCAGCGTCTCTGTCCTTAAAACCACCTCTCTCTTGGATATCATATCCAACAAAAAAAGCTGCTTATATTTATATTTTTTGGTTTGGTTTTAACAAAGTATTTAAACAAATAAAAACGTGAAAAAACAAAAATGAATGATTCAACTTTCCAAAATATAAAAGAAGAATATGATGATTTCTACAGAAGCCTTCTGAAAGACGGCAAGCTGCCGATGCGGAGCACATCAAAAGGCTTCTGGAATGCTTCAATTACAGGCGAGGTTTACGAGTCATTTAAAAAATTAAAATTAAACAAGTTCAAGAATTTTCTTGACATCGGAAGCGGAGATGGAAAAGTTGTATTGATTGCTTCCCTGTTTTGCAAGAATGCAGAAGGAATTGAGATTGATAAAAATGCTGTTTTCCACAACAAGGATTTTTTTGGGCATGATTTTTCAAAATATGATGTTTTGTTTCTGGCTCCTGACGCGCCTTTGGAGAGGGGATTAGAAAACAAATTATTGAAAGAGATGAAAGGAAAGCTTATCCATTACGGGCACCACTTCCAGCCAAGGTTTTTGAAGAAAGAAAATAGTTTTTTGGTGAATGGGAATTTGGTGAGTCTGTATTCTAACTAAAAACCATCACCCCGTAACCTTTTCCTTTTATGTTTACATCGCTGATAACAAAATTGTTTTTGTCGACAATTTTTAATTCCCTGTTTGAAGCAATGAGATAGTAAAGCTTGCTTTTGGATGTGGTCAATACATCGCCATAAACAATCATGTCGCCAAGCTTTTCGTATTTTCTCAATAAAAATATGCCTTCCTCCGCTGTGTAAATGGCAACACAATGCAAAATGCCTGAAAACACAGCTGCAAGCTGCTCTGAGTATTTTTTTATTATTTTCAGATTATTTTTTGCAATTTCAATTGAAGGCTTGCATTGAAAATTATGCGGAAAGTGGCTCAACAAGCTTACATCAAAATGCCTTGCTGCAATATTCGCATATAATGGAAACTCATGCCCGTCTGAATTTTCAAGCGTTTTTAATGTCAAATCCGTGTTTTTTTCATTGAAATTCTTTTCAAAAAACTCGCAGCAGCATTTCGGATAGCCTAATAATAATCCAAGCTCTTTATGGCTGTTATCTTCCTCCATTAATCTTGCTTTTTTCGCAGCTTCCCTGTTTTTGGACAAGTACACAAAAAAATGACCCTTTTGTTTTGAGTTTTTATCTATTTTTACTGATTTATCAGAATAGAATTCATTTTGCGCAGTTTGCTTTAACACCTTAAAATCAGAGACCGCAGCACTTATTTTGTTATCATTTAAAAAATTCATGGCTTTTTCCAATTCATCCTCAAAAACAAGTATTCTTGCGCAAGGCTTTACTCCTTCAATGACATAAAGAACTTCAAGCGATTTAATTATTGAATGGAAGAGCTGCTGCAGTTGCGGTATCATGCGGATTGGTTTTATTGCGCCATTTATATTGATTATGGTGATGTCACTATCCATTAAAAACAACAAAACATTTTAAACCAACAGCAATAATTTTATAAACATATAGGGTATTGAATGTTAAAAAGAGGTGGATAATGAAGTTTGATATTCCTAAGAAAGAGCATCCCAACCTTGAGCGCTATTACAAGGAGGACATTGACACTGCCTACAGGTTTGCCAATGAAATCTACAAGGAACTGGGAAGCCTGATAAGGGCTGTTGTCATATTCGGCTCAACAGCAAGAAGGACAAAAGATGCAGGAGGAGACATCGACATTCTTGTCATCATAGACGATTTGATGATGAGCATGTCTCCTGAGGTTGTTGAGGCATACAGGCTTATTGTCCAAAAGTCAATTGTAAGGATTTCTACAAAGCTTCACATCACAACAATGAGGTTCACCTCATTCTGGGAATACATGAGAAACGGCGACCCTATAGCCATCAATCTTTTAAGGGATGGAGTTGCATTGATTGACTCGGGATTTTTTGACCCGATGCAGGCGCTGCTGAAAAGGGGAAAGATAAGGCCAACGCAGGAAAGCATATGGACTTATTATGCAAGGGCCCCAAACACGCTGCACAATTCAAAATGGCATTTATTGCAGGGTGTGATTGACTTATACTGGGCGGTGATTGATGCTGCGCATGCTGCCCTGATGAAAATAGGGGAAATACCCCCAACACCTGAGCATGTTGCTGATCTGATGGAGCAGAAACTGGTAAAGAAAAAAATGCTCGAGCATAAGTATGTAACAATAATGAGGAATTTCTACAGGCTGATGAAGATGGTGACACATCGCGAGATTGTTGAGATAAAAGGAGAGGAATTTGACAGGTACTATAAAATTGCCGAGGATTTTGTCCACAGGATGAGAAGGATTATAGAGCACGGGAAATAATATTCTAATCAGTGGCTTTAATCAGCAGGGCTGCTGCCACAACAACCAAAAATAAAAGGAACAAAGCGAAGAGTGTCATGAAGAGAAAATAGCTCATGCTGATTCCTTTGAAAACTATCCATACGGGCAGCAGGTTTTGCTTTTTGCTTTCTTTTAAAAACAATGAAACTAACCCGCTTTCCAGCTTTCCGCATTCTTCAACTTCAAGTCTGGCAGTCTGCCTGTCTTTTATGATGCTGTCTTCAGAGTAAATGTTTGATGTCAGGCTGTAAGCGCCTTCCTGCAGGCTGCTGCCTAAATTAAACGTTATGGACTTTGCAAGCACATTGTTTTCGCTTCCTGCCTTTATGGAAACAGCACTTGCAAGAATACTTGAGCCTGAATTGTCATTCACGATTTCAAGAAGGATGTTGTCCTCGTTTTCTTTTCCTGTATTTGCAATCCTGATGCCTGCAGTTACATCCCTTTCGCAGCCAACTGCTTTTGGGAACAGCTCAAAGCTTATGAACCTTAAGTCATGCGTGTCCTTCTCAACTTCCAGCTCTATGTCTGCATCATCATTTTGGTCATTGCCGTTCTCGTCCTCTCCCTCAGCCTCGATTGCAATTGCATAAGTGCCTTCGTCAACGCTAAGCGGAACCTTAAACCTGAAAGTCATGGTTTTGCCATCCTGCGCATTCAGCTCAAATTCAGATGATTCAGCCCCAATATCATTTCCGCTTGCTATGCCTTCGATTACAACCCTAGCTCTTATATCTTCTATCGCTACGCCTTCGCTTAAAGTAAATTCATTTTTTACCTTGACCTTTAATTCAATATCCGAGCCTGGTTTGGCTTCTCTGTCTATCTTTTCATTGTCATTAATATTGCTGCTTTTTTTCCCATCAATTTCTGCATCAATATCAATTATCCTTAGCTTGTTGCCGGAAGCGCTTGTTCCTCCAGCAGTGCCTATCTCTCCTGAACCGCTTCCTCCACTGCCTCCAGTCCCACCTGTTCCGCCAGTACCGTCTGTTCCACTGCCACCTGAAGCAATACATGTATCACCGCTTATTGTTTGAGTAATTGGGCACCCGCAAATGCTTGCCCTTTGTATTAAGGTTCCATTCTGGCAGAATAATGGCAGTGTTGAGGAGCATATTCCATAAGGAGTGTTGTCATTGCACCTTTGTACAGGAGCTATACAACTGTCGCCATTTATAACAAGATTGCCAGGGCAGCCGCAGAAAGATGCCATGTTAATCAAAACACCATTTTGGCAAAAAAGAGGCACATTACTTGAGCATTGCCCTTCTGCTGTGCCATCGCTGCATCTTTGGAATTGAGGCGCTGCTGTCTGGCATACTATAAGGCAGCCAGGGCTTCCATAATTATCTTCCCCTTCAAATGCCTGGCAGCCATTTGCTCCGGAAGGGACACATTGATGATTTTCACCATCTCCGGAATCGCGGCAGCTTAATCTTGCGTCATTGCCATTGCAGTACACAACCCCGCCGCTAAAGGTTGGAAAAGAAGTTATGGTGTAAATTTGCGCTAATGCTGCGCTTGCAAGCAACACACCCATTATAAAATTCGCAATGAAAAATTTAAATTTAAAAATTGCATTTGCCATTTTATAGCCTCGCATATAAAATAAGGGACGTGAAGACAAAAAATGCTGCAAATATAAAAGTGCTAAACGCCAGCAACTGCATGTTCCTGTCAGATCCTTTGAACAGAATTTCTGTTATCTGCCCAATAGGTTTTTTAGCTGATTCAAGATTGCTTTTTCCTGATGGGCCTAGTGACGACAGCTCAACTTTGCCTTCTGCTGCTCCTGTCTTGATGCAGTCCCCAATAACTATCTCTTTTGTTTTTGTGTCCAGGATTTTTTCATCATCGCCATAGGCATTTGCAATTACAGGATAAGCGCCGCTTTCAGCATCGCTGCCGATTTTCAGCTTTAACGATTTTGAAAATATGTTGTCCTCAGTTCCCGAAAGAAGGAATATATCTTTTTCAACTATATCAAGCCCCAGATTATCATTCTTTATTTTCACATAAGCATGCTCCTCGTCTTCCTGGCCGGTGTTTATCAATCTGTAGTTTAATGAAATTTCCCTGCTGCAGGCTGCTGTTGAAGGGTTTATGTCAAAATTCAAAAATCTTAAGTCATGCGTGTCCTTCTCAACCTCAAGCTCAACATTTATCTCGTGCTCGTGGCCTGTGCCGTTCTCATCCTCCCCCTCGGCTTTTATCACAATGTCAAAAGTGTCCTCATCGACATTCAGCGGGACATCAAACTTTAAAGTGACTGTCTTGTCATTCTGCGCGCTTAGGTCAAACTCTTTTGATTCACCTTCAAGATCATCGCCATTGTCTATCTCTTCAATTGTCACGTCAACTGTTATATCCTCTATTTTAAGGCCCTCGCTTTTTGTGAAATTATTGAATACCTTGATTTTGAGCTCCACTTTTGAGCCTGGCTCTGCCTCCCTGCTTATCTTTTCATTGTCCTCAACATTATTGCTTTTTTTATTATCCACTTCTACATCCAGGTCAATTATTTTTAGTCTGCTTCCGCTGGATGATGCGCCAGCTCCTGCCCCTCCGCCTGCACCGCCTCCGGCAGATGCATTTGCAACAGTTAGGTTGTAAATCTGGCTTGTTGTTGCTATTAAGTCCGTAACGCTCAAATTAACCTCAAAGAAACCGCTAGCTGATGGTGTAAATGAAACAAGCCCTGTAGAGCTGTTTATTGAAATTCCGCTGATATTTGATTTAACCGAGAAAAACAATGTATCAGCTTCCAAGTCCACAGCATCAGCATCATAAGCGTATAGCTGATTTTGCGTTGCGGTTGTTACAGGAGATGAGGTTATGAATGGGGCTGCATTATTTGAGAAATTTACGCTTATCATTATTATTTCAAAATCTGCTGAAATCCCATCTGTTACTGAAAAGGCTATTGTGTTGTTGCCTATGTCTGTGTTTTTTGGCTTCCATGTTACTGCTGCAATGCTGTCGTTTATTTTTGAGACTGATATGCCGGAATGGTTTGATGAGTAGTTTAGCACATCATTGTCAGGGTCGCTTGCTGTGATGTTAAATGACAATGTTATGTTTTTAGTGCCTGACATGTTGCTTATGCCGCTTAACACAGGAGCAATGTTAAAGTTGGTTACCCGCACATTCCACAATATGGATAATTGGTTTGAGGAAGAGTCCTTGACTGTTGCATTTATCTTATGTGTTCCATTGTCATTGAAGCTTGGCGTGTAGGAAAAAGATGTGATGCTTGTGCTGTTAAGCGCATTATCTATAAACCATGAGAAATTAAGCGCTGCATCGTCAGGGTCAGAGGCATTTGCATTAAAGTTCAATGTGGAGTTCTCCATCAAAGTCAGGTTAAGGCTTGATGGTGAAAATGAAACGATAAAAGGGCTGTTGTTTACACTTACATTAAATAATTTGTCAGAACTTGACAACCCATAGCTGTCATTAAAGAATAAAGTTATGTTGTACTGCTTTTGGGAATTTAAGCTTGTGTTCCAGGGGAAAAACCAAATGTCGCCATTTTTTATCATTGAAAAATTTGTGCCGTTGAAATTAACTATTGTTAAATTTACTTGTGAAGTGTCGTCTGTTATGTTGACGGTTATGTTTGTTAGAGCACTTATTTTTGTATTATTGCCTGACGGCTTTAGCCATTTGTTAAGATTTGGAGACTGTTTGTCATTTTTTCCTCCGGGTGTCAAAACAGAGAGATTGAATATTGCAGAGTTTCCATCTGGATATCTGCCAACAGAAATATTCTCAAATGCCTTGCCAGATGCCTGCGCATAGGCAACAGAATCAACCAATGAGCCTGATGAGTTATATAACCTGACTTCTCCGCTTGTATCTGCCAAATTAAAGTTGGATAAAGTAATATTGATAATATTTATCCCATTCAGCTTTACATTAGGATATGTTTGATTGAATATGCTTGAGTCACCGGCAAGTATAATGAACCCATTTACAGGAATAGTTGCATTTAATGTAAAATTGCTGCTTGAAGTTTCTGAAATATTCCAGTTTGCAAGGCTCACAGGAAAACTGTTGTTGTTGAACAGCTCAACCCATTCAGAATCAGGGTCATTAAGCCCGTTTGCAAGAATTTCATTTATCAAGACTGCGGAATAAGCATTTGATGATAAAGCTAGCATAAATATCACCAATAAGCCAATGACTAATATTTTTTTAAAAACCATGCCCCCACTACACAATGGTAATATAGTTGGTATATAAATCTTATCGTGCTTTGCCTGCCCTCAAATAGCCGAAAACTATAACCACGGCAAGCACTGTAACAACAAAAGCTCCCAAGACAACAGGCACAAACACCGGTTCATTCAAAAGCGATATTTCTTCTGTTGCTGTGACTTGCTCTCCTTGGTTTGCCTGCGTCTCATCTGTTGACTGGATTACCTCAACTGCTTCTTCACTCTTTGCCTCTTCTGGTTTGGATATTGTGCCGGAAGCGCAGTCTCTAACAACCAAATCCGCAGTTTTTTGGTCGAATAATACAAAGTTTTTCCAGTAAAGGTTTATGAAAATAGGGTAAGTTCCCGCTCTTAAAAATGAAGGTGCTTCAATGTTCAATGTTTTTGCATACATCTTTTCTTCTTCGCTTGCTTCGTCTGAAGATTCCAGGGATATGTCCTTGTCAAATGAATTTATGCCAAGATTGCCTGACTTGAATTCAAGCGCAACCTCGTTTTCAAAATTCGAGCCTGCATTTGTCGCCTCAGCCACCAGCCTTGTTTTTCTGTCGCAATCTACTGTATTTGGGTTAAGCAAAACTCTTGTAATCCTTATGTCATGGCTCTGCTTCTTTACCTCAAGCTTTAAATTTAGCTCAGTGCTGTATGGTGTCTCGTTTCTGTCCTCGCCTTCGACTTCTATGATTGTGTTGTATAAGCCTGCATCAACATCAAGCGGTATTGGAAATTTAATGTCAACCCTTTCATCATTTCCAGGCTCTAAATCAAAATCTATGCTGTCCTCTTCCAAGTCAGCGCCGTCATCAATTTCTTCTATGGTAACCCTTGCAAATATTCCTCTTAAGTCAGGGTCCTCTCCTTGAAAAGTGTTTTCCACCCTTAAAGTAAGGGTTAAATTTGAGCCAGGCAAAACATCAACCCCTATTCTTGTGCCGTTTGCCACAGGGACTGAATTAGAATCTATCCTGTCCCTGTTTTCCACACGATAAGTGTATGCCTCATCATAGTCGACATTTGCATCTATTTCAGTTATCTGCAGCCCTGCTGCCATTATGGCTGGAGCTAGCAAAACCATGAATAAAAAGATAAAAGCTAATAGTCTCATTTTGTACCTATTCTATAGTGGTTATTTTCTATATATAAATGTTTTGGAATTCGAAAAATTCCAAAGCCCGAAAACCCATGTTTTTGATGTATCGAAAATGCTTAATTTTCGGACATTTATATTAGAAAATCAGTGAATTGTGAGCGAGTTCGCGTGACTTGCGAAGTTCGCTTCGCTCGCTATGTCACTGCTCACTCGCATTCCTCAGATTTTCTATATATAAAGGTTGTGTTTTTAGTGCTGTGTTGCACAATTCTTATATAATTCCTCAATAACGTAACTAAGTAATGGGTGGTTTGTGAAGAAGGAGGCACAAACCATGGGAGGCAAAACAAA
>JAGVXT010000020.1 GCA_018303655.1 Candidatus Woesearchaeota archaeon
GCTGTTGTCAATTATTCAGACTTTAAGGCTAAGGAAAGAAAATGTTCTTCAGGGATTGCAGACAATCCTGAAAAATCCTTCAGGATACTGAATCCTTACGGAATTATTTTCCATATGACAAAAAGACAAAAAGCATTGGCAAGGCCCTCTTCCTTATTTTTCCGCAAATTTTAAATACAAGTTCAATTTCAATATTTTAAAATTGGTTCTTATTTAACAAAATACGGAGGTGTAGCGTAAAAATGGGAAGCAAAATGGGCGAGTGGGCTTTTATTATCGGCGTATTAATAGCTATTGCTATAGGGATATTTGCTGGTAATTTAGGAGTAAACTTACAAGGCTGGCTAGTGTTACTATTGGTAGTGCTAGGATTGATAGTAGGCCTTTTGAATGTAAGCGAAAAAGAGACAACGCCATTCCTTGTGGCTGCAGCAGCATTGCTCATCACAGGAACAGCTGGTTCAAGCCTTGCCATAATCCCTGTAATCGGGGGCTATTTGCAGGACATTGTGATGAACATAGCAGTTTTTGTAACGCCGGCTGCAATAGTGGTTGCGTTGAAAGCCATACAGTCATTGGCTAAGGATTAAATACTTCTTCTTTTTTCTTTTTATTTTTTGGTTAAACATGGAATCCGCACTATATATGGACGACTCTTATCTTAAAGAGTTTGAAGCTGTTGTTGAAAGTATCAAAGATGAAAAGTTTGTTGTTCTTGACAAGACTGCTTTCTATCCTCAAGGCGGGGGGCAGCCATATGATACAGGTGTTCTGATTAAAGACAGCGAAGAATACCCTGTTGTTTCCGTTAGGAAAGCTGATGGCCTGATAAGCCACGAGGTTTCAAAGCCCGGATTAACAGAAGGAGACAAGATTACAGGAAAAATCAACTGGGAAAGGAGGTACAGGTTCATGAAGATGCACACAGCAGCGCATTTGCTGAGCGCAGTCATGCACTCCCAAGACAAGGTTTTAATCACCGGCAACCAGATCGATTTGGACAAAACAAGGGTTGACTACAACATGGCAGAATTTGACCAGAAGAAAATAAAACAGTATATAGAAAAAGTCAACCAGGTTATCAAGCAGGATTTGCCTGTCAAGGTCTCTTACATGGACAGGGAAGAAGCTATGAAGATTCCTGGTGTAGTTAAGCTTGCAGGAGCCTTGCCTCCAGATGCCCATACATTAAGAATTGTTGAAATTCCCGGAGTAGACTTGCAGGCTGATGGCGGTACTCACGTTAAGAGCCTTGCCGAGATAGGCACTGTAGAGTTTGTAAAGGCAGAGAACAAGGGAAAAGATAATAGAAGAGTTTATTATACTGTTAAATAGAAAAATTTAAATATAACTTACGTTATTATAACTTATAGTGATATAAATGGAAACAACCACTATTGCTGTTAAGAGTGAAACATTAAAAATGTTACGCAAGGCAAAAGAGGATTTAAATGTGGATTCTTTTGATATGGTTATAAAAAATTTACTCTTGGAAGTTAAAAAACCAAAAAGGTCCATGTTTGGCGTGCTTAAGGGAATTCATAAAGAATTTAAGAGGGAAGAGCTTGACCGTTTTGGTTGATTCCTGGGCTTGGATAGAGTATTTTAAAGGCTCGCCTGTGGCAATACAAGCAAAAGAAATAATTGAAAGCAGCCAAAAAATTTTATTGTCCACCATTAATGTGAGCGAAATTTACCATTTTCTGCTTAAAAATAAGCCTGATGAAGCAGAAAAATTAATAAAATTTGTCTTGGACTCTTCCTTTGTGATTCCACTTGATTATTCGCTGGCTCTCAAGGCAGCAAAAATAAAATATGACAATAAGACTGGTCTTGCCGATGCCATAGTAATTGCAACAGCTGAAGAAAATAATGCAACCATACTTACAGGAGATGACGATTTTAAAAACATTAAAAACGTGATTTATATCGGCAAATGATTGTTAAGATAATTCTAACTTTTAAGTAGTGACAAAATAGAAAGGTTTATAAAGAATAATATATACGATTAAGAAGGTGGTTTTATGGTGTACATTGTAATATCAAATCCTGATGGAGAAACGACTAAAGAGGCAATAGAACATATTAGGAAGATGTATGGCAATAAGGTATTAGCAAATAGTTTTCTAAGAGATTTTTTTATGAATACGGGGGAGTCAAATTTGGCACAAATGGTGGATATAATGTTTGAAATTATGACTGAAGAACAGAGAAAATCTTGGTTAGGTTCATCAGATGCCTATAGAATAATCAAGGGTGAGGTAGATTTGACCGTTCCAACATATAGGGGAACAAAGACACAGGGATAATAATAAAATTATTTCAAATTCTAAAGTAACAAACAAAGGACAAAAATGCTAAACCAATCACTCCAAATCATAAAGCAAATGCAGTATCCAAGTGGCTTGTTTGCAGCCAGCAGAATGGATGCAAAGACCGGCTATAACCTTGCTTGGATAAGGGATAATGTTTATACTGCCATTGGTTTAGAGGCAGCCCAGAAATACAGCACTGTAAAAAAAACTTTGCGAGCTTTGCTTAATATTCTTTTAAAGCATGAATACAAAATAAACTGGGCGATAAATGAAAAGCCAAAGCACCACTACCAATATATTCATGCAAGATACGACCCAATTACAATGGAAGAAATATGGGAGCAGTGGGGCAACAAGCAGAACGATGCAATCGGCGCGTTATTGTTCAAGACAGGCGATTTGGAGGAAAAAGGAATAAAAATTGTTAGAAATAAAAATGATTTAAGAATTCTGCAGAAGCTTGTCCGTTACTTGCAAAGCATAGAGTACTGGCATGACAAGGACAATGGCATGTGGGAGGAAAATGAGGAAGTGCATGCCTCTTCAATAGGAGCCTGTGTTGCCGGATTAAAGAAGATAAGCAGGATTGCTGATGTTCCCAAGAGCTTAATCAAAAAAGGGGAAAAGGCTTTAAACAAACTGCTGCCTAGGGAATCAGAAAGCAAAGAGATAGACATGACTTTATTGTCATTGATTTACCCCTACAATATTGTAACCAAAAAGCAAAGAGATTTAATTTTAAAAAACGTTGAAGCAAAACTAGTTAAGGAAAAAGGGGTTATAAGGTATACAGGAGACAAATATTACTACAGGAACGGCGAAGCGCAATGGACCAAGGGATTGCCATGGCTTGCTATAATATATAAGCAAATGAACAAGCCGGATAAGTATGCTTATTATATGAGAAAAACAATGGAAGCAATGAATGAGAAAGGCGAGCTCCCTGAATTATATTACGCTGACGGGAAAGAGCATAATGAAAACTGCCCACTAGCCTGGTCGCAAGCCTTGTTTGTGGCTGGATTGAAGGGTTGAAAATGAGCATTGATGATATTTTAGAAAGAGCGACTGACGAACAAAGGGATATTGCTATAAGGGAATCTCCTTTTAAAAAGCTGGCAGAGGAAGGCTGGGAGATTTACCTTGGCAGTCCATTATTCGGCAAAAATAGGAACCAATTCTGGTACAATCCATCTGATGGCGGGCTTGTTGTTGATTATGTAAATAATATGGTGCATATAGTTGGCAACCAATTATCTTCATTAAAAATGGCAGAAAACCAGCCAGAGTCAATTGAAGATAAACAAAATAGAGACAGGATAATAATGAACTCGCTCGGGCAGTTGAACCACTACCTTGCGGAAAACCTGAGGATGTATCAAAGTAAAAATGAGGGTTCTGAGTCAGCGCTCGGGATTCCAAACAGAGTTATATTTGATGACATTAACGAGCTCAGAAGAAGGGCGCATGGCTTAACCAGTATGGCTATTGGCACACCTAAGTTTGTAGATGCTGTTAAAGAATTCATAGATTTTTACAGAGCAGAGATAATGCAGAGATATGCTCCACATCTTAGAAGCCCAAATAAAATCAACTAATCACATCATCCACCATCCCGATAAACATCGAATTGCTCCAACCTTTTTTGGCAAAAAAAGCAGTGACCTGTGAGCGAGTTCGCAGTGAGTTGCGAGAGCTCGACCTGCTCGCGAGAACGCGAGTTCGCGTTCAACTCTCTCGCTCGCTCATCTCCCAGCTTTTTTGGAGCCCCGAAAATGCTGGCATTTTCGATGGCTTCGCAATTCATTGAAATGCTTCTTCTATTAATTCCATAAACATAGCATTGCTCCATGCCTGGCTGAAACAGCCCTTGCTTGATAGTTCTTTCGCAGAACTTAATTCCGAATGGCAGCCGATGCAGCCTTTCCAAAGGATTTCTTCAGCACTTGCATCAATTATTTTTTGAACTTGATTTTTAAATTTTATTTTGTTGGTTTTATGTAGCGTTAATGCAGCCAGGTTATTTATCCAAAACCATGAATCTCCCCTGTGATAGCTTTTTATATTCTCTCCTGTGCTTGTTTCAGTGAATAAAGGACTGTTTTTGTCTATTGTGGATACTCCTCCCCAGTCCAGCCAAAGGCTTTTTAATGAACTTTCAAAGCAAATTTCCCATTCTCTAATCGTAAGCAATTCCGGATAAACATATGCTGCGATGAAAACATTCGGCCTTATTGTAAAATCATTCAACCCATCAGCAAGAGTTTTTCCATTCCAGAATTTGCCTTTAATCCTCATTTTCAGAATGTTTTCAAAAACCTTGTATTTTTGGTTCTGGGTCAACTCAAACATCAGCTTGTACATATTCAGCCTTAAAGCCTGTATTTCTACTCTAACTCCTTTCCTGTTATCCTTCTCAAATTCCGTGTCCATCCAGGTTTCCAGCCGGTCATTGGCCTCAAAGCCGGCTTTTGTATGGTATTTTAACAGCCCGTTTATTGACTTTTCAAGAGCGCTTTCTATTTCATACAGTATTTTGTGATATTTGTTTTCTTTCTTTCGCACAATTAAGCGGCACTTTTTGAGATAATTCTTCACTCTTGGATTTTTACTATATTCGATTATTTTCATTGATTTTTTTATTGAATTAATAATTTCTTTTTTCCTGTTTATGTTTTCAATTGCCTCTTTGCATCTCAAAAACAGCCACCCATGTGCATCGGAATTGCCTAGATTTTTTGAATTGTGCTGTTCAGTCAAATTTAATAATCTACCATCATTTTCTATTTTATTTAAATATTCAAACAAAAGTTTTTTAGAAAATTCACTATTTATTCTGGACAATGCCTTTAACGAAATCAATGAGTCCCTTGACCAAAACTGAAAAAACCATGGCAGTCCTGCAAAAATTCCAGTCGAATGCAAGTGAGCATCGTTTAGTCGAATGCAATAGCTAGACTTGTTCGCGAGCACGCGAACTCGCGTGCAACTCTCTCGCTCGCTCGTCTGCCCGAACTCGCTCACAATTGACTTCTTTTTATTGCCAATGGTTAGATTATTCAAGGAATTAAAGGCGTTGATGTATGCAATTTTTATCTCTTTGCTTATTCTGTCATTTTTATATATTTTTTTTATTGAATCATTCTTCAGCAGATTTAAAAAATCCTCCTTTTCATTATTTTTTATTTCGTGAATGTTATTGAAAACATGCTCGCATTCCCCTGTCGCATCGTTCTTGTTTTTTGACATGGAAAACACAAACTTGCTGCCGGTAATTCTCAAAGCGTCGTAAATATATCTTTTGGATGGGGGCGAATTTCTTCCTTCATCATATGAGTAATTCCTTTCAATCCATCTGCCAATTTTAGCGTGTGCATTCTTATCGCTCTTAATTGCCAGGTACAAAGCAAATTCTTCCTTGCCATCTGTTGAATCTTCCCTCCTATCCGTTTTTTTTGTGAATTTCACAATTACGCAATTTTTTTCCTCAGAAATATCATAATATCTGCCCCACTCCCTGTTGTCAGCTGACAGCTTGCAGTCTAAGAACAGGCTGATTTCACTATCATTGCTTAGTTCATATATCAGGGAATTAAAGCCCTTTGGCATTGTGAATGACTCAACAACATCATTCCTTATTCTTTCAATAAAATAAAATCCATTCTTCAGCCTTGAAACATGGCTATTGCCAGCAATCTCAATGTTATCAATGAATTTATACATATTCATTGTTTTTTGATCAAAACAAAACAGGCCATGATATCTGGAAGAAGGCGCATTATAAAAGCCGCAATAGCTGCCCTTCTTGTTTGTCAGCAAAAAGCCCGCGTTCTCATTAGTATTCCTGTTTAGGCTTAATCTTCCTAAGATGTGAATTGCTTCCATATGCCCCCTAATTATTTGTAAACTTTGCCAACAGCCATGTTATGGGCTTCAATGTAATTATTCACGAAGATTTTCCAGTCAGCCATCGATGCGATTTTTCTTGCCTGGAGCTTGTTTGCAATTCTGTCTTCCTTTGAAAGGCCTGCAAAATTGAACATGACATCAACCAATTGGTTGACTACATCATCATCGGTTTTATTCAGCCTTTTTAATACAAATATCCCAGGCGCATCGCTTTGTATGCACTCTGTGCAGAAATACCTTCCGAATCCGGCCAAATCAGTTGTGACAGATGAAACACCTAAAGCCCCTGCTTCTAATGGGGTGTAGCCCCATGGCTCATAGTAGCTTGGGAAAATGCCAAGATGAGAGCCCTGCATTGCCTCATAATAATTAAGGTTAAGCAAGCCGTCTGCGCCGTTCAGATAGATGGGATAATAAACAATTTTTACAGGATCCTGCCCCTCGTTTTTCAGCCCCGCCGATAAAACGCTCTTTAATATTATGTCATTCTCGTCATACAGGTCATGCGTCAATAAAGGAGGCTTTCCTTTTTTAATGAATCTTGCAGCACGTGTTTTCATCTCTGTAAGGAAATCGCTGTCAAACAGGCTTTCTTTTGTTATCTTTTTATCCGACATGAATGAATAAACCAAATTCTTGTCAATATCATCATGGACTTCTTCCAATGCGTCCTTTATATCCTGGTAGAGCGTCTTGTTTTCAAGCAATTCTGGTCTTATGCTCCTGAAATTTGAAGGCACCCATATGAAAGCTATGACTGTTGTTTTGCTTTTTAACTGCCTTAATTTTTCATTTAATTTTCCCAATGCCTTAATGTACATGTCTATGCCCTTGTCATGAAACTCATAGCGGCCTGCAATAAAATAAATAAGGGTTTCTTTCAGGTCAAATGTGTAGTACGGGAAGAAATAGTACAGCATGAACTCCCTTATCCTGTCCCTTTGGAGCCTGTGCTTTATCGCAATTTCTTCAAATGTCGGGAATTTGCTTATATCCAAGCCATTTGGCAGAAGCAAGTCCGGCTTTTTCTTCAATAAATGCCCTGCCTCCATCCCCGTTATCTCGCTCACTGTTGTAAAGACATCGGCAAATGCAGCTGAATTTTTTTCAACAAGGTGTTTTGCCTCTATGCTGTACTTGTAAACTTCATTGTCGGGGTTTATTTTGCCCCATACATTATAAATATCAACATTAGAGCTTGCCAATGTCCTTCCCAAAATAGTTGCATGCGTTGTGAACACTGTTGCAATCTTGATACTCTTTTTTTTCAGGTAAAGCAAGCCTGATCCTGAAAGCCACTCGTGAAAATGCGCAACAATTTTTTTGTCATTAAGGCAGTTTGATAATTTTTCAATAAGCATTCCTGTTGTGTATGCCCATACAACAGGCTCATCATAGTCCTGCGACGCCCTTAATGAATCCACTTTATACCAGTCCCAGAGATCGCGCTTTATGTCATTAATCCTGTGCTTGTAGTTTACAAAGTCTATAAGAATCACAAATGGATTTCCTTCGCTGATCCACCTGCCAAAATGGCATATAATTCCAAGCTTTTTTAATTCTTCAAACGAGGCTTTGCAGAATTCGCTTGGGATTTCTTCCTGAAACTGGTCGATTGCCATTGAAGCGAAGTACGGGCCTACCATAAAATAATTATCTCCATAGTGCTCAACCATTCTGGCAGCCTTTGACTTGACAACTGTGTAAATCCCCCCTACCTTATTGCACACCTCCCATGAAACTTCAAATAGGATATCCGCTTTTTTTTCCATTTTTTATACCATTTTTTATAGTTCCATCTATGCTAATCCATTATTTTGCCTCTTAATTTATAAATCTTTAACACCACTCAAAAGGAAAAATACGTACTGAAACAATAACCTTTTATATTAGGAAGTTCTAACTATAATAGTCATAACCTATCATTATAATAAAAGGGTGGTTTTAATCAATAGGAAAATTTTTTTTATAAAAAGAAGATTCATTGACATAAGGAATTCTATCTTAATATCTCTTGCATCAGGCCAAAAGACAATAAACCAGATATCTAATGAAACCCAGATTAACTGGAAAACTGTTGAAAGGCACCTTATTCACCTTATAGGCAAGGGCTGGGTCAGGGAAGTGTTTACTTCTGCTTATGTGCGCATCTTTGAGCTGAACGCATTTGGCAAGGACCATCTGCGCAAGAGTGTAATAAAAGGCGTACATATCTCTCATAAAAAAATAGTCAGGATTAACGGTGAGCAATAACCCATGAAAGTTTTAATGTTTGGCTGGGAATTCCCGCCGCTGAGCAGCGGCGGGCTTGGAACTGCCTGCTACGGGCTTACAAAGGGCATGAGCAACAAAGGCATAGAAATAACCTTTGTGCTGCCTTACTCAGCAGATATAAGCGGCGCGGATTTTCTTAAGCTCAGGTCCACGAGCAACATAAAGATAAGAAAAATATCGTCATTTTTGCAGCCTTACATGAGCTCTCAGGAGTATAAAAAATTAGTCACCAAAAAGCCAAGCCCGAAAATTTACGGCTCAACATTGTTTGACGAGGTGCATAGGTACATCCTTGCAGCTGAGAAAATTGCCGAGGAGGAGGATTTTGATGTCATACATTGCCATGACTGGATGACTTTTGGCGCGGGAATAAGAGTCAAGAAGAAGAAAAACAAGCCGCTGGTGCTGCATGTCCATGCAACAGAGCATGACAGAACAGGGGGCAACCAGCTCAACCAGTATGTTTATGATGTGGAAAGGCACGGACTGCATAATGCGGATGCAGTCATAGCCGTGAGCAACTTCACCAAAAATAAAATTGTTACCCATTATGGTGTGCCGCCGGAAAAAATAAGGGTTGTGCACAACGCTGTTGACTTTTCACAAGAGTACCGTAACGAGAATTTTGAAATCAAGAAAACAGACAGGGTCGTGCTCTTCCTGGGAAGGATAACCCTGCAAAAAGGCCCGGACTATTTTGTTTATGCAGCCAAAAAAGTCCTTGAGCATGAAAAAAACGTCAAATTTATCATAGCGGGCTCCGGAGACATGGAGCCATTCATTATAGAAAAAGCAGCGGAGCTGGGAATTTCAGACAAAGTGCTTTTTGCAGGCTTCCTGGGGCAAAATGACGTGGAAAGAGCTTACAGGATGGCTGATGTTTATGTGATGCCAAGCGTTTCAGAGCCGTTTGGAATAACCGCATTGGAAGCCATGAAGAACAAAACTCCTGTGATTGTGTCAAAGCAAAGCGGCGTGTCAGAGGTTATAAACCACTGCCTCAAGGTTGACTTTTGGGATGTTAATGAGCTAAGCAGCAAGATAATCTCGCTATTGAGGTACAGGCAGCTGCATGAAGCCTTGAAGGACAACGCATATTTCGAGGTCAAAAAATTCAGCTGGGATGTTCCAGCGCAGAAATGCATTGAAGTTTATAATGAGGTAATCAGCAAAGGTTAAATATAAGATAAAGTTAAACAAGATTACATATAAAAAATCAAATAAAAATTTAAAAAACGAGAGCGACTTTTGACAGCAAGGTGTTGAAAGTATCAAAAACCTTTGGTTTTTGGGGCTTCCGAAAATGCTTTGCATTTTCGATAGTAAACCGCTTTTGATGTCGAGCGAATCTTAGATTCGCGGACCTTGAAAATTCAAAGAATTTTCAAAGTTTATTGCAGGAATAGGCGAGGCAAAAAGTGACCTGTGAGCGAGTTCGCAGTGAGTTGCGAGAGCTCGACCTGCTCGCGAGAACGCGAGTTCGCGTTCAACTCTCTCGCTCTGGCAAAAAAGATTTTGCCGAAGGCGGATTGAAAATTTAAGTTAAAAAAGAATTCAGTGCAACAATTAAAATGGTAAGCGTGTGCTTTTATTTCCAGGTCCACCAGCCGATAAGGCTCGGAAAATATTCTGTTTTTGAGATAGGCCACCACAACAATTATTTTGACGACCATAAAAATGAGGCCATTATCAGGAAAGTAGCCCGCAAATGCTATATTCCAGCAAATAATGCAGTTCTCGAGCTTATAAATAAAAGCGATGGAAGGTTCAAGGTTGCGTACAGCATGACCGGAATTGCGCTGGAGCAGCTGGAAAAATACACCCCGGAGGTTATTGACAGCTTCAGGAAACTTGTCGATACAGGATGCGTTGAGATTCTTGACGAGACATACCACCATACGCTCTCATTTTTATATTCAAAAGAAGAGTTCAAAGAACAGGTTGAGCTGCACAACAGGAAAATAAGGCAGATGTTCAATTACAAGCCAACAGTGTTCAGGAACACAGAGCTGGTTTACAATAACGAGCTTGCATCCTTTGTTGAAAAAATGGGCTATAAGGGAATTCTTGCAGAGGGGGCAGACCATATATTGCAGTGGAGAAGCCCAAATTTTGTATACAGACCAAAAGGCTTGAGCAAGATAAAGCTGCTGCTGAAGAACTACCGCTTATCAGACGATATTGCATTCAGATTTTCAGAAAAGAGATGGGAGGAATTCCCACTTACTGCTCCAAAGTTTGCACGCTGGATAAGCAAGGTCAACGGAAACGGCAATGTTGTAAATTTGTTCATGGATTATGAGACTTTTGGCGAGCACCAGTGGGAAGACAAAGGCATTTTTGAGTTCCTGAGGCACCTGCCATGGGAAATTTTCAAGCATCGTGACAATGATTTTGTGACACCGAGCGAAGCGATAAAAAGGCATGATGCGGTAGCGGAGCTTGATTTCCACCACTATGTGAGCTGGGCTGACATTGAAAGGGACTTAAGCGCATGGCTGGGCAATAAAATGCAGCAGGAAGCAATAAGGGAAATATACCTTCTTGAGACAGCTGTCAAGCTGTCAAGAAACCCGGCTTTGATTGATGAATGGAGAAAACTCCAGACAAGCGACCATTTCTACTACATGTGCACTAAATGGTTTAATGACGGCGATGTGCATAAATATTTCAACCCTTATGACAGCCCTTACGAAGCTTTTATAGCCTACATGAACATTCTGAATGATTTCAGGATCAAGGCGAATAAACTGAGCGAAGTAAATGTTATAGACTAAAGATTTCCGAAAACCAGCAAAAATTATTTGAATTTTCTGGGCTTTCAGTTAAAAACCGCAAACTATAAAAATAACAGGATAAATAATACTTTAAAAGGTGAGATAGTTTGGCAAAAAAAAGAGGCAAATCCAAAAAGACTCTTGAGAGCGCTGTTAAATTCGATTCCAAGAAGCCGCTGCAAAGAATTGAGGTCATTATAAGAAAAAAGGTTCTTGGGGAAGCTCCAGAAGAGCACCATTTTGTTGTTGCAGACGGGAAAAAATTAAAGAATATAATTGAGCTTGCTGATGCTCTTGAAACCATGAGCGAGGAAATCTTCAGGCACCATGCCAACGAGTTCAAGAACGATTTCAGCGCATGGGTCAAGGATGTCTTTTATGACCACAGCCTTGCAGAGGACATTTCAAGGGCAAAAAACAGGCTGGAAACGCAAATTGCGATACTAAGGAGACTAGTAAAGGAGTTGATGTAAAAATGGTGACAAAAGAAGAGGCAAGGAAATACTTATGCGACACTGCATCTGAGCAGTGCTTCTGGGTCAACAACGGGCCCATACTGAAAAATTTAGAGGAATTGGCAAATATATTGCCGGATATGGACAATGAAACATTCAACCATCACGTGAATAACGGGAAGAACGACTTCAGCGGCTGGGTTAATGACGTGATAGGCGACAAAAAACTTGCAAATGACCTGCTAAGTTCCAAGAACAAGGAATCTGCATTGAAAAAGGTAAAGAACAGGCTTAATTCTTTGAAGAAAAAGGCTGGCTAGAATCGCCAGCAAATTTACCGGCTTTGTAGAAAATAAGCCGCATCAAAAAAGAATTTATATTGTAAATTGCAATCCTTGACAATATTTCTGCTTCTTGTAATCGGAAACCTCGGCTCAT
>JAGVXT010000031.1 GCA_018303655.1 Candidatus Woesearchaeota archaeon
ATGCAATTCATAAACTTTTTTTTTGCCTCCATAACCTCGTTTTCAGGCCTGCTAATCGGCTTAATGCTTGTGAAAATAGCTCCCGAAGAGCAAAAGCCGCTGGAAAAATATTTTGCTTTGGCAAGAAAAGCTATATTGCTGCTGATATTCATTTTTATCATTTTTTACTATTTCAACAGCTGGTTTTATGCGCTTGCGTTAATATCGTATTTCCTATTTTTATTATTCATAGAATACAAAACAAATGATATGCTGAAGAAATCAATGCTTATTTATGCTGTGCTTGGTATTTTATTTTTTTTAAGCTCAAGAAACATGAACCTTTTTACGATTGAAGCAAGCTTGATTTTACTGTACGGATTGCCCGCAGCGTCTTTGCTGTACAATAAAAAAGAGAAGAATGAGTATAAACAAGTTTTTTATAATGTTGGCTTTGTTATAGTCTCAAATGCATTATTCTTCATCTAATCACCATTTTTCATTTCTTATTTTCATATGGAATGCAATATGATTAACTATGATGTGCAGTATAAAACTTAACAATAATGACGTAATAAATATTTTCAAAGTCAAATTAAAAATCGGCATGGTAAAGACTAAAGCGCCTATTACAAAATCAGTCTGGTCAAACGGAATGAACTTAGCGCCTGGCTTTAATCCAAGCCTTCTCTTGAAAAAGCTCTTAATCAAGTCGCCTGTCAAGGCCCCTGAACCCATCAGGAATCCAAATAGGAGCCAATTGTTGTAGTCAATAAACGAAATGACATTAAAAAATTCAACCCCATAAAGCAAAAACTGAATATAAGCAACAATAATTGAAAAAATGACGCCAAAAATCAAGCCGCGAAATGTCTTATTCCTCCCAAAAATGGGCTTATTGCTTATTTGCTTGTTAAAATCAACCGGAAACGCGAATAAATCTATCTTTTTAACAATGACAGGAGCCATGTTGGCAAAGTACGCAGGCAGCATAAAATAAAAGCATTTTAATATGAACAGTGATACGCTTTCCATAACAAAAACGTTTATATAATGGTTTAAATATTTTTGCATAAAATGAAAGTTACGGCTGTTGTTCCAGTTTATAATGAGGAAAAGACAATAAAAGGTGTGTTAGAAGTACTAAGCTCAAGTAAAGATATAGACGAAATCCTTGTCATTGACGACGGCAGTACTGATAAAACGCCCGATATAATAAAAAGATTGCAAGCAAATAAAATGGAATATATAAAACTGAAGAGGAACATAGGTAAAGATAATGCCATTAGGAAGTGTGCTAAAAACATAAATTCCGAGATTGTAATGATATTTGATTCAGATTTGATTGGGTTTGAGAAACATCACATAGAAAATATGTTAAATGCATTGGTAGAGGAAAAAGCAGGAATGGTCATAGGTCTTAGAGACAAGGGAAACTTTCTCGCAAACATCATAATGCCGTATTTCCCCTTGACAGGTGGTGAGCGCGCACTCAGAACAAATATCTTTAAGGAGATAATAAAAATTCCTTTTCATGAGAGGTGGGGGCTTGAATGGATCATGAACGATTACCTTAAAAAGAAGAAATTAAAGATTGCTAAAATTAGATTGGAGGGGGTTGACCATATAGGACTTCAGACAAAAAAATATGGGATCATGGCTTTTTTGAATGAGATATATTCTTTTATTTTGACAAAAATAAGACTTTTTGGGGTTAAGTACGATTAGATGGCATATCCAATATCAAGATTTTGGTTGTTTTATACTTTTAGGATATTAATAAGACAAATTAAAGGTTTAGATAACATTCCAACAAATCTTAATTTTATTGTTGTTTCAAATCATGAGAAACTTGCAGATCCATTTATTATTATTTACCCTTTGTTGAGAAAATTAAACAAGAAAATTCATTTTATAGCAACTCCAACATGGTGGTTTTTGGGTGAGACAATTTGCAGGAAATGGATTGGATGCATTCCAATGTTCAATCAAAAACAAGCCTATATTGAAGCTAAAAAACTAATTAACTCGGGTGAAATAGTGGGAATATTCCCAGAGGGACATTTGGAAGCAAAAGTAAGGAATCCGAAAACAGGGGCAATAAGGCTTGCTCTTGAAACGAATGCGCCAATATTGCCTATAGGCTTGAAATCCTCTTACATTCCTTTTAATTCTACATTAAATATAGGAAAGCTAATTTATCTGAAGAAAAACAAGAAAAACCTGAAAAAGCAAGCATCGGATTTAATGAAAAAAGTCTATCAATTAAGTGGCAGCAAAATCTAAAGCACCCTTTTCCTCAAATAGTTTAAAGCCCCCAAAAGCCCCAAGCATTATAGTGCCATCAACTTTAGTTTTTTTCTTTTTATCGCATTTCTTAAATCACCATTAAAATTGAATATTTAATCCCAAAATGCTTATAACTGTCCCAATAAGAAATCCTGCAAGCACGTCTATAAAATAATGCTTCTTTAAATAAATTCTTGAATAGCCGACACAAATTACGACCAGCAGGACAATCAAAACCAACATTTTATCTGTGTAAAATGAGATAACTGCAGTTGAAAATGAAGTGATTCTTGCTGTATGCACGCTTGGAAAGCTGCCTGCGAGGTATTTCTGAAAAAAATTGTTTCTTGGCATCGGTATCGGCCTTTCTTTGGGATATACAAATTTAACAGCCCCGCAAACAACCTCATTGAAAACAAGAATAAAAATCAGGCTTACAGCAAGATTTGGATTAACCTTAAGGAAGTAAGCTGTTGCCGGTATATAGAAAAAAGGTGTTCCAAGTAAGCTGATTGCCCAAAACAAATTTCTTAACGCATTTTTGCCTGGCATAATTCCTGATTTTTTATTCTTTTTTGGAAAACTATTTAAGCGTTATAAATATTTTGCTTTTATGAAGTTTAAATTCAACATTCCAAACAAAATAACGCTTATCAGGGTTGGCTTGATTCCACTGTTTGCAGCCATTCTTTTGGCAGATATCCCGTACAAAAACATATTGTCTGCTTTTATATTTGGCATGCTTTCAATCTCTGATTTTCTGGACGGGTATTTTGCAAGGAAAAAAAAGCAGGTCACGGAAATTGGCAAGCTTATAGACCCCATTGCAGACAAGCTGCTTATTTCAACTGCACTGATTTTTTTAATCGGAAAGGGAATTGACTTATGGATGGCTGTCGCAATCATTGCAAGGGAAGCCATAATAACGTCGATAAGGATTTACCTGCTTCCAAGCAAAATAGTTGTGCCTGCAAGCAATTTTGGAAAAGCCAAAACTGTTGTGCAAAGCATTGCGATCATATTTGTTCTTTTGCAGCTGCCTTTAGGATGGCATGTCATGCTTGTTGCCGTGCTTCTTACCGTTGTTTCAGGATTTGAGTACCTAATTAGAATAAGAAAAATGACAGGAAACAAGATAGTCAACCTGCCCAATATCATAACCCTATTCAGATTTTTGCTGATAATCCCTTTTGTTTATTATTTTTTAAGCCACGAAATAAGCATTTCGCTGATATTTTTTGCAATAATAACTTTGAGCGACAAGCTTGACGGCATTTCCGCAAGGCTGATGAACCAGAAAACAGAGCTTGGCTCCGGGCTCGATTCATTTACCGACTGGACATTGATAATATCAACATTCGTCCTTTTGTTTATAAATGGATATATGGGTGCATTGTGGGTTGTGCTTTTAATTGTGCCTTCAATAATCAGCGGCGCAATGAAGATGGCATATGCCAAAAAGCAAAAGGTTGTGCCTGTCACTTTTGTGGCAAGGATAAGCGTGGGATTAACGTATGTAACTATAATCTCAATCCTAATAAATTTTGGGTATTATGAATATCTGCTGACAGGCACCCTTATAATGGTGTATTTGGCAATGATTAGCTATGTGTTCAAGGCACTGAGCATGCCCAAGAGGACTGCAAATAGAAACAGGAAATCAATCGTCTAAGGAAGCTTCTTTATTCTAAAGGACGAAACCATCAATATTCCAAGCGCAAGATAAATGTATGGGTAAAATCTGATTGGAACATTAAGAAAATACGCCAATGGTATGATAATCCCGTTTAATGTTATGGGCATGCCCTGGAACGAGCCTTTCAGCTCCATTATGTTGTAGCGTGCCAATCTTAGTATGCCGCAGAAAAGGAAAATTGTAAATGCTATTATGCCAAACGTGATTTGCAGCTGCTTTACATTTGATGCAAACTGCATAAGGCTGAAGCCGAAAATTGCAGGAGCAACCCCAAAGGAAACAGTGTCAGCTAATGAGTCAAGCTCCTTGCCGAAAATACTCTGCTGGTGCATGAATTTTGCTATTCTTCCGTCAAGATAGTCAAAAACAACCGCTGCGAGCAGCAAGTAAGCAGCATAATCAAAATTGTCATTGATGGAAAATACTATGCTTACAAGCCCAAGGGCGACATTCAATAAAGTGAATATGTCTGCAAATTTTAATAAGTTTAGAATCCTGAATTCTTCTAAATCAGTTTTTCTTCTTGCAAACCTGAACTCTGACTTGACAAGGGAGTAAATGCCTGACAATACAGTAAGCGCCAGTGCTATATACATCAGGATCCAGTCAACCTGCTGGTTTATTATGGGCTGTATAAGAGCCATAAGCTGGAAAAAATAACTTACTTTTCCAAGCAGTGTCGGCTTGAATTCCCTCCTTAGGTCTTTGTAAAGAAGTATCGTGCCGCCGATTATTGTGAGCATGTCCCTTGCAAGAATTATCAAAGAAACCCATACTGGAATTATTCCTTTTATCGCGAGGATCACTAAAATCAGGTTGACAAGCAGCTTGTCTGCAAAAAAATCAATGATTGAGCGCAATTGGGAAGGGTACCTTCTTGATATGAAATTCTCGAAAAATCCCACAAGCGCGGTAAGAATAAAAATAAGCAGCGCTGTATTCCTCCTGTTTAATGCAAGGGATATTGCTACGATGACAGCAAGTATCCACCTGAGCCAGGTTACTGTGAAAAATATCCTTTCCCTTCTGATTCTTAATCTCATTTTATTGCTTCTTGCATATGTACACAAAAGCAGGCGGAATGTTTAAAGGGATGAATTTCCTGTCTACCTTGCTGAAATATGACTGAAGCAGCTTGCTTAACCCATTTGTATACTGGAAAAGTATGAATTTTCCCCCGTCATTTAAGGAATTTTTAACCTCCCGAATGATTGCCTGTTTTTTTGATTCCGGGAAATTCAGGAACGGCAGACCTGATATGACGCAGTCAGCCTTTTTTACATTAAATTTTTTCAAATTATGGTTTATTTTTTCAGCGCTTGCATTTATGACAACAAACCTTTCATCAATTATTTTTTTATTCAGGTAACTGCAAAATTTCCTGTTCACCTCAAAGCAAAAGAGCTTTGTAGTAAGATTTGCTCTTTTAAGAATTGCCTTTGTAAAAGTTCCAAGGCCAGGGCCAAGCTCGACAATATTTCTTGAGCTTTTAAAGTCTATATTTTTTATGATTTCCTTTGTAAGAGACTTCGAGCTTGGAGCAACAGCTCCTGTCTCCTTTGGCTTTTTTATGAAGCTTGACAAAAGCAATAATGAGTCGTTCATTTTGGCATGATCTCCAGGTTTGACAAAATGAAGGCTACGAACGTTAGTGAGTTTGCTTTCATTTTAATTTAGCTATTACAGTTTCCCCTGCTTTTACTTTATCGTTGACTTTTACTTTTAAGTCCACCCCTATTGGAATTATCAGCGTTGTCTGGCTTGACAAGGCTATCATGCCTATTTTTCCGCCTTTATTAACCTTTTGATTTTTTTTGGCGTAGCACTTTATCCTTCGTGCAAGAAAGCCTGCAATCTGTATAACTTTTACTTTTAGTCTTTTATTTTGGATTATTATTTCATTTTTTTCATTTTGGAGGCTTTTGTTTAAATTGTATGCCCTGAAGAAAGTGCCTTTAGTGTGCTTTACTGACTTTACAGTGCCTTCTATTGGAGACCTGTTTATATGCGCGTCCAAAGGCGACATGAAGATTGAGATTGCATAGCATTCCTTTGCAACATCTCTTGTCAATGTTTTTATTTTTCCAAAAATGTTCTTTTTTATCTTGATATTGCTCTTTGATGTGTTGATTATGCTTATTACCTTACCATCAGCCGGAGCCACTATATTATTGCCTTTTGGTATTCTTCTCTTCGGGTCTTTGTAGAAGTTTAACAGGAATAAGATAAAAAGCACGGCTATAACAATGAAAATCTTTAATATCCACCCCATAAGAATCGATGCTTGATTTTGCTATATAAATCTTTTTATGAAAAGCTCTGCAAAACCTTTTTAAGATGCTGAATTATACTCGTTATTATGAAATATACAATCTTGGACTGCTACACAGACGAGCCAGCTGGTCTTGGAGTTCCTCCTTATCTTGGGACCTATCCAAGGTACATAGTAGGCTATTTGGATTGTGATGTTACTTATTTGACAATTGATGACTTAAGGTTATTCATAAAAAACAATTCAATAATTAAAAATACAAAACCATCACAGAAAACCAACATTACAACTTACAATCTGACAACCAATTACAAAAATATCCAAAAAATAATTTCTGAAACAGAGACCTTGATTGTTGTGCTTGGCGTTCATGTGCCTGGGAAGTACCTTTCTGCTGTGCCTGGCACATTGCATGAGATAATTCCATTAATAAAAAACCTAAAATGCAGGAAAATCCTGACAGGCCCTGCTGTTTTTGGAACTCAATTGTTTGGCGGAAGATTCTTTGAGAAAGCTGATTTGAGCGTTTTTGACAAGGTTGATTATTCCATGTTCAATTTCAAGTATGATGATGTTAAGGGGCATTCCATAAAAGGAGCTTCGATAATAAAACAGATTCCTGACATCAGGATGATAGAGATTGAGACAGGGCACGGCTGCGACATTGGGAAATGCTCATTTTGCACAGAGCCTTTGAAGAATAAGGTTGAGTTTCGCGATAAAGAAGATGTTTTGAAAGAGATTATTGAGTTTTATAAGTTAGGCGCAAGATATTTTAGATTGGGAAAGCAGACTTGCTTCTATACACTGCCTTATGCTGCTGAATTGCTTAAAGAGATTAATACCAATTGCCCTGACATAAAAGTTTTGCATATTGACAATGTGAATCCTGTGAAAGTTGTCATGGACAAGAAAAATGATTTTGCGATTACAAAAGCGATTGTGAAATACTGCACATCTGGAAACATTGCTGCCTTTGGAGTTGAAAGCTTTGATTTGGAGGTTGTCAAGGCAAACACTTTGAATACGCCGCCACAAATTGCTTATGAAGCAATCAAAATCCTTAATGAATATGGCTCTGAACGAGGCCCTGACGGAATGCCCAGATTTTTGCCAGGAGTCAATATAATATTCGGGCTTAGGAATGAAACAAAAAAAACTCATTCGGAAAACATGAAATGGCTTTCAAGAATTTACGATGAAGGGCTGATGTTGCGGCGCATTAATATAAGGCAAGTTGCAATATTTGAAGGCACTTCACTTTTTAATGAAGGAAAAGACAAATTCTTGAGGAAAAACAAGAAACTTTACTGGAAATGGAGAAATGACATTCGTCAAAAAATAGACTGGCCAATGCTCCAGAGAGTTATTCCTTCCGGAACAGTTTTAACCAATTGCTATGCCGAGATTTACGATGGCAATACTACATTTTGCCGTCAATTTGGTACATATCCGATAATTATGGGGGTTAAAGGACGATTAGAGTTGAAGAAATTCTATGATATTGAAGTTACAGGGCAGATGTTAAGGTCGGTTACTGGGAAAGTAGTGGTGGAGAGAGAAGTGGAAATCAAGTGATTTATAGTCGATAAATTAAGAAAAAAATTGAGAGGTGAAGACAAAATGCCAAAATCAAAATTTTTGAAATTTGTTTTTGATAAAAATCGTTTTATGAATTATACCTACTCATATTTTGGTGGTATAATGGCCGCATTAGCAATAGCATATGTGTTGGGTCAAAATCCATTCGGTTATCCTTGGTATTCCATATTAGGTTTTACTTTAATCACATTTAGTGCTGGCTTAGGTTGCGTATCTCTAATAGCTTTTGGATTTGCCAAAAAATGAATACTCCTTTTTCCAAAACCTTTAAATACTTCCGTATTACATATGTATTACATAGGTGATTTAAAATGCCAACTGCGAAAATAAGGAAGTCAGGAAACAGCACTGTGTTAGTCCTGCCGCCGCACTACCTGAAGGAAAGGGGTTTTGAAGTGGGTGAAGATGTGGGATTTGAATTATTCAGGAAGGACGCCTTAAGGAAACTTTGGGGAAGGGGAAAGCATTTGAAGATAGACGCCCAAAAAGCAAAAGATGAGCTAAGGAAAGAATGGTAGTATTTTTGGACACATACGCCATAGTTGAAATAGACACCAACAACCAGCGCTACAGAAAATATGTTCTGGATTCAATAGATGTAGCAACTACTATCTTTAACTTATCTGAAGTTTATTTTGTTTATCTGAAAAAATTTGGTGAGAAAGAAGCTGATGAAATATATGAAATTGTAAAGGTGATGGTTGTTCCGACAGATGACGATATTATTAAAGAAGCCATGAAATTCAAACTTACGCATCAGAAAAAAAGATTGAGTATGGCTGATTGTATAGGATACATTACCGCCTTAAAGCTAAAAGCAAAATTTGTAACAGGAGATTACGCATCCAAAGAACTGGAAAATGTTGAGTTTGTAAGATAAAAATATCAAAAATAATAAAATTCGGAAAAGGCGCTGCTTTATTCCACGAAATTTCAAGAATTTAAACCAGCCTTTTATTCTCCTTCAGGTACCGCCTGGCAAAAAATCTCACGAAATATTTCGGTTTTTCATTTGTCTGGCTTGATTCAAGGCTTCTGTAATACGCCGCTCTGTCATTAAACTTTATGTTCAGCATCGGGCAGCCATGGCTTTTCAGAACATAATTTGCAAGCAGCCTGCTGATTCTTCCGTTTCCATCAGAATAAGGGTGTATGGACACAAACTTAAGGTGAGCCAATGCAGCAAGTTCTATGGGATTAAGCTTTTTTTGCTCTTTTTTGTACCAGCCGAAAAAACCCTTAAGCAACTTTGGAACATCTTCAGGATGCGGGAATGAAGCCCTGCTTCCCGTAACTGTTATCTTGTGCAGCCTTATTTTGCCTGCGATGTAATCCATGGCGTCCTTGAACATAATTTCATGCCATTTATTCACAACCTGCAGCCTTAATTTCCCTTTAAAATCAATCATGGAATAAAATGCTTTTCTGTACCCTTCAGCTTCTTTCACGTCTTTTGCAGGCTTGCTTTTAGGCATTATATTATGAAGGAAAAGCCCTTTAGTATCGTTCAAAGTAAGGCTGCTGCCTTCGATTTTGCTTGAGTCATAGATGAAATGAACAAGGAAATCCTCAATCAATTTTTCCCTCTCTTGCTTTGGCAGCTTGCTTTGCTCTCTTTTGTAGCTGGCTTTTATGCTTTTGAGCTTGCTGAGCATGTTAAGCCTAAGAGCATCATGCTCCAAATTATCCTTGATGTCATCTATGTTGTAAGGAACGTTTTTGCCGAGATATTTGCTGAGAACTTTGACTCTTCTGCCAAGCTTGAAGCTGTGCTCAACATAATAATAACTTTGTTTTCCTATCTTTCGCTTTTTTATTGTTGCCATACTATCTCATTATACCTACTTTTTTATAAATTTTTCGGTTTTTTACGAAAAGTAGGGGTAAGGTTTGGAATATCATATCTTCAACCCACAATCCTTAAATACCATTTATTATTCTTACCCGAAAAATGAAACACGGCTCCAAAGTCAAAGTCCATTACACAGGAACATTAAATGACGGAACTGTTTTTGATTCAAGCGAAGGAAAAGAACCATTGGAGTTCACAATTGGCGAAGGCCGTGTAATTCCGGGCTTTGAAAACGGAGTCAAGGATATAAAGCTGAATGAGAAAAAAACCATAAAAATCAATGCAAAGGACGCCTATGGCGAAAGGGACGAAAGAATGGTTGTTTCTGTTCCAAGGGACAAGTTTCCCTCTGAGATAGAAGCCGGAGGCAGATTAGTTCTTAAAGGCCCTCAAGGGCAGTCCTTGAATGCTGTTGTAAATGAAGTAAAGGACAATGTTGTTTTGATCGACCTGAACCACCCATTGGCAGGAAAGGAGCTGACTTTTAAAGTGAAAGTTGTAGAGATAAATTAATCTAAAGGTTTTTAAATAAACTTTTTATCCTAGAGTTCTATGCCCTCGTAGCTCAGCAGGTACTCAAAGGAGCTGCAAAGAGCACGTGACTGTTATCTATGACTGACATCACGGGGTCAAGAGTTCGAGTCTCTTCGAGGGCGCTTCATTTTCAAAAATGCAACAAATCCATCAAAAGCCTTTAAAGCACGTTCTTGTATGCACGAATGAAAGAGAAACTGGAAAAGACTGCTGCTCCCATGTGAAAGGCTATGAAATATTCAGGGAACTGAAAAACTGGGTTAAGTCAAATGGATTGGCTGGCTCTGTGTGGGTTACAAGGACAGGCTGCTTGGGTTTCTGCAACAATGTGGGAGCTACAATTGTCATATACCCTAACCAAATATGGTTTAAAGAAGTGAAAAAGGAAGAAGTGCAAAATATAAAAGATTTTATTCTTGAATCAATTAAATGATAAAAATTATAAATCAACCTATTTTTCAAACCTTGGGCCTGTAGTTCAGTCTGGTTAGAATGCTCGAGCCTTTTGTAAAGGTGGCAAAACTGATAACCAGATTGTTGGATATCGAGTGGTCAGCAGTTCAAATCTGCTCAGGCCCACTTTACTTTCAATATTCATTTAATTTCTGGATTACCAATATGTATTGTTTAAAATATATTCAAAAATTGTTTTAACTACCGCAAAGTTTAAATACAAGTTATTATTTTAAAATAACAACACTTTATTTACTGTCAAAAAATAAGATAAAGGAGAGTGCATGATGAATTTTAAAACAAGATTGGCGGTTTTGCTTATAATTTCTATGTTCCTGCTGAGCAGCTGCGAAGTCTACCAGACTCTTTATGGCACAGTTCCTAAGGAAGCTCCGGAAACTACAAAGGAGACTGCAACAAAAGTTGTTAGGGTTGAAGGAGTCCAAGATGAATCAAATCTTGCAAAGCAGATTTATGCAGTAGCAACAGCAGCACCTCATGACCCATTCAAACTTGGAGAAAATCCACTTGGCCCGTTTGACAAAGGAAAATCACTTGGATTTACATTAGGGCAATGGCTTTCTACAAGCGGCATTGGAATATATAGCGTTGACAATGAAAACGCAGAGCTTGACTTATCATTCAAAAACCTTGTGCCAAACGGAGTCTATACAGTTTGGTGCTCAAGAATCACATTCCCTCCTGAGCCAAGCATTGTGGACATGCCGTGCGGCGCAGAAGACGGATCCGAGAACAGCTTTGCAGCAGATGAAAAAGGTGCTGGATCATTCTCATTAAAGCTCAAGCCATTGGAGGCAAGCACAAAAGAAACAGCTTCTATGATAGCGGTTGCTTACCACAGCGACGGCAAGACATATGGAGCATCACCAGGAGATTTTGGATCATACACCCATGTACAGATATTTTTCACAATGCCAGAGCCTGCAAGCGATGCAGTAAAATACCAAGTTCCAATTAAGTTTACAAACCACCTGGATGCAGGATTCCCAGAACAGGATGTTTTTGTTGAAGTGGAAGAAGCAAAGGAAGAAGAAGTAATGGAGGAAAAGCCAACTGTCATTGGGGAAGTAACCCAGGAAGAGACAAAGGAAGAAGAGGTTACAGTGTCAGAAGGAGAGCCTGTTGTCATAGTGGTGCAGGAAACAGAGCTTGTAAGCCTCTCACCGCAGGCAGAAGACCCTGACAAGGACACTAATTTGGTTTTTACATTTACATCGCCATTAAACGAAAACGGAGAGTGGCAGACAACATATGGAGATGCAGGCGAATACACCATCACCCTTACAGCTTCAGACGGGGAATCAACAACATCAAGGGATGTCTTGATAATCGTGAACAAGAAAGAGGAAACTCCTGTAATTGACAGCGCAAGTCCTATCGAAAGCGGATTGACAATTGACGAAACACAGGCTGTTGAGTTTGGCGTTGTTGCAAGCGATTTGAACAATGATCCTTTGGCATATGCATGGAAGCTTGACGGAGTTGATGTTGGCAATGAAGATACTTATGCTTACCAATCAACTTATGAGGATTCAGGAACGCACACTGTTAAGGTTGAAGTCTCGGATGAGCTGTCAAGCGCAAGCAAAATATGGTCTGTAGATGTAAATAATGTCAACAGAAAGCCTGTCTTGGAGGGAATAGCCGACATAGAAGCTGGAGAAACTGATACGATAACAATAACTGCGCTTGCTACAGATGATGACGGAGATGAAATAATATATGGCATCAGCGATGACAGGTTTGAGCAGGAAGATAATGTATTCACATGGCAGACTGATTACGACAGCGCAGGCACTTATGAAGTGACTATAAGCGCAAATGATGGCCAGGACACAACAGAGCAGGAATTCACAGTTACTGTAAAGAATGTAAACAGGGCTCCTGTGATAACCGGTATAGTCCAGAAAAAATAAATTATTAGTTTTTTTATTTTCTTTAAGCTGAGGGGGAATAAATGAATAAAAGGGTTGCTTTATTGGTAACTATATTTTTGCTGTTCCCCTGTATTGTTTTTTCTATCAGCACTTTTACGGTCAAGGAAACTGAAAAAGTGAGCCTGCAGCCAAGTGTCACAGATCCTGATTCAGACAATATAATAACAACATACACATCTCCTTTGGATGAAAACGGGGAATGGCAGACAACATATGGAGATGCAGGAGAGTACACTGCAACAGTTACTGTTTCTGATGGAATAACAAGCGTTTCAGAAGATGTATTTATAATTGTTAAAAGGAAGGAAGAGAAGCCAATAATTGAGTCTTTTAATCCGGAGCAAGAGGCATTAAGCATAAAAGAAACTGAATCAATTGAGTTTAGCGTGTTAGCAACTGACCTGAACAAGGATGAATTAAGCTACAGGTGGTTCTTGGATGGTGATAAGGCAAAAGAAGGCAATGAATACACTTATGGCACAACATACAATGATGGTGGAAGACATGAAATGCGAGTTGAAATTTCTGACGGCACAACAAGCATAAGCAAAGAATGGGATGTTGATGTGGAAAATGTTGATGTTGAAGGGCTGCTTGGCGGAATAGAGGATGCTGCTTTCAATGAAAACGAGATTGCAAGGCTTAAACTTCCGGATTTTGAAAAATATGGATTAGTTTATTCGATTTCAGAGCCTGTTGGCAGCAAGAATGAATGGCAAACAGGCTATGATGATGCAGGCTCATATAATGTTAAGATCCATGCAGAGGGAAAGGGATTTAGCGACGATAAAAATGTAAAAGTTGTTGTTAACGATGTTGACAGAACTTTAATTTTTGAAAGCGTAGGAAACGGGGTTTTGAACGAGAACGAGGAAATTAAAATAACATTGAATGCGCACGACCCCGATGGCGATGAAATAGCCTATTCTGCAGATAACCTGCCAGAAGGCGCAGAGTTTGAAGATAATGTATTCACATGGAAAACAAGCTATGGCGCTGTTAAAAAAGAAGGCTTTGTGGACAGGCTGCTTGACAAATTCAGGGTGTTGAGCAAGAGTTTTTATGTGCAATTTTCAGCCTCTTCCAAAGACAATAAACTAGTGCAAAATGTCATCATAACCGTCAAGGATGTCAACAGGGCTCCTGTGCTTGAGGACATGGAGCCAATAACAATAAATGAAGGCGACACATTGAAGATTGCTCCAAATGCTTATGATTTGGATGACGACAGGGTAAGGCTGAAATATTCAGGATTTGCAAATAAAGACACTTTCAAGTCGGGATTTGACGATGCAGGCACATATCAAGTAAAAGTAACTGCAAGCGACGGACTGCTTGAAACATCAAAGTTTGTAGAGGTAAACATCCAGCAGAGCAACCGCGCGCCATTGTTCAAAAAAATTGATAAAATAAAATTAATGGAAGGTGACAATATTGCAATTTTATTGAATGCAGTTGACCCTGACGGCGATGAGATAACATATTCAATGGACAATGCTCCGGAAGGCTCTTTGATAAAGGAAAATGCATTCCTATGGACTCTTCCTTATGATTTGGCGAATAAAAAAGAGACAAAAAAACTTGACATTGTGTTTGTTGCTCACGATGGTAAAACAGAAATAAGGCAGGTTGCAAAGGCTGAAATAACAGACAAGAACAGAGCTCCTAGAATAATAAATGCAACAAGGAGCGTTGCTGCAAAAGTAAACAAGCCGGTGCTTATGTCCGTCAATGCAGTTGACGACGATGGAGATGGTCTGACTTACACCTGGAAATTCGGGTTTTTGGAGAAGTACAAGGCAACTGCTTTGCACCAGAGAATCTTCAGGAGCAAGGGAGTAAAAACCGTTAAAGTGACAGTAAGCGATGGAGTTGACAAGGTTGAGCAGGTTATTAATGCGAATGTGGTTTGAGAATATTAGTAATATTTATTTACTAGTCCTTTTATTATGATTAATTTAATGGAGGTATAAAAATGACACAAATAGAAATGGATTTTTGGGAGTTTGTAAGACAATCAAGAAAATTTTTTAGTATTGAACTTGTTGATATAGTTCAAAACAGAACGCCTAACTACACAAGAGGAAAATTCATTGCAGACGCATTGGTAAAATTAAATGAGGCATTTAGGGAACTGGAGGAAGCTAGAGTAATGGATAATCCAAAAAAATATACAAAGGAAGCAGCTCTAACGACGTTACCATATGAAAGAAAAGGCAATCCGACTTTTTTTACAAAAGTGGCAATTGCAACACATTTAATAAAAACAACAGAGATTAAAGCTGTTCCCATGACGGATAAGGAGGCATTGAATGCGCTAATATGATTTTTGTATTATTACAATCAACAGATTAAATTTTTCAACAATCTTTATAAACCCCCTTTCTTTAGTTTATTTTATGAAATCGATAAAGCTTGCTGACGAGTTTGACAGCTCTGTTCTTAACATCGCTTTAGATACAATCAAAATTGGAAAGCAGGCATTGGTATTCGCGAATACAAAAAAATCAGCTGAGAAAACAGCCGAGGACATTTCAAAAAAAATAAAGGGTGATGATGCGCAGCTGAAGCTATTAGCTGACAAGGCATTGAATGTGCTTTCAAAGCCCACAAAACAATGCGAAAGGCTTGCCTTCTGCCTGAAAAAAGGGATTGCATTCCATCATGCCGGGCTAACACAGGAGCAAAAAACAATCATTGAGGACAATTTCAGGAGCGGAGCAATAAACATAATATGCTGCACGCCGACATTAGCTTATGGAGTTGATTTGCCTGCTTACAGGGCAATAATAAAGGATTTGAAAAGGTACACAGCCCACGGGTTAACATGGATACCCGTCTTGGATTACTTGCAGATGTCCGGCAGGGCAGGAAGGCCAAATTACGACAATGAAGGCCAGTCAATTGCAATTGCGCTGACAAATGGGGAGAAGGAAAAAATAGAGGAAAGGTATTTGAACGGCTCGCCTGAAGATATTTACTCAAAGCTTGCAGTCGAGCCTGTCCTGAGGACATATGTATTGTCATTAATCGCAGCCAATTTCATCACAACAAAAAAGCAGCTTTTTGATTTCTTTGACAGGACATTTTACGCTTATCAATTCAAAGACTTGAGAAGATTGCATGCAACCATTTCAAAAGTCATTGACATGCTTGAGGAATGGGAATTCATGATGAGAAATGGAAATGATTTTTCAAGCGCAAACGAATTAGCGGATGAAAAGCTTAAGACAACCCTGATGGGCAAGAGGGTTGCAGAGCTTTACATCGATCCTTTGACTGCCAATTTTATAATAACATGCATGAGAAACGCAAGCGACAAAAAAATTGATGCGCTTTCATTTTTGCAGATGATTTCACATACGTTAGAGATAAGGCCTTTGCTGAAAGTCGGCATAAGGGAATACGACAAAGTGCAGGAATCAATGCTTGGGTTCAGCGACTTTTTGCTGGAAAATGAGCCCTCAATGTACGAGCCCGAATATGAGGATTTTTTGAATTCTGTTAAAACTTCTCTTATGTTCAACAACTGGATAAACGAGCAGGACGAGGAATTCCTGCTTGAAGGGTACAACGTAAGGCCTGGCGAACTAAGGGTTAAGCTTGAAATTGCAGACTGGCTGCTTTACGCATCCGAGGAGATAGGAAGGATAATGCATTACCAGTATCTGCTGAAAGAGATTGTGAAGTTAAGGTTAAGGCTGAAGTACGGAGTCAAGGAAGAGCTGCTGCCTTTGGTGAGATTGGAGAATATCGGAAGGGTAAGGGCAAGGATTTTGTTCAGGAACAGGCTAAGAGACACCAAGGACCTGAAAAATGCCGACTTGTCTTCATTAACACATCTTCTTGGCGAAAAGGTTGCCTTGAGCGTCAAGAAGCAGCTTGGCCAGGAGCAAACTGAAGTGCCTGAAAACAAGAGAAAAGGGCAGATTAGCTTGAGAGACTGGGAAGACTAGTTAATATCAGATTAATAAAAGATAAATTTTATATATGCAAATTGAAATTAGCTGATTAATGCTTGGAAAACCACCTATAACGCTGTATATTATTATAACTGTCATTTTTTTTACCACAATTATTGCTATCGGCTTGACCATAAAAGATTTTTTGGATGATAAATTTGCAGTAAAAAACGCGCAAGAAAGCAAAGTAAAAGAGCCAGATAACATAAGGCGAGCAAAAGCCTCATTCAGATTAGCTATTGTCTTAACTGTTTTCTTCATTGCATTGAAGCTGGTTATGCGAAAATACGCGCCTGCTGCACGCTTTTAACAAATCTTTATAAACCACATTTTTTACCTGTTAAATATGCCCCTGTAGTTTACCGGATTAGAATACAAGGTTGCGGTAAATGAATAATTTAGCAGAAACCTTGCGGACGGGGTTCAATGTGTAAAGATAAAAAATTCATGAAAATCCCCGCAGGGGCATTGTTTTATATAAAAACTTCCTCTTTTGGAAACCTTAATTTTTTCTTTTGCTTGTCGGCAGCGTATCCAACAGGGCACAATACTGTTGGCACCAAATTGTCAGGAAGATTCAGGATTTTTGAGTATTCTGCCGGGCTGAAACCTTCCATGGGGCACGAGTCAAAGCCAAGCGCCTTGGCGCCATTAAGAGCATTTCCCAAAGCAAGATAAGTCTGTCTTTGAGCCCATGAAATCCTCTGCTCCTTGCTCAAGCCCTTCTCAAATCCCCTCATCATATCCATGTACCCTTTGATTTCCTCTTTATTGGCACCGTTCTCAATCATGAGCTTTTCAAGCCTGTCTATGTTGCCTGCAACGTTGGTATCTGCGCAAAAAACAAGAAGATGGGAGCATGTTGGAATCTGCTGCTGGTTCCATGTTGCAGGCTGCAGCTTTTCCTTCAATTTCTGGTCCTTGACAATAATTATCTTCCAGGGCTGTATATTAAAAGATGAAGCTGCAAGCATTATTATCTCAAGAAGCTTGTTTACCTTTTCTTCAGGCAGCTTTCTGCCGTCAAAAAGCTTTACAGCATACCTTTCATGCACTATTTTTTCGAATTCCATAAATTTTTCACCTTTGCCTAATTTATATAATTTGTGTTTTTCCTGTCAATCCCCTTGACAAATTCTATATTGATATCCTGCGGTGGCTGGAAATCATGAGTCGGATATGTCAGGTTCGGCATGAACTTTTCTATATTTGAAGCCAATTGGGTAACCATCTGGTTTGCGCCAAAGTAATGCCCGCTTATCTCATAAACAAGCTGCCTTGTCTGCATTTCGTCATAAGAGCCGATTGAATGGATGTATTCATGAAGCATGACATGGAATATATAATAATTGTACAACGAAGGGTTTGTCTGCAGTATCCTTGCCAATGGCCTTTTGTTGATTATTATCATGTTCGAATTTAATGAATAGAAAGCCCCTATAAATCCTTTGTCAAATGCGCCCAAATCAGTAACCCCGACCATCAGGCCGTACTGCTCCATTCCAAGGTACTGCCTTGTGATTTCCTTGGCTATCTCAAATATGTCTGCAAATGTCTTTGCCTTTTCAAGCTCTTTTTCAAAGTTCATTACAAGCACCTCTCAAAATAAAAAAATTTTAAAAAATCAGCAGCATCCTTTTCCTTTCTTTCCTTTTTCCATTTACAGCACCTCCATGCTTTTATATCGGATATGCGATATTGAAAAATGAGCAAATATTTAAATGTATCGGTTTTGCGATATAATCCCCAAGAAAAGTATAAATACTCACTCCTTTTTTATATTGCTATGAGAAATTGCTGCGACATGAGGGGGTTTCTGAGCTTTATAGTCCTGAAGCTTATATGCAAAAGGAACATGTCTGGGGAAGACATAAGGCAGGAATTAAAGAAAAGAAAAGGCTCGAAGCCAAGCCCGGGCACAGTTTATCCTGTTTTGAAGGCATTAAGCGAAAGCGGATTTATACAGGAAGTAAAAAACGGAGCCAAGGAAAAAAAGTACAAAATCACAAAAAAAGGCAAAAATGAGCTTAAGGCAGCAACCAGAAAATTTTGCATGATATTTTATGACATGAAAGACGAATTCCAGAAGCGATGCTGACATATTGACAAGATTTAAATTTGTTCATTGCTTCCTTCATAAAAATGCCAAAATACAAATTGATATGCTTTGATGTTGACGGCACCTTGATAGACAATGTCACATTCTCCTGGCAGATTTTCCATGACTATTTCCAGACTGACAGGCACAGGAGGGAGGATGCAAAAAAGAAATTCCTTAACGGGGAAATAACCTATCTGCAGTGGGCGGAGCACGACATAAGCCTGTGGAGAGAGACAAATGCAAAAAAGGAGGATTTTCTCAAGGCAATAGGGCATTTAAAATTAATGCAGGGCGCAATGGAAACATTAAGCGAGCTGAAAAGAAAAGGCTTTAAGCTTGCTGTCATATCAGGCTCGCTTAACATTATCCTTGAAAAGTTTATCCCAGATTACAGTGAGTTTTTTGACGATGTCTTTCTTAACAAGATTTATTTTGATGAAAACGGGACGATTTCAGGGGTTAAAGCTACAGAGTTTGACATGGAAGCAAAAGCTATTGCTTTGAAAAAGATTGCGGAAAGGGAAAAAATAAAAATGGAAGAGTGCGTTTTTATTGGAGACTATTTAAACGACATGAAAATAATGCAGGAAGCGGGATTGGGAATTGCTTTCAACTGCAATTACGAAGAATTGAAAAAAGTGGCTGATGTGGTTATTGATAAAAAAGACCTGAGGGAAGTTTTGAAATTTATCCTATAGCCTTTCCCTCAAAGCAGCATAAATGACAGGCATTGCAATCGTTGCATCGCATATCAGGTCAACAAATTCTGCATTTGGATTAAGCTTGCCCCATGAAATGCCTTCTTTTAACTCTGCTCCTGAAGAACCGCCTGGCTCGGGCCTGTCCATTGTGACCTGTACTCCATAAGAGGCCTTTTTTGAAAACTGCATTGCCTGCTGGATGTAGTTTTTCGGAACACCTCCGCCAAAGTAAATCACTCCTGTTTTTTTAGCGGTCCATGAAATGTCAATTATCTCTTTTAAATCTTCAAAAGCCCTTGTTTCAGAATGCTTGCCTTTTGCCAATTGCCCCCATATCATCAGACCAATCCCGGAATCTGATATTGCAGGGCAAAATACAGGAATTTTGTTTTCAAAGCACGCTTTTAATATGGATTTATTTGGAGTCAATTTTCCAAGCTCCCATAACAAGTCTTTTATTGATTTTTTATCTTTGAATTTTTCAAAGTTTTTTGCAGTAAAATCTTCCATTCCCTCGTAAATCTTGTTTGGCATATATGATTCGTAAACCCTGTCAAAGCCCTTTTTGTGCAGCTCGGCATCATCGGCACCTGCTGAGCCTTGATAATGCCTGTAGCCAAGCGCTTCCCCCAAATCATGGGTAAGAGTAGCGCCTGTTGTTACAACAGCATCAACCCATTTGTTTTCTATGATGTTGATCATTATTTCCCGCATTCCGCCAGGAACAAGAGGGCCTGCTAAGCCAAGAAAAACCTTGCATTGCCTGTCTTTGATCATTGCCTCGCATATGTTGACAGCTTTTCCAAGCCTGCCAGCTCCAAGAACTCCTGTTGAATTCATTTGCTTCACTAACTCATTAACTGTTAGTGGTTTCTTGATTTTGATATGATTGACTGGCTTCATTTTTAGATGATAACAAGATTAAAATTTAATAATTATAAGAACTCAAAAACCTATACGCCATTGCTTCTGACGCTATCCATAACAGCATGGTAAACCCAATAATTATTTAAATCTTTGTTAAAATCAATATCTTAAAATGAACCTGCTAGTCGATGTGCATTCTCATCTTGACCATTCTTTGCTAATAGATAAAATAGACGAAATAATCCATAGGGCGAAAAGCATTGGACTGAAGCATGTAATTACAAACGGCATAAACCCTGAAACAAACAGAAAGTGCCTTGAACTGTCAAAAAAATATGATATTGTGAAGTGCGCGATGGGGATTTATCCAAGAAATGCCCTGAAGAATGAGACAGAAAGCGGAGAATATCCATTCAAGTTAGACAATTGTGAGCGAGTTCGCTTAACGAACGAAGCTCACTCGCATTCGACTGATTTCGATGCTGATGAAGAAATTAATTTTATAAGAAAAAATAAAAACAACATTGCTGCAATAAGCGAAGTGGGATTAGATTTTGTTCATGGGGAAAACAGGCAGCAGATTGAGGATTTTGAGAAGATGATAAAGCTTGCAGAGGAATTAAAAAAGCCGATTGTTATTCATTCAAGAAAGGCAGAGCAGAAATGCGTTGAAATGCTTGAATCTTCAACGAATAAAAAAATTGTGATGCACTGCTTTTCCGGCAAAAAATTCCTTGTAAAAAGAATTACTGACAATGGCTGGTTTTTGACGGCGCCTACAATTGTTGTGAGGAGCCAGCAGTTCCAGGACATTGCAAAAAATGTTCCGATAACGCAATTGTTCTGCGAGACAGACAGCCCGTATTTAAGCCCCTATAAAGAGCGATTAAATGAACCTGCTTTTGTTATTGAAAGCTACAGCAAGATTGCCGAGATTAAGAACATGGACGTAAATGAAGTCATGAATAATATCTACATGAACTGGCAGAAAGTGTTTGAATAGTTAATTTTAAATATTATCTAATAAATAACCAATATATGAAAAATTTGATATTCATTTTAATGCTGTTTCTAACATTGCAAATTGCCTATGCTGAAACCAAGATGTTTTCCGGAACTTTGATAACAGACACAGATAAAGTTATTGACGGCGCAACTTTCACTTTTAAGTATGATGAAAACAGCCAAAAAGCATTTGTGCAGACACCAACAACAGCATTGATTGTTGAAAATGGCGGCTGTAAATCAAACGATATTTTTAGAATTTGCATAAACAGGGCAAATTTCTCTTACAAAAATATAACTACATACGTCTATTATTACGAGGTTGATGCAATAATATACAAGCTTACAGGAAGCTTAAATACAAGCAGCAAATCAATATTAAGCACTTTATTGCAGGGCGAATCAACTGAATTGACAGTTGTTTTAACAAACCCAACAGACTTTGAAATAACCAATATAGATTTCAATTATGACTTAACTCCTTTTTACATAACAGAAGCCAAGGGATGCGAGCTGAATTACAGGCTAATGGAATGGAAAGGCTCTCTTCAATCAAAATACGATAAAACATGCACCGCAACAATTATTGCCGAAAAGGAAGGCAAATACAGCTTGTCAGGAAACTTGAGCTATTTCAATGGGTTTGAAACAGAGAAAAAAGCAACAGATGCGTTGGCAATAACAGTGCTTCCAAAGCAGCTAAAGGTCAACCAATCTATTGACAAAAACATTGAAATTAAAAAGCCCTTTTATCTCAACATCTCGCTGCAAAATATCCATCCAAGCGAATACGTCAATTCTGTTGCTACAATAACACTTCCAGGCCATGTCTCATTGATCAAGGATACACCGGCATTTGAAAAAAATGAAAGAGTCCTGAAGCATGGCTTATTTCTAAAGCCAAATGCATCAATACACTATTCATTGTACATGGAAAAGCTTTCGGAAGGGACAGAGCCTATAAGCCTGAAGTTTGCATATTCAATTAAAGGCATAAATGACGTGATAGAAAACAGCACTTTTGTCGATGTTATAAGCGCTCAAGAAGTAAAATTGCCTGAGCCAACAAAAGAAGAAAACAAGTCCAATGAAACAACAACAAATTTGACAGCAACTAATGAAGTCCGGATTCCACAGCCAACAGAGAATAAAACTACTGAAACAAATCTTGAAGCCGGCAATAAAACAGTGGAGCAGATTACAGTGATAGATGCGCAGGAGCAGAAGCCTTCCAGCAGAAATATCTTATTAATTATAGCAACATCACTCATAGCGTTCACAATCATAATTCTTGCTGTTTTCAGGATTAAAAAAAGAAAAAAAGAAAATGAGGAATCATTATTATTGGAAAAAATAAAGAATAGGATGGATGAGCAAATTAAATAAACAAACCAAAAGATTTTTAAGCTTGTTATTTAAGAGTGGTACTATGAAAATCAGCGTAGACACAAAAGAAGATTCGCACGATGACATAAGGAAAGTAATTAGGATGCTGCAGAACCTTGTTGGCGATAATCAGGAAATATTTACAAACCAGCCGGAAGCTGCACAGGAAATGGCAAGCCCCATGGCGAATATTTTCGGCGATTCATCCTCTGCTTCTGAAACGCCA
>JAGVXT010000034.1 GCA_018303655.1 Candidatus Woesearchaeota archaeon
ATGGGTGTACAACTTGTTGGTTCAGCTAAGTTAATGAGATTTGTTAATGATACAAAGGTAAATATTGTTTGTTGGGCTAATTATGAAACACAGCATATTATTTTAGAATTTCAAGCTCTTGAACCATTTCCTGACATCATCAACCTTGATTCCCATTAAATACAATCCGGCAATTATCAAAAGCACCCCCTGCACTATAGGAAGAAAAATCCCAACTATGCCGATGCCTATTAAAACCACTCCAGCTGCGTTTTTCAGTATTTTTACGTACATCTTATGTTGATATGCTTATGGTTGAAGCAATTTTGCTGTTAAGCAATGAGCTTCCGATGCCTTTCCCTATAAAAAATGACTGCTTGCCCATGACATCCCCTAAGATATCCAGCAATCCTTCCTCTTTTTTGTATTCAACGATTTCAGCTTTTATTTTCTCTTTCCCTTCAACATAGGCAATGGCTTCACCTTTTCCCCCCAACTCATCAACCAAGCCAAGCTCTTTTGCCTGTACACCGAGATAGAACAACCCGTTTGCTATTTTGTCAACATCCTTTTTGTTTAAGTTCCTGTTTTTTGCAACCTCGCTTACAAAATAATCCCTTATTTCATCCAGATTCTGCTGGAATATTTCTTTTTCTTCGGCAGTCATTTCCCTGAACGGGCTTCCGATATCTTTATACTTGCCGGAAACAAGCCTTTGGTAAGTCACATTGTACTCTTCCAGCAATCCCGGGAATTCAAGGTAGGATGCAATAACCCCGATAGAGCCTGTTATTGAAACCCTGTTGGCAACAATATGGTCAGCAGCAGATGCAATCCAATAGCCTCCTGAAGCTCCAACTTCCCTGATCCATGCAACTGTTGTCTTGTTTGTTTTCCTGACAGCGTTTGCTATCTCCTCTGATGCAACGGCAGAGCCTCCCGGGCTGTTAATCTCAAGTATTATGGCTTTGATGTTTGGATTTTTGTCCGCTTTCTCAATTAGCTCAACAGCATCTGTTGATGACACCCGACTTTCAAAAAGAAACTTAGAGTCATCGCTGCCTACAATCACTCCCTCTAGGGTAATCAATGCAACATTTCCGCTCAGGCTTTCAACATCAACTCCCGCAAACAGCGAGATTATCCCAACTAACAAAAACCCAAGTATGCTTAGCAAAAACAGGACGAATATTGCATAGCCCCACTTGAAGTTTGATTCCGGAACTTTGTTCATCTACTTCTCACCTTCTTTCTTGAAAGCTTGGAATATGTCCTTTCTTCCCTGCTTTAAGTTGTCAAGTATCTGGTCCTTTGCCATCTCCAAAAATCCGATTGCCTCCTGCGGAGTTACATTCTGGGTTTTCATCGATGTTTGTATGTTGTTTGGCATCACATCAACCCTTAATAAAAATATTTTTTGCTCTTCTGCCATTTCAACCACCAAAATCCATAATTCATTATAAATTTATTGCTGCAGGCTGTATCTTTCCACAACCCTTGTTTTGCCCAGTATTTCGCTTAATCTCTGGTTTGTTTTTGTGAAAAACATAAACAATGGATCAAGAACCCACAGCAGGACAAAAGGGAATATCGGAATGAACACAAGGTTTCTTGCAATTAGCTGCCATGCCTTTAATTCCTTATTATCACTAACAACATAAACCTTCATGAGCATTTTTCCTATTGTCTGCGACATTTTCCTTTCCAGCATTAAAAAATATAAAATTATCAAAATGGACATGATAAACGAAGCTGATGTCAGGAAGCTTGAGTAATTAGTGCTGCTCAAAAGCTTGTATGCCTCTGAAAAGGAATAATCTTTTGGAACGATGTTTTGGAACAGGCTCCTGAACGGAAACAAAACAATTAAGTTTATTATTGCCATGTCTATGAAAAAAGCAGCAATCCTTTTCCAGAGCAAAGCAGGGCCTATGAATGTGCTCTCTTTTGGAAGGTTCAGCCTTTTCATTGAATTTGGATAACCATGAACAATATATAAAAATTTGGATTTTTAAAATAATTTCAGCTATTATACCATTAAACAGTGGGCTGTGGAAGGGATAAGCTTATCTTATTACCTTTTATTTTTTCAACTAAATCTAAACTCTCAATCTCAATGGTTTCCGCATTTAAGGAAAGTTCTAAATCTTCTCTTACATTCCTATTCTTTAAATACACAACTGGAGTAAAAGACAAAAACGCATAACTTACCGGAGGAAATAAACAACCCAAAGCCAATTTTATAATGCCATCTGGCACCGCAATTGTAATATACCTCTTCATTGTCGGATGTGGACCAATAAATGGATTTGTTTCTTGATACATGCCTTTTAAACCTCTTTGTTCAAATTCTGTGGTATTCATAAGCTTAATGATTGGAAAAGTTGATGTGTGGTCTAATGCTAAAGCAACTGCACTAGCCAAAAAACCAGAGGCATGATACAAAGGTTCACCATAATATTGGGAAGTTAAAGCATGCCCTGCACCAATTCCTATTAATAAATGACGCATTCTAATTTGAAAATCCTCGCATGCAGTAATAATTTTCTCAAGCCGTTTTTGAGTCATAATTATATAGTTTTAAAATTGTATTTATAAATTTCATTATTTGCGTTTATAGAAACATATATAAACAATCCAAAATTAAGCTTCATCAATGAGCAGGAAGAAAGAAGAGCAGCAAAAACAAGAACAATTGCAGCAGGAGATTTCCAGGATTCATCTTCCAAGAGGAAAGGAAACTTTCGGAATTATTGAGCAAAGGCTTGGTGGATCAAGAATGAGGGTTAGGTGCCTTGACGGCAAGACAAGAATCTGCAGGATTCCCGGCAGGCTGACAAGGAGATTATGGGTCAGGGAAGGCGACATTGTGATTGCAGAGCCCTGGGAATACTCAGGAGACGAAAAAGGTGACATCATATACAAGTATACCTCAACCCAAACATCTTTTCTCAGGAAAAAGGGCCACTTGAAGCAGCTTTCAGATTTCGAGGAATTCTGATTTTATTACCGCTGTATAATATAAATATTTAAATACACAATTAAAAATCTTTAAGCCATGGAAAAGCCAGGCATGAGTTTTTTAGCAATGAATTTTATCCTGCTTTTTGCGGTGATAGGCTTCATTATTGTTGTATTTAAGCTTGGCGGGTTTGCATTTGTGTTTGAGCTGATGCTTTTGCTTGTTTTTATTTTTCTTCTTGCTTTCGCCATGTTTAGCGTCTACCATAACAAAAAATGGGGCTGGACAATCCTTGGAGCAGCATTAACCCTGTTGCTTTTGGACGCATTTTTCATAGCTCTTCTTACTGGAGAGTTTGGAACAAGCCATATCGCAACAATTGTTTTTTCTGTCATTGGGCTGCTGGTTGTTCTGCTTAACCTCAGAAGGGATAAGGAATCAGACGAGCCTGCAGTAGAAGACCGGCACGAAAAAACAGAAGACTATTACCCCATTGACAAGAAGGAGCATGAGAAGCAGCCTGAAAAATCCAAAGAAGAGCTGAAACAGGAAATCAAGGAAGAGATAAAGAAAGAAATGGAAGAGGGAAAAGCTCCTGAAAAGGCTGAAGTAAAAAAAGCTGAAATAAGAATCAATCCAAGAAAAACAGCAATGCCGAAGTTTATTGCCAGCGCTGAAACCAAGAAATTCCATACTGCAAAATGCGGCTGGGCAAAAATAATGAAAAGGAAAAACAAGGTATTTTTTAATTCAAAGAAAAGAGCGCAGAAAGCAGGCTTCAAGGCCCATGAGTGCGTTAAGTAGTTATTTCTTCCACAATAAAATAATCAATAAAACAACGCTTATTGTGACAGCGCTGTCTGCTATGTTAAAGACAGGCCATATCCTGAAGTCGATGAAGTCAATAACAGCGCCATAATCTAATCTGTCAATTAGGTTGCCAATTGTGCCTCCCAACAGCAAGCCGACAGAAAGCTGCAATAATTCTTCGTCATCCTTTATTTTTTTTAAGGAAAAGCATACAACAACAATCACAATTATTGAGAACACCATCAAAACAATATTAAGTCTCTTAAACAGGCCAAAAGCAGAGCCTGTGTTTGTTATGTAGGTCAGATGAAAAATATTGTTTATTATTGGAATTGACTCATTTAATTGAAAATTTTGTTTTATCAAAAACTTCGTTAACTGGTCTATGAATACTATTAGCGACGCTATAGAACAGATAAAAATACTTTTTTTATTCATTTAAAAACTTATAAATTTTGTATATAAAAAAGTTTTGATGTTTGAACTTATAATGCCCTTAAAAAGTTGAAATCTCCTTAAAATAGAAAGATATATAAATAAGCTCTCTAATTATTGCAATTAGTATAATAACTATATGTCAAAATGAGGTGTGTAATATGCAAAGAAAATCACAAGCAGCACTAGAGTTCTTAACGACTTATGCATGGGCTTTTATTGTAATCCTGATAGTAGTTGCAGCAATCTCATATTTTGGAATCCTAAGGCCCCAGAAAATTTTGCCGGACAGGTGTAATTTCAATGTAGGCTTTGACTGCCAGTCGTATACTGCTGGGCTTGCCGGAAATTTCAACCTGAGATTAAGAAACGGCTTAGGACAAACAATTACTGTAACAGGCATCAGTTTAAGTACGGAAGCAGCAACTGGCTTGTCTGGTTGCACCATAGCCACACCAACATTGCCATACACTAATTGGGCATCAGGAAATATAACTGATTTAACATGGTCTGCCTGCAATTTTGCAGGATCAGGTTTTGCAAGAGGAGATAAAGCCAAGATATTTGTTAGAATGGATTACTTTGATACAAAAGCTGGTTCAGTCTATGCGCACATTGCAGAAGGCGAGATTTTTACAACGATAACTTAATTTTTATATTTTTTATTTATTAAATTAATATTTTCAGTAATACTTTCTTCTTCTTGTGTCTTCCTGCTCGCCTCTTGCAATTGCCTCTATGTTTGCCAGCCTTTGATTAATGCTTTCCATGGTTGCCCTTAAGGCGTCCAGCTTGCTGGATATGACCTCAAGGTTTTTTGAGGCTATGTAGCTATCGTTTTGATAGGAAGGCTGCTGAAAACTTGGCTGAGGCTGGTAAGGAGGCTGTGATTGAAAGCCCGATTGCTGGAATGAGGGATATTTTTGGTATGGCTGCTGTGTTGGTTCAATTCCCATACCCAAATCCGGAGAAGGTCCTAAATCCAGTCCTAATTCCTTATCAAGCCCAAGGTCCTTTCCCAGGCTGTCCAAGTCATCTTTTTTCTTCCAGAACGCCAGCTTGCTGAAGAAAGCCATCTATTCACCTCTTTTATAAAACTTATTTGAATTAATATATAAAGATTTTGATTAAGCGCCTTTCAGCAGCAGAAAATAGATTGCTCCAATCACAAGAACAGCGGATATTATGAAAAACATCATCTTAAAAATTTTCTCAAAGAATTTGTGTATAATCATCATTGACACAAGGTAGATTATCACCACCCCAATCACTATTGAAGATATTGACAATGCCATTTTTAATCAGCTATATTCTTGAAGTAATCGCAATTATCATTTACAGGGCACTTTTTGCATAAAGGCTCTTTTTTGCATATGCTCTTGCCAAGCTCTACGAACAA
>JAGVXT010000014.1 GCA_018303655.1 Candidatus Woesearchaeota archaeon
TTAACCACCTTGATTCTTTTGTTTAAATTTTCCCAGAAAATAAGCTGTTCCCAAGCCGGATGCTCTTCAATTTTGCCCTTCTCGATTTTACTTTTGAGTTCTTTCGGATTGGACACATTAAACTGTTTCCTGATTTTCAAAATCTCAGCAGATGCGTTTCTTAGTTCTGCATCAAGGAAAACATTTAAACTTTCATCTAGTATTTTCTTCTCAGGAATTTCCAGTTCTTTGGACAATTTGCTTAATAAAGACTTTTCCATAGTGTAAATCCAATACTAACTCCTATAAAAACCTTTGCCAAATGTACGCTGAGGACGATTTTTATATTTTAAAATGTTTTCTTTTTTCTTTTATAATTTCTTTTTTTATGTACCTGCTTTCTGCAATGCACTTAAAACATCTTTCTGCATATTCGCTTATCCAAGTTTTGTCCTTGCCGCCTCTTTGCCAGCATTTCCTCTTGCATTTAACCAAAGTCAAGCCATGTATTTCACATATCAAGAATTTCTTTCTCATTCTGGACACCATCCAGACCTCTTAACCAAAGACTGCCTTGCCTTAGGTTAATTTGCTCTTAGAGCATTGGTCTTAATGTGTGTCCATTATCATGTATTCCATTTCGATTTTAATTTATATTTTTGAATTTTTACCTATGGTAACTTGGGTTAACCCCAATCGCTTTCATCTCCTCGTGCCCGCATTCATTGCATTTGTAAACTTCGTATTTGGAGTTGCCGCTTTGGATGATTCCTTTCTTCATCAGCTTTTCGTCGCATTTCTTGCAGTTCATTCCCATCATTTTGGATTTTTTGAAAGCATGTATTTAAAGTTTTGTAATTTTGAGGTTTTATCCTCTTTTGTTAAGGGTAATTTTGTCGCCTATCATGATGCCCCTTTTTGCCGTTAGATCTCCATTAACCTCCAGGACATACTTTGCCGGCTTTGAAGATTTGTACAAAGCGCAAGGCTCTCCTTTGCAGGGAACAGCGTTTTTGATGTCAACAATTTCAAAATTATTGCCGATAAAAATAATGTCCAGCGGAATCAAGGTATTTTTCATCCAGAATGTCCGCTCCTGCTCATTTTCAAAAACAAAAAACATTCCATCATTCTCGTTTAATTTTTCCCTGAACATCAGGCCTTTCATTTGCTCCTGCTCGTCGTCGGCAATTTCAGCATTTATTTTTATTAATCCATTCCCGTTGTCAATTGAAATTACTTCAAAATTTTTATCAGGATTTTTTGCGCAGCTTATTAAAGAAATCAGCAAAAAAATTGTTAAAATTTTCACAAGATTTTCTTTCATTTGTCAAAAATTAAAAATTTTTGATCATGCTCGGAAATTTTTACAAAATTCAATATTATAATAAAAATTTCCAACATTTTAATTAAAATTTTGCAAGAATTTAATGTTTTTGATTAAATTTTACAATTAACATTTATCAAATATTCTAGTTTTTTACTGTATCTTTTAGTTATTTTATTACAATCAATAATATATTTTATATTATAACATTTTAAATAAATTTATTCTTAAATATTTTTTCTAACATATACTTTAAAATAGCTATTTATTCCATACTTAATTTTCTATATAGAAAATTTTTATTAAAAGTGAAGTTGCATAGTGAAAAGTGAGAGTTCATAGAGCAAAAATGAGTGAAACAAAATTAAGAGAATAATGTTTACTTAATGTTTATTGTCTGTTGTAGGACTCTCTGAGGATTTAAGATTGTAGGGAGAACAAAGCAGCAGAAAAAAGGATTTATGCCTAGACTTGGTTTAGCCAAAGTATGCAATAACAGGCCAGCCCAAACAGGCAAAACAAGGGCAAAGCCGGAATAAGCACAAAAGACATGCCTTAAAGCCGACAACCAAAGCAAAAGTGAGACTATGCTATTAGAATTAGGCACCATGAAAATTAGTATATAGTTTAACCTTATAAACTGTATAAAGCTAATATTCTGCCTTTTTAAGCGTTCCAGAAAGCCACCAATAATCATATAAATTCCAAAGGATTAACAGTAAAGTGAGAATTCAAGGTTAAAATGAACTATTCAAGCGGCTTGGAGTACATTGTTGGAGGTTCTTCCTATAGCAATAATTACGCAAGAATCAATTATTTTTCAAAAAATACCGACGATAATTATGATTTTGAGGTAAATAATTCAATAAACTTTGAACCCCAATATACGAAGAAATCATCAATAGTTCAATATAATAATCAACAAGAATATTCAGCAAATTATGTTGCAGAACACTCATTCATCCCGGAACTTTTCTTAAATCCTTCAAGGCCAAAAGCAAGGTTTATCGGCGATAACAACGAAGCAAGAAGCATTGCAGAAGAAGTTTTTGAGTTGATGATGAAAGAGAGATTGTCAGAAAATATTTCAATAAGCATTTTGCCGTTTGAAGAATTCAAAGCCCTCCATTTAATATTCGGCGCATGGAGCAGCGGCATTCTTGGGTTCTCCATTAACGGCGGCGATAAAAGAATATTCATCAGGGAAAACCATCTTGATGCCTTAATGCTTGTCATAGGCCATGAAATAGGTCATGTATTGACAGAAACCCTTCCAAACAAGCACGATGAAGAGGCAAAGGCATTTGCCTTCTCAATAGAATGGGCTCGCACAATTAAAGAGCACAACATAGCAAATTTGGGATTAAGCATCAAAGGCGAGCTTGACTTCCAGCCTGCAAGAAACGGGCTGCATGATGTTGCCTTTGCCTTTGTTGATTTTATGGTTAAGAAAGGAAGAAAGGCAATGCAATTGCATGATGATTTGGTTAAGAGATATGTTTCTATGTTTAATGCGCTTTATCACCCAAAATAACTCAATTTCTTCTTCTCGCTGATTTCCTGGGCTTCCTGGCTTTTCTGCAGTATTGTCTTAAGCTTTTCCTCGAACTTCTGTGCCTGCTCCAGCAGCGGCTTGTAATCCAAGTCCATGCCAAGGTACTTGTCAAGCGCCTCTATAACTTTTGCAGCAGCCTTGCTGTCGGGCAGGTTAGAATGTGTTTCAGCAAAAAGGCAGCTTATCGGGATTTTTTCAACCCTTAGCAGAACAGCACCTGTAACTCCAATTATGATGCCTTCTTTCAAAGCCTCTATGCCTGCTTTTTCAAAAAGCTTGGCGTTTTTATCATTATTTGAATAGTAAAATACCTTTGAGCCTTCGCTTTCCTCTCCTGAGCCTACCCCTTCAAGTGATATTATCTCTTTTGCGCTTAAGTCAGAGGCAATCTTCGCAATAGTGGCTGCCATGTCCCATTCATAATGCGTTGCGGCTGTTATGGCATGCAAAACAACAATGTTGTATTTCTGGTTGTAGAATATGCCAAGAGGCTCAACAAGCTTGTTTTCGTGTATTGCCACCATTGCAGGCATGTCATCAAACAGAATCTTGCCAATCTGCTCCGTATTCAAATGCTCCATCAGGAATTCTGAAGCGATTGTGCCTACAAGCCCAAATCCCGGAAATCCCTCAACTATAGTGCAATTTTTTGGCTTCTTCCATAATTTAACTTCCATACAACACCTCTTTTTTTTATTAAAACCGCCTTGTTTCAACATACTTGTGCTCAACAAATAAATTCCTGAAAATATGCATCAAGTCTTTGTTTATCTCCTCTTCTATGTTTTTGATTGAATTGTTCCAATGATCAAATATCCCTTTTTTGATAGCTTCTCTTTTTTTGCCTTCCTTCACCAATATATCAATCTTCTTTTTAAGGTTTTCTACAATTTCCTTTAAGATTTTCATTTCTCTTTCAAACTTTGAGATTAGCTTGCTGAATAATGCACACATACACACTTTTGCTTATGCGCTCTATCGCCTTTGAAACAAGCTTTGCAAGTTCAATCACATCTTGCGGATCTGGCTTTTTCCTTAGTCTTAGCATCAAAGCTGCTTTTCTTGGCACTATTTTGTTCTTTGCTTTTATCACCTTCACCTTGATTTTCCTGTTCAGGTTTTCCATGCTCTTCTTTTAACTTTTCTTATAAAAACCTTTCCAAAATAGAAATGTTTAAATACAGGCTTTTTCAGAGTTCGGATATTAACCAAAAAGGTGATTGCATGAAAATCTTCAAGAATAAAAAAGGAATTGTGACACACCCTGTTACGCTGTTTTTTGTAGGCGTGCTGGTTGGATTGATACTGGCTTATCTATGGATAAAGTACACAACAATAGCAAACCCATTCTGCCCATAGAAAAATCTTTGATTTATAATTCCATAGCGAAAGTAGCTATCATCAGGAAAACCCCTTCTATTATAAAGATTATGTTGTAAGCCGCCCTGTTGAGCCAGTTGAACTGGAACCACGCAGACCCAATGCCAAAGCTGTGCAATAACGGAAACAATCCAATTATTAAAACAGCGATTGCAACTCCAAAGCTCCACCACCCTATGACGTTGCTGTTGGTTATTTCAATTATAGAGTTTATTGCCAAGTAAAAGCCAGCTCCTGCAACAATCCATGTCAGCAAAGAAACAGGCAGATTGTTGAGGAATTCAAATTTTCCCATCAAAGGCATCAAGCCAAGCAAAAACACCAGAGCACCAACTAATCCAGAAATCCAATCACGCATCTGCATCATTTGCTATTACCTCTTTTTATTATCTTATTAGAACTTTCAATTTTTGCTCTATACCTTTTTCTCCTTTAAGAATCACACCAAAGCCATTAGCAAGCGTGTGGGCTTTTTCTGATATTTTTTTACCCAATTCTTCAAGTGACATTTCTTCTTCGTGTATTGGTTTTTCTGGCATGAAATGTACCTGAATCCATTTAGATCCAAGCCTTTCCATTATTTCTTTGTCCGCTAAAACCATTATCATCAAAATAAGGTCTCTTTTCATAATGAGATGAGCTGCCTTAAACATCTTTTCAAGATCATGTTCCCCCTCTAATAATATTTTTTCAAATTCCCCAAGCATCTTGTCATAATTTTCTCCTTTTCTGTTACCTTCTAAACTTTTATCAAGGCGTTCAAGTTGAACTGAAAGAGCTTCCAGTTTTCTTTCATTAGCCACTTCTATTTTAATGTCCATCCTTAGGGCAAATTTTCCCAGTAAAGATAAGTTATTCTCTTCCTTAAATGCCAATCGCAGCTCATCCAAAAATTTTGCTTGCCCCTTGTTTAGCGCTTCATTTATGATAGCCATCAACCTTTTTAAGTCATCGCCACCCCACTTTTCAGCTTTTATAATCGCAGCAGTCATTCTATGTGTCATCTCTTGAGCCACAGCATCAACTCTTCCTTTGAAGACATCACCCCTCGACCTTGCATGACTAACAAATTTGCCGAGAACTTCAACAAAGTGATTTGTTATTTTTATAACATGGAAGTACTGAAAAATTTGGCTCATGCCTAGCTTAACTTCTTTATCAACTGCTTTTGCAATTTGAAGATGCCATTTTTTTATACCTTTTAAAGCTTGAGATACCTTATGCTCAGAAACAAGAGATTGTATTTTTCTAAGTTCTTTTTTTTCTGCATGCATGTAATAATAAGCTTTTCTGCCTTCAAGTCTTTCTTCAAGCCCAAGAAATCCTTTAAAATAACTGGCAAATCTTTTCCACTTCTCACTATAAATTCCAAATATACTCATTCATCTCACCTTTTTAACAACTTTTAATCCTTTTAATTGTTTTATTTAAATCTTTCCTTTTTGTTGAGTTTTCGGTAGTGGTAAAATGTATTGGCGAGATGTCACGATATGGCAAAATAGCGAAGCCGAGCACAAAAGTTTGTCGCAGTGAGCTGGTGAGCGAGTTTCTCGCGAACCTCGCAAGTCACTGCGATGTATTGAAATTTAAAAATCAATATAAAGATTAAAATAAAAAACAATTATAAATAACAAATTATTCTTTTAAAATATGCTTAATGAAGAAATCCAAAAAGAAATCTACTTTCCTTATTCTAAAATAAGAGACGTTCAAACAGACATGATTTCCGATGTTTATAATGCAGTCAAGGGCAAAAAACACATCATAATGCATGCTCCTACAGGAATAGGCAAGACAATTGCTGTTTTAGCCCCTGCATTGTCCTTGGCAATGAAAAGCAATCTGTCAATTTTCTTCCTCACATCAAGGCAAACCCAGCATAAGATTGTCATTGACACATTAAGGCAGATAAAGCAAAAATTCAGCATCAATTTTGAGGCTGCCGATGTAATAGGCAAGAAATGGATGTGTCTGCAAAAAGGAGTTGAGGCAATGCCAGCAGGCTCTTTCCATGAGTATTGCAGGGCTTTAAGGGATGAAAGTCAATGTGATTTTTACTTGAATTCAAGAAAGCCAGACTTGCAGCCAACCGTCAATGCAAAGCTTGCAATTGAGGAATTAAAAATAACAGGCCCCTGCCATGTGCAAAACATTGTTGAGCAGGGCGAAAAGGGCAAAATGTGCCCTTATGAGCTGACAACTATGGTAGCAGCAAATGCAAAAGTCATAATTGCGGATTATTATTATATTTTTAACAACAGCATCAGAGACGCTTTTTTGGCTAAGATAAATAAAAAACTGGAAAATATTATTTTGATTGTTGATGAAGCCCACAACCTTCCACACAGGATAAGGGAGCTTTTGACGCAAAAGACTTCAAGCTTTATCATAGACAATGCAAAAAAAGAAGCGAGAAAATATGGGTACGAGGAAACGCTTGAAAACCTTGAGATTGTAGAAAATGCTATTTTTGAGCTGGCAAAAGACTCAGGGAATGAAACCGTCATCAGCAAAAATTCATTAGTTGATTTAATAAATAAGTCAAAAGACTACAATGACATTGCTGCAGAGCTTTTGTTTAGCGGAGAGGACATAAGAGACAAGCAAAAGAAGAGCTTTGTATTGAGCATTGCGAAATTCCTGGAGGCATGGCTTGGCTCTGATATTGGGTTTGGAAGGATATTGTCAAAAACAATGGAAAGGAACAAGCTGAAGGTAAGCTTAACTTACAGATGTTTAGATCCTTCATTGGCAGCAAAAGAAGTGATTGAAAAAAGCTACTCAGCAATCCTGATGTCAGGCACTTTGACCCCAACAGCAATGTACAAGGATATTCTTGGCTTTAATGATGTTGTTGAAAAAGAGTACAAAAGCCCTTTTCCAAAGAAAAACAGGTTAAACTTAATAATCCCGAAAACAACAACAAAGTTTGTTGAGAGAAATGCAAAGCAATATGGGGAGATAGCATCCATATGCTCAGATATTGCTAATTTGATTGATGGAAATGCCGCAATCTTTTTTCCAAGCTACGAACTGATGGAAAACATTGCAGCCCATTTAAAGTGCAGCAAGCCTGTTTTCAGGGAAAAACAAATTTTAACAAAACAGGAAAAAGAGAACTTATTGTCTGTTTTTAAGAGCTACAAGGATAAAGGCGCATTGCTGCTTGGCACATCAACAGGCTCTTTTGGAGAGGGAATTGACATGCCGGGTGTTCTGAAAGCGGTAATTATAGTTGGATTGCCGCTGCAAAAGCCGGATGCTGAAGCCAAACTGCTAATTGAATATTATGATGACAAGTTTGGCAAGGGCTTTGAATACGGGTATGTGCTTCCGGCAATTACAAAATGCCTGCAGAATGCAGGAAGATGTATACGCTCAGAAACAGACAAGGGAGCAATCATATTTCTTGATGAAAGGTACGCATGGAGAAATTATTACCAATGCTTTCCCGAGGACTGGGATATGGAAGTTGATTTGGATTATGAAAATGTTTTGAAAGGGTTTTTTGGGAGATAAACTTTTAATAAGTATTTGTTAAGGCAAAGGTGCAAAATCTGATTCTGTAAATCCTAACCCATCTGCCATTTTCTTAAACATCAATTTTACACTTGCATAATCTAATTCCATAACTGCCCTTATATCTTGAGGTCTAACCCCGTCTTGTATCCAGAATTCATCAAATTGCCACCTCACAAGAGAATATCTATCAGTCATGACACCGAGTGCTACATAGGCAGTGGCTGGCTGTGATTTTCTTTTGTAATAAGTGACTTCGTCTAAATCGTCTGCGAAAGCTGCCAAAATGGCTCTCTTGGGAGAAGTCCTGAGAGGCACAACTGCAAAACTACCGCTTTCAAATTCAATTTGCTTAGGTTTTATACCCTCCTTAAGTAAACCTTCAAGACCTTCTTTTGTTACACCATAATATAACTCCATATAAAAATGGCAATCTATTGTTGTTTAAAAAGATTAGGTAATTTAATTACTGTCCAATAATCAATATACTTTTCTCTATACTAGTATCTGAAAACGAAATATTTAAATATATGTTATGCTTTCTGTTTAAAATGGTTATTTTGTTCGACAGGTTTAACCTGCCGGAAGACATATATGAGGTTGTTTTTGCGACAAAGCAGCAGATAATCGTTGCAAAACTGCTTATAGAGATGATGAAAGACAACGGCGGAGAGATAGGCAAAACAGAGATGTCTTTGTTCGCAACCAAGCTTCATGAAGGCAGCTTAATAACAGATTTGATAGAGGAACCTCCCTTCAGAGGCAAGAAAGTCAAGGTTTCGTACAACAAAAGGCAGTTTTACGACAGGATATTAACCCCAATGAAAAGCATGGGAATGATTGATTACGATCTTTACAAGAAGACATACAGGATAAGCGACAAATTCAACAAGGATTTGCAGCACATTGGACTGACCTGGATCAGGGAAATGCGAAAGCCTCCAAGGTCATTGGTAAGGTAAAAAGCAATTAAAAATTAAAAAATCGAGGTGTACAGGATAAATTAACAAAATTTCAAACTCTTCAATTTGGCCCCCTTAAAAACGATTTCTTCTCAAACCACCCCCACGTATGAACGTATAATAAGGGGGGCCAAACCCTATTACAAAAGAGGTGATAAGGGGCAAATTATGAAAAAAATCAGCTTTATCGGAATTTTACTGATTGTTCTTATATTGCCTATCGCTAATGCTCAACAACCTGCAGAAGACGCAGGTGTAACTCCAGATAGTTTTCTATGGGGCTTGGATAAAGCTTTAGACAATCTAAACCTTCTTCTGACTTTTGATAAAGGCGAAAAGGCAAAGAAAGGAATAGAAATTGCAAGAGAAAGGCTGCTAGAAGTTAAAGCTATGGTTGAAGAAAACAAATTAGGGGCAGCAGAAAAGGCAAAAGAAGAGCATGGAAAAACTTTAGTAAAAGTAAATCAAAACATTAATGAAATAGAAGATGATGATTCAACAGAAGAAATAAAGGAAGTAATTGAAATTGAAAAAGAATTAGAAGAGCTTAACGAAGATGTTGAGCAGACTTTTGATGAGGTAAAAGTAAAAATTGAAGTAAAAGGCGAACTTAATCAGCAGCAAAAAGATTTAATTGACTCTATTCTAAGCGGCTTACAGGAACAAACAAGAGAAGTTGAGATAGAAATCAAAAATAAAAAAGACAAAACAAAAATCAAAATAAAAACAGAAACTGGAAAATCTGAAAAGGAAGTCGAGGAAGAAGTGGATGGTATAGAAGAAGAAAAGGGACTTGCCGATATCAAAAAAGAAAAAGCCGTAGAAGAGATTGAAAATGCTAAGGAAGATTTGGAGGAATTGGAAAAAGATTTGCAGGAGCACAAAGCAGAGGGGCATGTCGCAGATGAAAAGCCGATAACCCAATTGATGGACAACGCCAGGAAAAGATTGTCCAATGCGGATGAAGCATTCAAAAACAATGACTTTGGCGAGGCTTTTGGCCAGGCTAATGCAGCTAGGCAGTTAATCAAGAATGCTGATAGGATTTTGGAGAAGGTTGTAGAGAAGTTTGAAGAAGAGCAAGAAGAGGAAGAGCAAATTGATGTTGAGATAGAGGATGGGAAAGCAAAGATAGAGATAGAGGTTAATGACGAAAAATTGAAGTTCTCATTAGAAACTGCTGACAAAAACACGATAGTTCAGGAAATAGCAGCAAAAACAGGGTTAAGCGTTGATGAAGTCACTAAATTGACAGATTTTGAAGAGGAAGAAGGGAAAGAAGAAGTTAAAGAATCAAAAGATAAAAAGTCTATAATCATCAAAAATGAAGAAGTCTCGCTAAAGTGCGATTCAGATGCTGATTGTCTATTAATAAATAAAGATTTAGGTTTTGGATGTTGCTGGGCTGGTGCTTGTGAATCAATTGATTATTCTCTTGATAAATATGCTTCAGTTAATAAAGAATCTTTCTTGGAATCAAGGAAAGAAAATTGCCCAAAAGGCGATCTATGGGGAGCGCACACATCCGAAGAAAAGATACAAAAATATGAAGCATGCGGATCTGCTCCAGGATGCCCATCAGGTTTAAATAACAACAATTTTGTAGCTAAGTGTATGGATAATTTGTGTACTAAGCTTCCTAAATAAAAAAGATACACCTCATCAGATTCTATGGCTCATGCACATCTTGTCAAATGGGGAAAAGACGCTTTTGATAAAGGGCTTTCTCTGGCGCACATTGAAAATTACCTTTTGAAAAGAGGCATGAAAAGGCAAGAAGCACTGAATGCATTGCACGAGATAACATCCTTTGAGCATAAGATTCATCATGAAGCTGAGAATATAAGAAAAGAGCTGATAAGCATTCCAATATTGCTCTTGCTGGCTGTTGCCGCTCTTTTATTTCTTTATTTTGCCGGAATTATAAAGATAAAGTAATAAATATTTAAATCACTGATTTCTCAATAAAAAGCTTTTATAAAGAAACAGCTTAGCACCTTTGTCCTTTGAGGGCCCATGGTCTAGTGGCTAGGACATAACCTTCACACAGATGGACATTGCAAATGTCCTCGCTTTGAGACGGGTTAGGGCAGGAGTTCAATTCTCCTTGGGCCCATTTATCTATATTATTTATCATATTTTATTTTCAAATAAAGAAGATAAGAGATTAATATTGCTAAAACAGCATTAACTGCAAGTACTGGCTTGTCTTTGACAAGCAATGCATAAATTATCCACAATATTGTTCCAGTAATGATAAGAACAATCATCATGCTTGACAGGTCATTCACGCTTTTTGTCCTATATGACTTTACAACCTGCGGAATCCAGCTTATGATTATAACAATTCCGGCAATATAGCCAATAATGTCCTCAATCATTTTATCCAGTAATCCCCAAAGCAATCTTTGCCTCTTCAGTCATCCTGTCAGGCCCCCATGCAGGAGAAAATGTCAGCTCAATTACAACTTCTCCAACTCCGTCAATTGCAGAAACCTGCCTTCTTACATCATCCATTAAAACAGGCCCGTAAGGGCACATTGGTGAAGTAAAAGTCATCAGTATCTTTACCTTGCTGCCTTCAATTTCAACATTGTAAACAAGCCCAAGGCTCCATATGTCGTATTGTATTTCAGGGTCCTGGACTTTCTTCAAAACCTCAATGACTTGCTCCTTTTCAACCATTCCCATAGCAATCTTTTTATGCTATAAAAATGTTTTCCTTAAATATGAACCAGAAAACCGAGCTTATTGACTTTTGGAAGGATAATTTTGGATTCAGGGAGATTGAATTAAAAGCTTTCAAAGAGGTTGAAAGGGAAAACTTTATACCGCAAGAGCTTAAAAGTGAAGCATACAATGACATGCCTCTTCCCTTGCTTAGAGGCAAGACAATTTCCCAGCCGACAACAGTAATGATAATGACGCACGCCTTGGAACTTCAGCCAGGTGAAAAAGTCTTTGAAATTGGCACAGGCTCTGGCTATCAATCTGCCATAATAGCAAAAATAATTGGTCCAAAAGGCAAGGTTATAACAACAGAGGTTGTGCCGGAGCTTGTGCATTTTGCAAAGCAAAACCTGAAAAATGCAAAAATAGAAAATGTTCATGTTTATGAGGAAGACGGCTCAAACGGAATGCCAAGCGAAGCTCTCTTTGATAAAATAATAATAACATCTGCTTGCAAAGAATTTCCAAGGCCGTTGCTTAAGCAGATGAAGCCGGAAGGCATAATTATCGGACCAGTGGGCAACGAAAACGAGCAGGAAATGATAAAAGGAGTAAAAGACAAAAGCGGGCATTTGGATCTGGAGTTTTTAGGTCCTTTTTTGTTTACACCAATGTATGGAAAGTACGGGTTTGAAATTTAATTTCCTGCCAAGAATCGTTCCCAGCGTACATTTGGCAAAACTCAATAGAAAGATTTTTATAAGAGGTTAACATTAGTTTTTTATGAAGTTTGAGTATTCGCTTCATTGGAAAAGAAAAAGAGATATTAGAAAAGAAATTACCGACGATTTGATTGAATATGCGATACAGCACTCGAATGTGCTGAAAGATAAAAATTGGCCAGATGCTTTGAATGCAATTTGTCGTATTCCTCCAATGGGTAGGATACTTAAAGTTGTCTACAAAAGAATCGGAAAAGATAAAATTAAGATAATAACCGCTTTTTGGCTTGATTAAAATGGAAGAAACATGGTACGATAAGGAAGAGGATATTTTGAACATTGAATTAGTGAAAAAAGACTATTGGAAGACTGTAGAATTACCAAGCGGAATAAACATTGACGTAGCGAAAGACGGCACAATCACCGGAATTGAAATTCTGAGAGCAAGCAAGGTTTTTTCTGGTGATGTTAAGAAAGTAATTCAGCAGGCAAAGCCGCTAGTTGCGTGAGTTTTGCCAAATGTTTGTGTAATCTCCCAAGATTATGCAAATATGTAGATTTACCTAAACCTTCTATGACTGCGGAAATGCCCCCTGTGGCTTCTGCTTCCTTCTTCAGAATGTGATTCCCTGTCTTTCGGATGATAAGGCCTTCTTTCCTGCCCGCTTTCCCTGTGGCCATAAGACCTTTGGCCATAATGAGCCCTTGGTCTTCCAAATTGCCTTGGGCGATATTCTCTTATCGAAGCTGCAAACGGCACCCTCTCGAATTCCGGCAGTTGAAGCTGCTGCACAACTATTGACCTGTCGCCAAGCACATTTCTGAAATTGTCATGATCCTGCTCTGCAATCAATGAGATTACCTTGCCCTCGCTGCCTGCCCTTGCAGTCCTTCCTATCCTGTGAATGTACTCTTTGGAAGTTTTTGGGCTGTCATAATTTATAATGTGGCTTACATTCTTGATGTCAAGCCCTCTTGCAGCAACATCGCTTGCTACAAGTATTTTTGCCTCGTTTTTATGGAACATATCCAAGGATTTTTTCCTTCTGGTTTGCGACAAGCCTCCATGAAGGCTCAAGGCATTTATGCCATTCTTGTTCAGGTTTGTCCCGACAACATCAACCCTTTTTCTTGTTGCGCAGAAGATTATTGCGAGCTTTGGAGCTTCATGCTTCAGGATATGGATAAGAAGCGAGAATTTGTCCCTTGAATTCACGCTGTAAAAATACTGCGACATCTTTGCTTCCTCAACATAGGTTTGCACCTTAATCTTTACAGGATGCTTCATGTAATGCTGCACAATATCATGGACCTGCTGGGAGATAGTTGCGCTGAACAGCAAAGTCTGCCTTTCCCTTGGAACTTGCGAGATTATCCTTTTTACATCATCTATAAATCCCATCTCAAACATCTTGTCAGCTTCGTCAAGAACAAGTATATTGACTCTGCTAAGGTTGATTGTACTCCTCTGGAGATGATCAAGGATTCTTCCGGGAGTTCCTACAACAATTTCTGCATATCTTAAATGGTCAATCTGCGGGTTTATTGAAACTCCTCCATAAACTGAGGTTATGCTGGTTTTCTTGTATTTTGCGAATTTCCTAAGCTCAGAAGTCACTTGTTCGCAAAGCTCCCTTGTTGGTACAAGCACAAGAGACTGTATTCCGTGATTGTGCTGAACTTTTTCCAGCATTGGAAACCCGAAAGCAGCTGTCTTTCCTGAGCCTGTTTGAGACTGCCCTATCACATCCTTCCCTTCCTGTATCAAAGGAATTGACTTTTGCTGTATGTCCGTCATTTCCTCAAACCCGAGCTCCAAGAAGGCTTTTTTCAATTCTGGTTGTAAGTGAATTCCTGAAATCATTTTATATTTACCTTGTTTTATGTATGTAACTAGCTCATTTTAAATAGGTTTGTGTTTTTTGAATCACTCAAAATTCCCGCATGCAAAAACTTTAAATACCTGCCTTCAAAATTGTAGCTTTAAGGGTGGTTTAATGCTGAGGGACAGGTGGCCTACAAGACTGACTTTTTTGTTTGCAGCCGTAACATCAGCTATCGGCTTGGGAGCTGTCTGGAGATTTCCTTACCTGACTTACAAGTATGGAGGAGGGGCATTTCTTTTGCCTTACTTGATTGCTCTTGTTGTTGCAGGCATCCCTTTATTGATTCTTGAATTTGCTTTGGGGCAAAAGCTGCAGAAAGGCGCAGTTGACGCTCTTGCTTCCATTAAGCGGAAATTCAGCTTTATAGGGTGGTGGGCATTGTTTATCGGATTTATTGTGATAAGCTATTATTCTGTTGTCATGGGTTGGAGCATCATCTATTTTTTCGCTTCAATCGGCACCCAGTGGGGCGATGACCCAAAGGCATATTTTTTTAATAATGTTCTTCAGCTAAGCGACAGCATAAATCACATAGGGAGCGTAACAGCTATTGTCTTTATAGCATTGGTTGTGGGTTGGATAGGCTTGTATTTCAGCGTCTGGAAAGGCACAAAAAGCGTTTCAAAAGTTGTCAATTTCACAACCCCATTTGCGCTTGTCTTGTTTTTGGTAATGCTGGTGAGGGCTGTAACGCTGGAAGGCTCTATGGAAGGCATGGCGTATTACTTAAAGCCGAATTTCAGCGCTTTGCTTGATGCGGAAGTCTGGATAGCGGCATTTTCGCAGATTTTCTTTCAGTTGAGCGTTGGCTTTGGAGTGATGATAGCTTACGCAAGCTTCAATGACAGAAAAGAGGACATATCAAAAAACGCAGTTGTTGTCGGCGTTGCAACCGTGATATTTTCAATATTGGCAGGAGTCATAATCTTCGGCACTTTGGGCTTTATGGCATCTTCGCAAAATGTACCAATAGACAAAGTTGTTGCGTCAGGGCCTGGATTGGCATTTGTTGTTTTCCCAAAAGCGCTAAGCTTGATGCCTTTTGCGTCATTTTTCAGCATGCTTTTCTTCCTCATACTGGTGACAATCGCCTATGACAGCGCATTTTCCCTTGTTGAGGCAATAGACACCGTTATGGTTGAAAAGACAAAAATGAAAAGAGAAGTGATAGCATTAATTGTATGCATTTTTGGGCTTTTCTCAGGCATAGTATTCACAACAAATGCCGGACTTTACTTCCTTGATGTGATTGATCATTTTGTCAACAGCTACAGCCTTGTCGCAGTCGGCATTCTGGAATGCATCGCAGTCGGCTGGTTCCTTGGCGCCGGCAAATTAAGGGTTTACATAAACAAGGTTTCAGACATTAAAATAGGCAAATGGTGGGAATATTCAATAAAATACACAGTTCCAATCATACTTTCTATTGCAATCATAGCCCAGTTAATGAAAGAGCTTAAGTCCCCTTACGAGGGCTATCCCCAATGGGCTATATGGCTCGGATGGATTGCTGCAGTTATTGCGCCATTTGCGATTGCTTTTTTGATACCTCAAAAAAATGTGCAGAAAAGACAATAAGTTATTTCTTAACTTTATGTTTTTCACCTCCGCCATTTTCTATTTGACTATTAACACCAGAACAGTAGATTTTTTCAATACTTTTGTTGAAACGCTTCCAAGCAAGAGCTTTTTCAATCCAGTCAAGCCATGAGGGCCCATTACGACAATATACGGATTCTGCACTTCTATCTCATCTATAATTGTTTGAGGTGTGCTTCTTGAGACAAGCATCTTCGTCTTGAACTGCACTTCGGCGCTTTTAGCCCCTGCCTCAAGCACATTTTTGAGCTTTTTTACATTTTCTGACATTTTGCCCACTTCATCTTCATAGCTCACAGAGACAGGTTTTAAAGATGGGATTTCTTCCTTAACGTCATATATGTGAACTGCGCTTATAGCCTAAAGTGTACTTGCAACTGTTTCAAGCCTGTCTTTCGGAAACACGCGGTATATTTTCGCAAGCTGCTCTGGCATAATCATTATGAGCTAAATTTCTGTCCAAGCCAGTTATACAAAAATGTGAATATGTAACCTGTCGTAGCGGCAATAATAAACCAACCAACAATTCCAAAAATTATTCTTGTAGCAGAGATGCTTTTTGTCACAATGCCAGACACGTCAATGCTGTGCTGCAGCGCATTAACAAAACTTACCATAACTGGTATTGGTGTTATTGCAACTAATGCTAGGCAAATCACATATAAAACAGTTGTTGTAAATCCAAGCGACAACGCAACTACATTATAATCTAGTTTTTCCATTTTTATTACCTCCTTCCTGTTCATCAAAATATAGTCATGCCTTCCACGTTCTCATGAGAAGGCTGTTGCTTACAACTGATACAGAAGAGAAAGCCATTGCAGCTCCTGCAACTATGGGATTTAATAAAAATCCTGTGAATGGATATAAAATTCCTGCTGCAATTGGAATCCCCGCAACATTGTAAAAAAACGCCCAGAACAAATTCTGCTTTATTTTTTTAATCGTATACGAGCTTAATTTAATTGCCGTTACAGCATCCCTTAAATCATTTTTGATTAAAATAATTGAACCGGTTTCAATTGCAATGTCCGTGCCTGCGCCTATTGCAATCCCGACATCAGAAGCAGCTAAAGCAGGAGCGTCATTGATTCCATCACCAACCATTGCAACTACTTTGCCTCCCTTCTGAAGCTTTTTTATTTCGCTTTCCTTATCCTGCGGAAGAACCTCTGCAATTACCTTGTCAATTCCAACTTGCGAAGCAATTGCTTTTGCAGTCCTTTCATTGTCGCCTGTGATCATTACAACTTCTTTCCCTAGCTTGTGAAGCTCCTCAACAGCTTCTTTTGAATTTTCCTTTAATGTATCGGCAATCGCAATCAAGCCTATAACAGATTTGTCCAAGCCCAGTATTACTGTCGTTTTCCCCTGCTCTTCAAGCCTGCTTATTTTACTGTCCACATCATCAGAAATTTTTATCTTGTGCTGCTGCATGAGCTTGTCATTTCCAATCAAAATTTCATGATTCTTATACTTTGCAACAGCACCTTTGCCATGTATTGCCTCAAATTTGTCAGGCTCATTTATTACAATCTTCTTGCTTTTTGCATTGTTTACTATTGCATCTGCAAGAGGATGCTGAGACCCTTTTTCAGCAATTGCAGCGAACCTCAAAACATCATTTTCAGCATATTTTTTTTCAAGAACAACAATATCGGTAACTTCCGGCTTTCCTTTTGTCAGCGTGCCTGTTTTGTCGAACACAATTGTTGTCAGTTTATGCGCAGTTTCAAGCGCTTCTGCATTCTTAATCAAAATTCCATTCTCGGCTCCTTTGCCGGTGCCTACCATTATTGCAGTTGGCGTTGCTAGTCCAAGCGCACAGGGGCATGCAATTATCAGGACTGCCACAAAAATAGTAAAAGAAAACAGAAAAGGTGCATTTATTTCCATGAAACTGGGAGAAATAAAATACCAGAAAAGAAAGGACAATATTGCAATCAAAATTACAATCGGGACAAAGATTGAAGAAACCTTGTCAGCCAGCCTTTGAATAGGTGCCTTTGAACCTTGGGCATCCTCAACTAATTTTATAATTTGGGCAAGCATTGTGTCGCTTCCAACTTTAGTTGCCTTAACTTTCAGCATTCCGCTTTTATTAATTGTTGCCCCAATAACTTTGTCTTTTTCCTTTTTCGATGCCGGCATACTCTCTCCGGTAATCATTGATTCGTCAACATGAGAATCTCCGGAAACGACAATCCCATCGGTCGCTATCTTTTGCCCAGGCTTGACTATGAACACATCATCAATCTGCAGTTCTTCTATAGGAATTTCCTGCTCTTTTCCACCTCTAATAACAATTGCGGTCCTTGCCTGAAGCCCAATCAGCTTCCTTATTGCCTCTGAAGCTTTTCCTTTTGTAAGCGCCTCGAAATACTTGCCGAGCAATATGAGGGTGATTATTATTGCAGAGGTGTCAAAATATAGCTTATCACCAAGCAGGCTTGGCAGGAAAACGACAAGCACGCTGAAAATGTAAGCGGCAGTGGTTCCTATAGCTATCAGTGTGTCCATGTTTGCCGTCTTATTTCTTAGGGCAATCCAAGTCCCTGTATAAAATCTGTGGCCCAAAATGAACTGGACAGGGGTTGCAAGCGCAAGAAGAATGTAATTGTGAAATGGCAGCATCCTTATTCCAAACCATTCAGAGAATGACAGGACAAATATGGGGATGCTCAATACGAACCCGAAAATCACCTCAAGCCTAAGCCGTTTTATTTCTCTTTGCCTTGCTTCTTTTTCTCTGTCAACGCTTGAGGTCGTCTGTTCAACTGGCTCGTAACCGGCTTGTTTTATGGCTTTTTTTATTTCCTCAACATTAGTCTGATTTGGGTCATATTTAATGAAAGCATGCTCATTTATCAAAAGCTCTTTTGAGGTTATCCCTTTGATAAGATTTAAAGCATTTGAAACTGTTCCTACGCAATGAGGATTATTCATCCCAATGACTTTAAGCCTGGTCTCGCCAATATTTTTTTCATTTTTGGGAGCATCAGCAACTTTATACCCTGATTTCAAAATTGCCTGTTTTATTGCATCTTCATCAACTTCGTTTTCATTAAATTCCACGCTTGCTTTTTCAGAGGCAAAATTAACGCTTGCTTTAGCCACTCCTTTTGTTTTCTTGAGGGCTCTTTCAATTGTCATCGCGCATGAGGCGCAGTGCATTCCAGAAATTGAGATTGATGTTTTTTTTACGCTAGATTTCTGTCCAGTTTTATTATGCTCTTCTGCTTTTTGGCTGTCTTCGGCGAATTTTTCATAGCAATCCTTGCTGCAGAAATAACATTTTTTCCCATTCTTAACAGTGCTGAACTTGGCTTTTTTCTCGTCAACTTTCATTCCGCATATTGGATCTTTTGCCATTTTACAATTTCACCGCAAGCTTTGTTATTTCCATGTTGCATGAATGATATTTCTTGCAATAATTTTCACATTCCTTAGCTGTTCTTCTATCTTTGTAAACAAATTTGCATTCTTCGCATTCATAATACCTTCCACTTGATTTCATTAATTCTCCAACTATTGCAAAATCATTGGTTTTTGTTAGGTATTCCAAATAAATTGTGAAGCCAGCAAAAGCCTATGAAACTCTCGATAAGCGAAATCCATCCCACAATGAATATGAGCCAATTCGCCCATGCTGCATTGTATTGCGGAGCCCAAGGCCCAAGCCACCAAAATGCCAATGCAAACCTTAAAACCCTATCCACCCTTCCTAAATTTTGTTTCATTTTTCCACCTCGATATTATTTTAAATTCCAGCTGAATTCTCTTTTTGCGCTGTCAGTTATCACAAGCTTAATTAATGTTGCTTTGCTGTCTACTTGAGGAAACTTTAAAGTTCCGCTTCTGTGATGCCCTCCAGGTTCAGATCCCTCCCAATGCAGCGGCTTGTAACTATTTCCGAGATTATCGTATAGCGTTGATATCTGGATTAAATCAAAATCAAGAGCAACTGAATGTGTGTTCATCTCGATATCAAATTGAGAAGCGCTTAATGGTTTAACCTGAAAATCCACGCTGTTTTGGCTGTCTGTCAACGGCTGCAAGAATATACCAGAATCGGCAGTTGAAGCAGGAGATTTTGAAACAAAGAAATAAGATGCTCCTGCGATTGCAATTGATACCACAAGCAAGGAATAGAATAGTGCCTTGAGATGCCGCCTTGGAATCTTCGTTTCCATTAGAGTGAACATATAAGTGACTCCTAATATATTTGAGAGCATTCCTATCAAAAGAAATGTAGACTGATATTTCGTAAGAAAAATTCCAAGCGCTGTTATGCCTAGAAAAGGAGCTATGTCAGCAATGTGGTGGGCGCAGCATGCTACCATCGCCCCTGTCGAAATTCCAGTTGAGGCCGCAGCTTCTGCAGCTGCCTTTTTGTGCATCTCATTTTTTACGTAAAAGAACATACCCATCTGAATTCCAAAGCCAACAACAAGTGGAACCATCCAATACCAAAGTTGGATAAAATTATCAACGGCAAATTGAAATCCGCCGAGCAAAGATGAAACTATGAAATAGAATAACAAAAGCAAGCCGCTTGCTGACAATCCTATTAAAATATATTTGTCCTTGATTTCTGCCATGAAGCACCGCTAAATAGAGCCTACAACTTTTTTGAGCTTTTCCTCAACCTGCGCCGCAATCCCGCTTAGTTTCGGATTTCCTATTTTTTCCATTTGAACAGTCGGCTTTATTGCCGCAATAAATGCCTCCCCCTTCTTTGAATAGACAATCAAATTGCATGGCAGCATAAGCCCCAAATCCTGCTCTGATTGAAGTGCTTTGTAAGCCATGGGGGGTTGCAAGCTCCGAGTATGATATAATCATTGAAATCAACGTCCAACTTCTTTTTCAATGTAGCTTTCACGTCAATTTCGGTAAACACCCCAAATCCTTCTTTCTGAAGTTCTTCCCTTGCTCTCGCAACAGCCTCGCTGTAACTCATCCCGACTTCTCTTTTGTATTGATACATTTTTCACCCAAATATGTCAAATTTGGATATATTGCGCAGGAAGTATTTAAACTTTTCTCTTTGTATCGAATTTTGACATGTCAAAAATAGAAATATATTTATACATGTTCGATTTAAATGATATTATGGCTGGCATTAAAATAAACAACATGCTGAAATTTTACACACTACTGCTTCTAACCACAGGACCAAAGCATGGTTATGAATTAATCAAGGAGCTGAAAGAAAAACTGGAGAGAAAAGTAAGCACAAGCAATGTCTATCCATTTCTTGATAACCTGAGAAAAAACAAACTGGTAAAAATTGATAAAATTGGCAAGAGGGATAAAAAAGTTTATCATCTAACACCGGAAGGGAGAAGTTTCACAAAGCACATGTTCAGCAAGTTTGGCGACCTTATCAACATTGCTATCGAGCCGAGAATTTCAACATGCCCGTGCGGATGCAAGATTTATTCTGGAACAGTTAAATTTTGCTGCAGTCACTGCGCTAATGAGTATAAGTCGAAGTGATTGAGAGGAAAAAATGAAAAAAATATTTTTGAAGATAAAAGAGAAAGAATGCAAGACCCCCTTCCCAAATCTTGAAAATGTCAAAAAAACTTAAAGGCATGCCCTTTGGCTAGTAAAAAAGGACGTAAAATAGCCTTGCCCCCATATGCCACCAAAGAGAAGGTACAAAGCAATATAGTGAATCACATCTTCTTTAACATTTCTTTTTCTGGCTTCCTTTGCAGCAATTTTGATCGCAATGAATACTCCAAGCGCAAACATAATCCCATACATGTTAACATGAAAAGGACCTATCTGCAAAGGGGGAATTATTTTGTAAGGAATCATTTTGAATCATTTCTCTTTAATCTTCTTAGCAAAAACATTGCAATGGGCGCGGCAGCAATAATTATCCAGATTATAGTTGGTATTCCTGCAATGAACTTGTTAACAGATGCTGTCAAATTGCTCATGAAAATATTTATTGAAGTCTGCATAGCGCTGTTTTCCATTGCAATTTTTCCAGCATATGCCAGGTAGAGTATCAAAATTCCAAGAAGCAAAAACATTGCTCCGGAAATGGATTCTGCTACTGTGACATTAACTTCCTTTCCAGCAATCTTGTAAGAGATGCCCTTGCTAAGCTTTTTAAATTTCTTTGTGAAATCAAACTTGTCGATGAAGAATGCGATCAGGAGCAACGGCACTGTCATACCCGCAACATACATAAGGGCATACATTCCGCCCCAGAACAGAGAGCCTGGGAGTATTGAAAGCGCAAGCACTCCTGCCAAAACAGGAGCACAGCAAAGCGTTGCCAAGGCAGAGAAAATTCCAAGAATGAAAACAGAGCCTGCCCCTTTAATTTTCGTTTTCGGATGCTTCGTGAATGGAATTGAAAAGTGAAATCCCGATAATATCGATGCTCCTAAAAGAAGCAAGAATGTCCCGCCTATAATAAAAATCCAGTCATGGTATTTGCTAAATAAATTTCCAATGCCTGCAAATCCCAAACCAAGCGGAAGAAACACTGCAAGCAATCCCAGAAAAAATACAAGCGTCATTGCGACAACTGTTCTTTTCTGACGAAATATAGAGCTAAGGTATGTCGGCAGCAAAACAGTAATGCAGCATGGCGCAAACAATGCTGCGATCCCGGCTATGAAAGCTGTTACCAGAGATGCCAGGAGAAGCGTTGGCTCCATCTAGACACCTTTAATCTTTTCCAGCTCTGAGGCTATTTCATCATTGTTTATTGCCATATTTGAGTCGTCTTTGGTATATCTTATGACCCCATCCTTGTCAACGATAAAATAGGTATGCCCAGGATAAGAGCCTTTGTGCATAGAAGAATCAACGTACAGCACATCGTACTCTGCTGAAACTTTCTTGGTTGTATCGAAAAGAATTTTTGATTTCGATAACTGAGGGACTTTTTGCAGTATTTGTTGCCACTGGGATATTGAATCAACGACAATAGAGAGAGCAACTACATCCTCCTTGCTGAATCTCTCGTCGTTAGCAAGAGATGATATTTGGTTCCAGCATGCGGGATAGCACATGCTTCCCTCATTGAAAAATAATATGATATTCTTCCCTTTATAATCGCTTAATTTTATAGTATTTCCATTTATGTCTTGCAATTCAAAATCAGGAGCCCGTTTTCCAACTGCATTTTCGAAAAATCCGCTTGGCTTTGCTTGGGCTGGCTTGTGATGGTCAGCCATTGAATTGCTGCTTGGATTTTCATTCATCATTCCAGTTGCTTGATTCCTTGCAGAAGAATTGTTATTTTTGGCTCCAAGCGAATAAGCCACAAACCCTAATACTAGCACTATCAAAACTAATCCTGCATAAACATACTTTTTCTTTATCCTAAATGAGCTTTCTTCCATTTTTTTCACCTCATTGCAAAACATTGAATTTAGTTGTCATTCCTGCTTCCAGATGCTCTGCTATGTGGCAGTGCATAACCCATTCTCCAGGGTTTGAAAATTCAGCAAGGATATCAACAGTTTTTCCAGCAGGGACTAATACAGTGTCCTTCCACGCCAAATTTTCATTTTTATTGACTTTATTTTTCATCCAAACCCTCTATGTTGTTGTTATCCAGCGTATCCAAGTCCAAGCATGTCCTCTTGCAGTGGCCGCATGCGCAATTTGGTCCACAGCTACATGCATTTGGGATTTTCATTCAAATCACTTCTCTATATGGCATTGTCATATCCTTCCATGAACGCTTCTTCAATGGGGCTTAGCTCATCATCCTCAAGCTGGCTTTTCCTATTGTGTCTTGAGTATATGCTGAAATAATCTTCAGTTGATTCTTCAGCAATGAAATTTCTTTTTTTCATTATATCGCCCCTTGCATTATTTATCGGATTATTTATATAAAAAGAAAAAATAAAAAATTTTGTTAGGTAACCACCCCAAACGCCTTAGCAACAGCCTTTTGATTTTCCTTTTCCCATTTTTTCGCCTCCTGATTTTTAATGATCCTTATGATTCTGCATCATAAACATATGCCCAAACATACATGCCGCTAAAAATACAGACAAAAGCAGGCTGTTGTTTTTCCAGCCAAAAAAATAGCTTCCAACAAGCAGCAAGACAATTGGCGCCACGCAGGTCAAAACCATAAAAAAATGATTGTGTTTTATCTTTTGAAAAAATCCTTCTTTTTGCCTGTGGTCATGCTCATTCATTGTTTCACCTTTCTATGACAATTCCTTTTTTATCTGCTCAAACTGCTTTTTGCTTATTTCGCCTCTGGCAAATCTGTTCTTAAGTATTTCAAGCGAATCTGTTTTCTCATGCTCTTTTCCAAACAGCTCAAACACCAACCATACCACTGCTATCCAAAACACTAGCATAAGAACAAACCCAAGCCCCATGCTGAAGCCCATGTGGCCTCTTCCCATTAGCATGCTGCTTCCGAGCAGCAGCAGTATTAACGCCACCAAAATCCAGCTGTATGGTTCCCTTTCCATTTTACTGCATCATTCCTTCTTCTAATGGTTCACCATCCTGCAATTTTTCACATTGCTCGTGCATCTTGTCCATTTGCTCTCTTGTCTCTGGGTCAAGATTCTTTGTCATCTGCTTGTGCATCTGATCCATGCCTTTACCTCCCATCATATCCATCATGTCGTTGTTTGACATATGATTTTTGTTGCTGTTTTCCTGCGCATAGGCAATTGCAACTAAAGATAGAAGTGCTGCGGCGACAACTGCAACAACAATCCAATTAATTGATTTCCTTCCTTGTTTTTTCATGGTTATTCCCTCCAAATTGGATTTATTTATGCATACCATTTATAAATCGCTTCTTAAGGAAAAATCCAGATTTATCCTTCGGAAAGTTTAAAAAGAGGAAAAATCGACTATGGATTATGATGGACTATGTAATAGTTCCGCACTGGTTTATAGGTTATAATTCAATCCTTGAGATGATGTTTTTTGTTATTACATCTCTCGTAGGAGCTTACGCTCTAAGAATTTACAAGTTATCTGGCCAAAGGCAATCGAAATTATTTGGAATTTCTTTTCTTTTGATTTCTGCTGCTTATCTTATCCAGTCAATTTTGAATTTTGCCGCAAGCTATTCAATGGCAGAAGGATGCAGCATGCGGTCAATGACTGCTGTTCACAGCTTAAGCAATTTTGGCATATATGTCCATATGATTCTTTTCATCACGGGACTCGTGACGCTTGCCTACATGACTCTGAAAATCAAAAATATTAAAGCTTATGCGCTGTTTTTGGCTGCGATATTAGCAGTGCTTCTGTTAAGCTCAAACAAGCTTTACTTCTTTTACGCCCTGTCGTCAATACTGCTTATTTACATCTCATTTTACTATTTGAGAAATTACTTGAAGAACAAAAAAATGAGCGCGCTGATTGTGTTTGCGGCATTTTTGTCCCTGCTGTTCGGCAAGATTCATTTCATTTTCTCTATTGATCACGGAGCTTTCTATGTCGCAGGCCATTTGCTTGAGCTTGTTGCCTATGTATTAATCATGATAAACCTGATTAATGTTGTAAGAAAATGAGCAAAAAGAGAGACAGGCTTCAGATTATTTATGATATTCTGAGCGTCATAAAAGAGAAGAATGGAAAAATAAAGCCCACAAACGTTCTTTACAGGTCAAACCTTTCAAACCAAATGTTCATCGAGTATATGAATGAGTTACTCCAAAAGGGCTTTATTGTTGAGAACAAGACGAAGAAAGGAAAAACCTACTCTCTAATGCAAAAGGGATTTGATTACGTCAATAAATATCAGATGATTATAGATTTTTCCAGTTCATTTGGGCTAAGCGAATAATTATTTTTCCGCAGCAAGAAGCTTAATGCTCAATTTGTACTCGGAAATTTGTTCTGCGGATTTGAAACCTGCACTTAATAGCATCGACGGTATGGCAAAGGGCAAGGTTTGATTTTCTATTTCAGACCGTTTGTAATTAGTATACAGTCTATTCCATCTAACAATATGTGAAGCAAAATACCAATTGACAAATATCTTGTTTTCTTATAAAATAATCCAACTAGATAAATTGGAAACATAAGCCACGAGTGCAAAGGATGAAAATTTATTCCGCATCTTAAAGGATTATAAATCGGATTTGCAAGCAAATGGTCCAAATCTATAAGATTTGCAAGAGAAAACCACAAAACCATTCCTTTGAATTCTTCTTTGCTTCGGAGTTTCTTGAAAGTCAATACAAGAATTAATGCAAGCAAAACTCCAGCAAGAAGATGTATTATAAGATTCATGCTGCCGTTATATTTTCTGCTTTTTTATAAATAGCAAATCCAAGAAAAAAAATGCTAACAATTCCAAGAAATGGCCTTAGTGGGTCAAAATAAGTCAATACTCCTGCAACTCCTAAAAAGAAGACTAATATTTTGTTGCAGATTGAGCAGCCAAAAGTTAGAAAACCGAAAACTCCTCCTGCGGCTGCTGTCGTATCGCAAACCTTATTTGCTGATTTTGCATAAAAAGCAATCCCAAAATAAGCACCCATCATTAATGATGTTAACCCAAGAGAAGCATATTCAAGCCATCCAACAGGCGTCATTCTTGTGAAAAACCTGTTTTGGATAACTGATGTGACCATCCCAAATACTAAGTAAATAAGCGCAGCAGAGCCTATTCCGATAAGCACTGCCAATAATTTTTTATTAATAATTTCTTTTTTCATTTTCTTCTATTACAATTACTCTTATGTAACTTCAGCTCTTGCATTGGTGTTTGCAGAATTGGGCTCCAATGTAAGGGTGATATCTATAGAGTTGCATTGAGGGCATTTAATTAAATCAATCTCTTTATTCTCTATTTTTGGTCTTATCCTTTTCCTACCCACTCAACCATGCCGCCAACAACATTATAAACACTTGTGTACCCTTTTTCAGCGAGTTTTTGCGCAGCTATCTCGCTCATTCTTCCTGTCCTGCAATAAAGTACAATTTTAGCGTCCTTATCCTGTGGAAGCCTATCAAGCTGATTTTCTATTTCGTCGTATGGTATAAAGGATTCAGTGCCATTTATGTGATTCTGTTCTGGAATATTCACATCTACAAGCACAAAGTCTTTAGTCTTTAACTGTTGATTCAATTCGTCCACTGTCATGTTTTTATAAGTGGCTTTTTCAAAAGCAGAACCTGTATTAATTGTATCTTGCTCATTTACGGCACATCCCAAAAAAATTAATGAAAATGCAATCAAAAAATAAATTGCTAATCTCATTTCCATCACCTATTCATTAACTAGTTTGTCAAGCAGTGCTTCCCATTGTTCTTCATCAAATGCGCCAATTGTGCGGTATATTATAGTTCCATTTCTGCCAATTGCATATTTGGTAGTTGTTTTTGTGATGCCATAGTCAATAAGTATCTCTTCTTTTCCCTGCGCAAATATAGTTTTTTGCAACTCTGGGTATTTTTTCCTGTATTCCTTAAGCTCAATAAAATCCTCGCTTAAGTCCAGGCTTATTGATATAAAGGTTATGTTATTTTCATATTTCTTGTATACTTTTGATAATGCGGCATAGTCCTTTGCGCACCATGGGCACCAAGTTGCCATAAAATATACAATAACTGGCTTTTTCCGCTCAATGAGATCATATAACCTTACGAGCTTTCCTTCTGTAGTTATTGCAACAAAATCCGAAGGGGCTTGGCCAACTCTGGTGCCGATAACTTGAACTTGATTCAGGTTTTGATAAACTGTTGTTGACTTCTCTTCAAGTTTGCCTTTGCTTGAAAATTCATAGATGACCAAAGCCAATAGCAATATTATAATTGCTACCAAAAAATAACTTGCATTCAACTTTCTAGTAATTTTTGGCATAATCCGTCACGGATTTTATTTGTTCTATTAGTTCTTGGCCCGTTTCATCTCCATAGCTAACAAGAATCTTATCATTGTCCTTAAAAACATAATTTCCGATATTATCGGTCTTATTTTCATTTGCGTATTTTCTTCTCAAAAATTATTATCCTATCCCTATTAACTATTTAGTTTTGCACCTCAACTTATTTTGAACTTCATATTTAAATAAATTCAAACAAATAAACTTAATTGGTTTCTTAGCAACTTCCTTTTTCCATTTTATTGCCTCCGATACATCCATTTTTGATATATTATTCACGCAAGTATTTAAACTTTTCCATGTATATCCAATTTGGATATGTCAAAAATAGAAAGTTTTTTATACACATATATTTTTCAACTCTTTGTGGCAGACATAAAAATAAACAACATGGTTAAATTCTACACATTGTGCCTTTTGGCAAATGAGCCAAAGCACGGCTATGACTTAATACAGGAATTGAAGGAAAAGCTGGAGAGAAAAATAAGCGCAAGCAACGTGTACCCTTTCCTTAACACATTAAGGAAAAAGAGGCTGATAAAGTTTGACAAAGTCGGCAAAAGGGACAAAAAAATATACCATTTAACGTCTAAAGGCAAAAATTTCACAAAGCACATGTTCAGCAAGTTTGGCGACCTTATCAACATTGCTATCGAGCCGAGAATTTCAACATGCCCGTGCGGATGCAAGATTTATTCTGGTTTGCTGCTCGCATTGCGCTAAGATGTTTAAGCCAAAATAATAATTTCTCGTAGCAACCTGTAATTTTTTGATTATTTATGGGAATTTGTTAAGTTAAAATTTAGAAAATTATATATACTAAGATAAGAATAGAAATATCATGCCCAAAAAGCCTTTAAAAATAACATTCTTCGAACTTGAACATTGGGAGAAAGAGTATTTCTCTAAGCATTTAAAAAATTGCGACATGCAATTCATTGGCGAGCACCTCAATGAAATCAATGTTAATAAAATTAAAAATGCGGATGCTATAGGAATATTCATTTATTCTGCTGTTAATAAAAAAATACTTGATAAGCTTCCAAACTTGAAACTAATTGTTACCTTGTCAACCGGCTTCGACCACATTGACCTGAAAGAGTGCAGGAAAAGAAAAATCACAGTTTGCAACGTGCCCCATTACGGCGAAAACACGGTTGCAGAGCATACTTTTGCCTTGATTCTGAACCTAACTAGGATGCTGCACAAGGCTTATGAAAGAACCATAAAGGGGGACTTCTCAATTGAAGGCTTAAGAGGCATTGACTTGCAGGGCAGAATACTTGGTGTTGTAGGAGTTGGAAGCATCGGGCAGCATGTAATAAGGATTGCAAAAGGCTTTGAGATGAAAGTAATTGCTTATGACAAATTTAAAAATTTAAAACTGGCAAAAAGGCTTGGATTCAAATATGTAAACCTGGATTATTTATTAAAAAATTCAGACATCATTACTTTGCATGTTCCATACAGCAAATCAACACACCACCTCATTGATAAAAAAGCAATCTCAAAAATGAAAAAAGGAGCTTTGATAATTAACACAGCAAGAGGCGGCATAGTAGAAACTTCTGCTTTGCTTGAAGGCATGCAGTCCGGCAAAATTGGAGGGGCAGGTCTTGACGTTCTTGAGGAAGAGTGCTTCATAAGGGAGGAAAAACAGATACTGTCAAAGCATTTCTTAAAGGAATGCGACTTAAAAACAGTCCTTCAAAACCATATCCTTTTGAAGCAGGATAATGTTATAATAACTCCTCATAACGCATTCAACAGCTGGGAGGCGCTGCACAGAATTTTGGATACAATAATTCTCAACATAAATTCCTTCCTGAAGAAAAAGCCAGTTAATGTCGTGAAATAGCACAAGCGGATTACTTTTATCACTTTGCAGTTAAATGTTGATAAATCACAAAGCGATTTTCGATGAGTCGCTCTTGTTTTTATTTAATTTTTATTGATTCAATGTAAATTACCTTTCCTTTTTAATCTAAACAGCATATAACCTCCCAATAAAAACAATGGAAAGCTCAATAACTGCCCCATTGTGAAATAATTAAAAATAAATCCAACCTGTTCGTCCGGTGCCCTGAAAAATTCAACAAATGTCCTGAATAATCCATACAAGGCTACGAAGCTCCAGAACATGGAGCCTTTTGGCAGCTTTTTGTCCTTGATAAGCCATAAAATTGAGAAAATTGCCAGATTCTTTATTGATGAGTATATTTGCGACGGGTGCCTGCACCCGCTTGGAAGGTTTTCAACAAATTCGTTTTTGGAATAGTCAACGCACCATGCGGTATCTATTATTCTTCCGTAAAGCTCTGCATTCATGAAATTTCCCAATCTGCCTAAAGCTAATGCTAGCGCAACTGGCAAAACAGCAATGTCTGCAATGTCATAAAACTCAACTTTCTTTTTTTTGCAGAAAAGGTAGGTTGCAGCTATTGCCCCAATCAAGCCTCCATGAAAGCTTAATCCACCGTGCCAGACTGCAATTATTTCCAGGGGATTTTGCAGGTAGAATAACGGGCTGTAAACAAAAACATAAACTAGCCTTGCTCCCAAAACAACGCCAACAATGACATAAACCAAAAAATCAGAAATATCGTCTTTTGTTATTTGCAATTCCTTTCTTTTTGCCAGGTGGCTTATCAAAAAATAAGCGATGACAAAGCCTAGTGCATAGAACAATCCATAATACCTAACCTGAAAAGGGCCTATTTCAAGCAGCACGGGGTTTATGTTGTGGAAAAGCATTTTATTTGATTTCTTTTGTTATTGAGTAGAATGAAATCCTGTTTACTAAAATTGCTAAATAAAACACTATATCAAGGACAATGATTGATGCCTGCTTGAAATATGCATAAGCATTCAGGTAAAGGCTGTAGTTTTTTGCCCCAATAAGCCTTATTAAATATCCGCTGCCAAAGAACAAAAGCCACAGCACTAAAGCTAGAAGAATCATTATTAGTATAGTTTCCCTGTAAACTTTCATTTTTGTGAATGTTATCCTAAAGCTTTTTTTAATTGAGTCCTTTATTGAACTGCCCTGGTAAAATAAAGAGTGGGATATATTGGCTATAACATACAAGAACAACAAATAGGGAATTGCCAGGAAAATAAACACAAAAGGCCTGTATTGCACTTTTATGCTTACCAACAGATAATTGCCCAAAAGCATTATGGCAAAAAATATTCCGGCAATTATGATGTTTAATGAGTAGAATTGCGCCAATCTTTTGAATGAAAACTCCGTCTTTTCAAATAATGAATTTATACAATCCAGAACGCTGTATTTAAAGAATGAATATGCAAACAGCGCTATCAGGTAATAAATCAATGAAAAAGCGATGAAAACAAGTGCAGAAGACAATATTGTTGGGGCAGCAAGGCTTTGCGCAAAATATGTTGCCAAGGCGTTCAACGCAAAAATCGAAACCAGAAACAATGCATCAAACAAAATCATCAAGCCGGTTTTGTTCGGGTTGGATTTTGCTAATTTGAAGCTCTTGATGAATAATGACTCTTTTTTCTCAATCTTTATTTTTGGAACTGGTTTTAGTTTCATTTAAAACAATGAACTAAGGTAGTATTTAAATGTTTTATTTTTTGTATTTTGTGACTTTTATTAATTGATCTTTTTTCTTAAGCTCCTCTAATTTTTTTTCTGCAATGACAAGCAGCTCTTTTGTTATATTTTTTGGAATGTCTGATTTGAAATTATCCCTAAGTTCTGTCAGAAAATCATAAAGCAGTATAGGAAAAGCAGCGATGCCAATTTTTGTTTGTTCTGCAGTTTCATTTATGACAATATTCCAGTCTATTTTGAACTTCCTCACTAATTCTGCAGCATCATCCCTGTCCCGCTCCCTTTCTGTGCAGCCTTTCATCATCAGTATGTCTTCAGGGCTTGCTGTTTTTACTATAAAATTGCCGAACTCGTGAACTTCTCTTATTCTTTCAATTACCTTTTCATGTATTTTGTACCCAATAACCTCATTTAAGAAAAGGTCGAATCTTGTCTCTTTTCCATCCATCATCACAGGCTTGCCAGCATCCTCGTCTTCCCTAAATATGCCCTTTATGTTTTTTCTTTCGTTAAATCCCGAGTTATAAAGTATTTCTTTAACTGCAATCAATTCTTTTTCCTTTAAAAAAACTAAGTCAACATCTTTTGTTGCATTCTTTGCCCCATAAAACATCATTGCAGAGCCGCCTATAGCAATGCATTCCACCTTATTTTTTAGTTGGCTGCCTATTACATTCTTAAAAAGGTCTATTTGCTCCTGTAAGTTAATCATTCTTTATAAGCCTCCAAGTCAGCTTTGTTAAAAGGCAAGTATACGTTCCATTCTTTTTCTATTTGCTTTAAATCCTTTGTTCTTGCATTTTTTACAATAAAATTATTGTCTATATTGCTTCTTAGTAGTGCTTTTCTTGTCTTTTTATCCATTTTTCTAACCCTAATCACTGTTCTGGCAGCATCGTACAAAGCCCCTATTTTTCTGCCGATAAGCTCTTTTCTCGCAATTTGGCTTAGTCTCTGCCAGTTCTTTACTTTATTAAATAAAGCCAGTGATGAGAGCACAGTCCTTAAATCTCCTGTTTTAACAGCCTTCACAACCATTTCCTCTGGAGTTGGTTCATGGTCGTAAATCCTGTTTGTATAAGGCGCGTAAATCTTTATTTTGGAATTTTTGTTTAAGTATTCATAAAGCCCAGAATAGCCAAACTTATTTGGCTTTAAAGGCGATATTTTATACATCCTTATCTTTCTTTTTCCATAAACTGTTTCAACAAATCCTTTTTTCCTCAGCATCCATACATAGTTGACAGCCGTTCTTCTATCTATATCAAGGATTTTTGCTATGCTGTCAACTGTCTGCAGTCCTTCAAGCCTTTTGGCAGTGCCAATTATGTCCATTTTACATCACATATTTACCTAATTTTAAGTGATGTAACAGAAGTAATATTTAAAGTTTTCTATATTCTAATTGGTTATTGCCAGCAAAAAAGACTGATATATGTTTATTCTAAAAACTTGTGTCCTTTACTATAAGATTGGATTTTGCGAGCCTGAGGTTTTTAACGAATTGGGATTCCTTTATTTGAATGTTATTTTTTGGAATGGTGATTTTTGGTTTCATTTAAAACAATAAAATCAAGCAGCTTCTGCTACTGTTCTGTCTGTTCTTATAATTGCTTTCAAGACACAATTATGTTTAATCGAAAGTACTCTATCCAAATTAGAAATAAAAACATCTTTTCCTCTCTGATGCAGAACCTTTCCTTCTCCCAAATATAATGCCATGTGGGTGTAACTTCTGTTTGGCATATTTTCCGGAGAAGTTCTTAAATATATTCCCACTAAATCGCCAGGTTTGATTACCTTATGGTAATCTTCTTTGGACTCATTTTTTCTCCATACAACATAATTTCCAGGCATTCTTCCCATATCCCATGCATCTGCCGAAGCATACTTAAGACCAAATAATTTCTCTGCTGCAAGACGGGCATATTTAGCGCAGTTTTTCTCACCTATACCTTCGATAGGAGGCAAAGCATCAGTTTTTGTTTTTAAACTATCATATCTCATTCTAAATTCATATTTAGGCCTATCATATAAAAAGCCAATATTTTCCAATTGTTTTTTTCCAGCTCTTCTTAGTAGCCTAAGAATTTTTGGTTTTTCTTTTAATAGACCACTATATAACTTTAGGTGCTCATTTAAAAATCTTATAGGTCCATAGACGTCCAACGCTTTAACATATATTTCATGACAATACCTTTCATAGAAACTGTAACTTTCCATGATCCTAACAACACTCTTGTATAAATTTTTAGGATTATCTGCAATGCCAGATGATAATTCCCCCGGTACTGTAACAACAGGCTTTCTTGCTGCCATGGCCTCTATTGCAGAAATAGAATATAGATTTGGTGTTCTTCCAGGCTGGACTAATATGTCTCCTGCAAGATAATAAGCTGCGTATTCTTTTATATTTTTAATCCACCCAGTAGGAATAATATTACCAATAAATTTCTCATTTAAACCGTAGGATTTAACCAAACTATTCATTGTATCAGAATCTTTTCCGGCACCAATCAATAACAGCTTAGTACTCGGATATTCCTCACATACTTTATTAAAACCCAACATTAAGGTTTCAATCATTTTTTCTTTAGAAATCCTTCCTGAATAAAAAAGAACAAAATTATTCTCTTTGTGTATACCTTCTCTTATTATTTTTGCATTTTCCATAACTTCAGGAGAATCTAATATAAACCAAAGTGGCGTTGTATTTTTTATTGTACTGGTTTTTTTACCTATCTCTCTTCCAAATATCTTGCCCATTGCTATTTGGTGGCTTTCTGATACGTTAATAATTGCATCTGCCTTTTTTATCATATCTATCTGGCCTGGGTTGCGTTTAGATGTGTAGTAAGAGAGATCTATAGCTCTTCTGATGGCATTTGGATCTACTCCCCCAGTTAAAAGCTCTTCTGGTCCGTAATCCACTAATATCTGCCTATATGGAAGAAGGTCGTGAATAGTATAAACAAGTGGGGGGTTCTCTAATTCAATGAGGAGTATATTCAACATACCTCTTGATTGGATTGTGTGGGTATGAGCATGTATAACATCAGGATAGAACTTAAGTTCTTGCATATTCCTTAAAATTACATCCAAGTCCCGGTGTACCACAATTACCTCTAATTTAAGTTCGTCTTCTTCTACTCTGCATAATACAAGGTTAAAATCTTTGCTTGCAACTGGAAAATAATTTAACATTAAAACCTCATGACCAGCCAACACAAGAACTCTTGCTAAATCTTTTTGTACTGATGTAACTCCGCAGAGTATTGACAGGGGCAATCCAAAAATCAATATTTTAAGCTTAAATGGAGATTTTGGAATTGCAATTCTTTTTCTGGGTTTAATGGGTAATCTCGTTTTACTTTCATAAATTCTCCTTATTTCAGCATCTTTACCAATTACTGTCAAACTGCCATTTATGATTCTACTTTCTACAGTGCTTAAATCTGTGATGGTGGTATTAGTCAGATCTACAACTCTCAAATATGGTAATCCTGCAAGAATATCAACTCTATCAAACATAGTGTTAGAAACATTAAGTTCCTGTAAACTAGCAAATCCAGCTAAACCAGAAAAAAAGAACTTTTTATCTGATAAATCTAAGGAAACCACATCCTCTGGTTTAACCATACTCTATCTACCCCTAAACCTAATTCTTCCCTGTGCTTCTAATTCCCTTTCATCAATGCCTAACAGCTTAGTAATATCTTCCGCTTGAGTTTTTTGAACTGGAGTTTTGGTTTTTTTGGTTCTTGCCTTTATTCCATTCACAAACTCCTCTATTCTCTTTCTTCTCTCTCTAATATTTGTTAAAATAACTCTTGTGAAATTAGAAATGCCTACCTTGACATTTCTAGTCCTGCTTAGATATTCTGCTAGCGAATCCCATAATCCCCTGAATCTGCTCACCTTACTGATCTTTTTTGCTTCATCAACAATTTTATCAGCATCCGGGCTAGCAGAAATTTCTTCAGTTTTTAATAATTCATAAATATCTTGGCTAATTTCTTCTTCAATCGTTTTCCTTGATTCTCGTAGAATTTCTAAGGTCTTTACTTCCTCATTCAATTCCTTTAATTTTCCTATTTCTTCTTCAACCTCGGGATAAACTGGTTCTTCATAAGGAGATTCCGGCTGAGGTGTTGGTGCAGGAGCTTCAGGTCTAGGTTGTGCAGTTGGTGTTAGACCGCTTATTATCCTCTTCAACTCTTCCAATTTACTTTTCTGCAGCTCAATTTTTTGGTTTAGTAGTTTGTTTATAATCCCAACTTCCATAGCATTATAGTGATGCAATTTTGTATTATCTTCCTTGACTTTAGCAAATTTATCCCTTATAAGCTCTTCAACATTATGCTCCTGCAGCAACTGATCCAATTCTTTGTTTAACTTCGCTTCTCTTTTTTCATAATCATAGCAAATAACAATCAGCCACAATATGCCCATGTTTCTTATGTCCCTTATTGTTGGTTTGTATGTTATCAAATTTCTTAGTTCTTCCAATTGCTGCAATATCCTTTGTTTGCTAGCATCATCAATTCCAGTTTCTCTCATGATTCTTTCTTGCCAATTATTTAATTTGCTGTCTAAAAATTCTGTCTTTTCCAGGTCTATCAATTCCTTTAGCTTGATTATCAATTGCAGTTCTTTATTGTAAAGATCCTTAAGCGGATGTCCTTCTTCTATGCCTCTTACAGCTTCCCAAGCATAAGCCGGATCCTGTAATTTTTCTATCACTGCCATTCTGTTCTCAGCCATTTGAATCATTTGGTTTTTTTCTTGATTTGCTTGTTTTACCTCATTCATTTTAGCGGTTTTTTTATTAATAATTTCATCAATTTCATTAATGATTGTTGATGCTTGCCTTCTTTCTCCTCTTACCCTTCTAAACAACCTAAAACCCCCATACGATAAAGCCACCAACAAAGGTATTATCCAAAGTAAATGTCCAGCAGAATAACCACCAGGTAGCCAGCCTTGGCCTCTTTTCTCCTCAACAGGAGTTGTTGCAGATGGCAAAGTAGTCAAATCAGGCCCTGTGGGAGCTGCAACTTGCGCTCCAAACAAATCAGTCAGGTAATCAGGCACTCCTGGCGTTTCGGGAAACTGAATGCTGGCAAAACTCTTGGACAACGAGCTGAAAAATCCCTCTGTGTCAGGAGATAACGCATCAAACAATCCCTGTATCAATCCAATTGTCAGCAATGTCAGCAGCAAAGCCAGGATAAATCTCCAGAACTTGCTTTTTATCCCTTTCAATATAAACAATAAGGTATACAAAAGCCAGTGTATGTAGGGCAGCAGTATAGTTGCTGAAAATCCTCCTAAAACAAGCAAAAATGCAGTCATCAACCCAAGCAAAATTGCTATTACTTTCTCAGGCTTTTTGACTTCTTTAAACGCGTACCTTACTCCAATCATATAAACGGATATAAACAACAATGCAAAGAAGAAAAAATCTATTGCTGTTGTATAAGCCTTGTACTGCTCATTGGCAAAAAAATCATTGATTTGTGTTAATCCTCCTGTGAAAGCGTCTGTGAAGGGCTTGGCATAAGTGAGTGTTGAGAGTAATAATATCAATGCAATTATCAAAATTACACTTATTATTTTTTTGTTGATATTGATTATTTTCATTTTTAAAACCTTGAAATACATTGTTTTATTATCTCAACAATTTTATCTTCGCCGAACAAAACAGCACCTTTTTTCAAAATCTGGAGCATTTGCGAGTCTTTTTTCCTGAATAACCCAATAAGCTCGTCTTCTGTTTTTGCAGTAACCTCGACATTTGGGATTGAAACATCAAGAACAGTGATGTTGTCTGTTATCAACAACAATATTTTTTTATCAAAGATAGCGGCATCTGCTTGCTTTAATTTCTCAATATCAATCTCAATTTTTTCTTCAGAATAAAGTAAAACAACTGCAGCCAGATGCTCTGCAATCTTGTTTTCAAAGTTAATTCCATAGAACAATCCAGTTCCAAGCTTCTGGCCGACAACAATGCTTTGCTTTTCCAGTTTCTTTAGAATGTTAAAAACACCAGCAGGGCTGAAGTTTAGCCTTTGGGCAATGTTCCTTATTGTGAGCTTTTCAGCGAAGTTTCTAACTAGAAAGCTAATTACGCTAAACTCGTTATCTGATAAGGATATCATTGTTTACTATTAATTAATATATATCTATTATTTCCAGTTTAATTATCAGTATTTAAAGCTTTCTATTTTATATTTAAGATTTAATGTTTAGTTTTTAAGAATAAATAATTAAAATTTATAATTAAATATACTTAAATTTAAAATGAATGATTAGTATTTTTAAATAATATTGTTTTTGAGAAGTAAAACGAAAGATTTATATATTTTAATTAATTCATTAATTAATGAAATGATAAAGAAAATATCCAAAGGATACCAAATAACAATTCCAGCAGAAATAAGAAAAACGTTTGATTTAACTATAGGAACACCAATAGATATAGAAGTCAATAAGGACGAGATTGTGTTAAAACCTTTTAATGCTAAAAAAGAATTGGAAAAACTTTTCAAAGAAGCGGACAAATTTCCAAGACACAATTTAAGTCCAGAAGACTTGGAGAGAATGGAAGAGGGCATTTATGAATAGGTTTGTTGATTCAAATGTTATAATATATGCGTTTACAAATAGCAATCAAAAACAAGAATGCAGAAACATTTTAACTCAGGAAAATCTTATCATCAACACTCTTGTTCTTCTAGAGAGTTATGCTAAAATATCAACGATAAACTCAGAGGTGTATGCAAGAGTAGTGGCAAGGAACATCTTAAGTTTAGCAAATATAAGAGTTGTGGACTTTACTAACAATTTATTCTTCGAATCAATTAAAAGAAGCCAGAAATATAAGCTAAAGATAAGTGATTTAGTTCACTACGCAACAGCCTTATTGCATAACTGCAGTGAAATAATAAGCTATGACGCGCATTTTGATGGTTTGGATGTGAAGAGGGTTGAGCCTTAAGTTCTGCTGTAAAAGAAACATTTAAATATAAGTGTCTATACCCAGTCTATACGATGCAGATACAAAAATTAGCAATAAAAGAGCAAATAGTTAAAAAGGTAGTAAAATCAGGCAATGGCGGAGCTGTCTGGGTTCCAAAAAACTGGCTTGGCCAAGAAGTAATTATCATACTTCCAGAAAAGCCTAGGCTAGGCCTCAGAGAGAAAGTTATACATTTGCTCGAGCCTTATTTGAAAGATGTTATTGCGGTTTTTATTTATGGCTCATATGCAAGACACGAAGAAACAAAAGATTCTGATATTGATGTGATGGTTATTACAAAAGATAAAACTATTTCAATAGAAGTTAAAGAACCGAATTTGGAAATAACAGCTTTTGAATTGGATAAATTCAAGAAAGCAATTCAGAGATATCCTGTCATGTACTATCAAATTGTTCAAGAAGCGGAGCCTTTGATCAATGCATATGTTTTGGATGAATTAAAAGATATTCAAATTGACAATGAAAACTTTAAAACATACATTGATGAAACAAAAGGGAATATAGAAAGCAATAAAGAGCTTATAGAGCTTGATAAATTGGATAACAAATATGCAAAATCTTATTCTGTATTATACTCAACAATGCTTAGATTAAGAGGAATGTTTATTATAAAATGTATACTAGACAGTAACAAATTTTCTAATAACTCATTTCAAGAATGGCTAATTCAAAGTGGAATGGCACATCAGGAATTTGAGCAATGTTATACTGCTTACATGGCAGTTAAAAATGATAAAAGCACTCAAAATATAAAGATTGAAATTTCTATTGCAGAGAAATTATTAAATATTTTAATAAAGTGTGTAAATTCTATAGAAGCTGAGCTTTATGGTAAATAGAAAAAAGAGGTTGCAAAAAGGAATTGAATCACTCGAACAACAAATAAAATTACATGAAGAAAAACTCAAGAAATCCTAGGAAGAAGATAATATAGAGCTTGCTTCATATTATAAAAAAGAGATAGAAGCAAAGAAAATAGATAAAGACGAAAAGAAAAGATTGCTTGAAAAGGGAGGGTGAAAATGATTAAATATGTTTTTGTTTAGGATGAATGTTTATTTTTTATATATATTCTATATTTAAGAATAATTCAGTTTTCTTTATTTTAGTAATTAACTTTGTCTGGCAAAACTGCTTAATATTTGATGGAATGAGAGAAAGACTGATTTCAACCCCATCTAGCGAATATGGTATTGTAAGTTTTTAATAAACTAAAATAGCAAAAATCAACCATCTTTTTATGCTCTAATTGAGTTTTGTTAAGTTCCGTATTATCAGCTTCTGATAATGCATTGTAGTATCTTTTTCTTTGCGCATCAGGAACTATTAATGGAGGCATTTTATTGTTAATGAGGATAAGGTTTAATAGCATTCTTCCTGTCCTTCCATTACCATCATAAAAGGGATGAATATTTTCAAACTTATGATGAAATGCAGATGCTAAGATTAAAGGATGTAATCTATTTTTTTCCTTTCTGAACCATTTTAAAAGAATATTCATGTCTATTCTCACAAATTCTGCTGGACTTGCTTCAAAAGTTGCGCCAAAAACCCTTACATTATGTATTCTGTAATAACCTATTCTTTTATCTATGTTTTTCATTAATAGTGAATGAATTTTTATAATTGTTTCATGATTGATTTTAGGCTTTTTTTCTAGCATAAAATTAAAAGTGTCCTTAGAATTCAAATGATCATTTATTTCCCTAAGACTTTTGCCGCTAGGAGTTATATTTTTATTCAACAAAAGATCTGTATCCCTCAATGTTAAAGTATTGCCTTCGATAGCATTTGTGTTAAAGACAAAAAGAGTTATAAAATCATTATACATATCTTTCAATGTTTCTTTGTCCAGAATTTTTAATTTTTTATTAAAGCTGTTTTCTATTTGCTTTAACTTGTTTAATTGCTGCTCGCTTAAAATTTCTTTATTTATATCTACGCTTTCTAGCTTTAACTCTTCCAATGTTTTTTGCTTTACCTCATCAGCATTTTTTTTGAATCTTTCAAAAATTCTTTTAGCTTTATTTTTATGAATATTGCCTTTCCCTAAATAGGCTATAGTCTTAGTCCTGACTTTATCTCTCAATCTAACAGAAATCTTTAAGTAATTATAGTAGTCCTTTCCAATTTTCTTCTTTTCTATGTACATTAACAGATGTTAGGGACTACACCTATTTAAATCTTTTGATTTTAGGGATTACAATTAAATAAAATTTGCTAACAAGAACTAAATAAAAACAGCATAGTATTTGAATGGGAAGGGTTGTGCGGAAGATAAGTGCCAAGAAAAGGGATTTGGAAGAGAAGAAAAGACTGCTTGAGAAGGGAGGGTGAAAATGATTAAATATGTTTTTGTTTAGGATGAATGTTTGAAAAATAAAATTATCCTGATTGCTGCGGCTTAAATGGATCTTTTGTTAATGGTCTGCCCCATCTTCCTAGATTCGGACCAATATCGTAACCATGTGTCTGGTTGGCTATTCTGCTTAGTAGCTGCAATACACCTTGATTGTTTCCTGTATTCCCCCAATATTTAGTTTGGTCTATAACCCTGTGCAGTATGTAAAGGGCAGCACCTCTTGTAGTAAGTGTTGGTTCTTTTGATTGCACGCTCTGGTCTTGTCCATCATAATAATACTTTCTTCCCCAGTGAATCGCCTTGCTTGTTGCATTTTTCAAATCAAACGCTGGATTTAAATGAGTTGACTTTATAGTCTCGTGGACCACATCTGGGTCAGTGTTAGGTCTGAATTGACTTGCTCCACGTTTATTAAGCTGCACCCGGACTTTGGCGTGAGGTTTTTCTCTACTTCTGCTAAAATCAGGAGACAAAACCGTCCCGTCAGGAGCCCGAACATAATTTCTTACATTACTTGGTTCTAATGGGTCAAGATTTTCCATTAGATACTCCATTATAGACATAGAGTCTTCATGGTATCGTGCATCTCTCATGTCATCTCTATAAGAATCAAAGTGAGCATAAACATACACAGCAATATCAATCGGATGGCATTCAGTCACAAATCTCGGGTCCACTTCTCTGACCGTTACGGCTGGGTCAGTTACTCCTGTAAGTTCTCTATGGGTCACATCCCAGTTGTGGAATATGTCTATCACAACCTTATTTTCTTCTAAAACTCCATTTCTAAATCCTGTTTTTCCATCTCCAATTTCAAGCGGCATTCCATTTTCATCTAATCCAGCCGCAAATTCTTTTCCTCTGCGAAAATTTTGATGAAAATCAGCAAATCTTCTAACAACACCATTTACAATAATTTCTTTGTGCATGTCTATAATTTTATAAGTGTGAGTGTAATGAACTTCTCCAGGCTCAAGCCTTAAACCCATTATCTGCTTCTTTATACCATCCATCAACTGGAACATATTTCCAGCTCCAACTCTTCCGCTCACTAAACTGTAATGAATCTTACTTTCAAATGCTCTGATTTTTTCTTCCACAGCCTTTATTGCTGTGAGATACCTTTCTCTAATTATATCTAAATTTTTATTGATATTTTCTTGCTGTTCTCCAGTCTTACCTGCCCTTATTCTGTTACCATAGTCATTGATTATATTACTAATATCCCTACTTAAAAGTTCAATATACTGGTTTATACCCCTCTCCCCAAAAAAAGCTGCTCTGTAAGTAAGATTGCCATGCCTAAATTCTTCTTCTTTTGGCAAAATATAACGATACTCCAAAGGCTGTCCTCTTAGATTACTTGGGTCGCTAATTTTTATCCAAGGTCTATCAGCTATATCTTTAAAGCCTGTGCCTGTGTTCAAGTAGCCCCCCTCCCTTTCTATTTCCTCTTCATCAGTAAAATATCCAATTCCCTGATTGTGTCTTACAAATTCATGTGTATCTAATCCTACTTTCACACTGAACTTTTCTTGGTCATTGAAATTATTTGCATAGTAATCAATCATTTGGGCCATTTTTCCAGCAGCAGAATTTGGATCTGTCTTTTTGTCTGGTCTTTCTTCTTTTGGAATGCCGTCCCATTTTAGCTCTGTATTTACCATTAAATCATTCAAATTTGCAATTGTTTGAAAATTGATTTCGCCCTTTAGTTCGTCGTAAATGTTAATATCTGTTAATTCAAAACCAGGTTCTGGCTCATCTTTAAAGCCACTGAACCCCATTTTCCTTAGAAGCCATTTTCTCCATTGAGTTATTGGCACTAAATGCCGTATTCCTTTTTTCTCCGGTTTTGGTTGTTCATCAGCCATTTTTTACACCTGCAAATGCAACAAACATTTCTCTTGCTTTATTTAAATCAATTCCTTCAATATTTAATTTTATTGAAATCACAAAATCAACAAAACCAACATTTCTATTAATTAATGTACTCATATCTCCGCTTATATATTTGACAGCACTATTTAAATATTCAGATTTTTGTTTCATTTCAGCTTCGTTTTTCTTCAAGCTATAAAATAAGTCACGCATCCTTGCTAAATCAAAATCAAGCATCAGCAAATGCGGAAATATATTTTTTCCAGTCTTAAGATTTTGGAATAATATATTCTTATGTATTCTAAAATCATTCAAGGCCTTTAGTTTCAGCATGAACAAGCGTGTATTTCTGTCTATCATACCTTTTTCAAATATATCTTTCATTATCGGCTCTAATTTTGAATGCACATCAAAAATTTCTCTAATAAATTGTGCTAATTGTCTTTTCCTCGCTTCCCACAACCTTCCAACAAACCTTTCGATTTTTTTGATTGTTTTTTCTAGGAAATCATCAATATATTTTGATGATTCCCTAAATATTTCTTGGATAAAATTTTGTGCGCTTGTTAATAACCAATCCTGTCTTTTTCTGAAGACATCTACCAAAAATTCCTGTGAGCTTCTGATAGCATATTCTTTTTTGCCAATTGCCCCTTCAACTATTTTAATCATTTGCCGAAGCATATCTCTTAACTTGAACGGCTGCTCACCAATTTCTCTGGCTTGCCGTCTAAGCATATTTGCTAAATAAACATTCTTGTAGTTATTTACTAGGGTGCCAGCATTACTATCAACATCATCTAAAAATAGTTTAGTGCTTTTATCTTGGACCCAGACATCTCCCGAGATATCTTGCTCTAAATTTCTAATAAGTGATGCTAGAAATCCTTTTTGCGCTTCTGCCTTGTATGTTAAGTGAGCAATAGCTCTTAAGTACCTAATAGGACGTGAAGCATAAACTATTCTTTTCAATTCAGTATCTTTAAATTTATCAATTCCAGCAAAATTGCTTGGGATTATCGGTCTAAAGTAAGAACCCACACGCGTCAAATAAAATTCTATCTCATTGTGCGGCAGACGGTCCCAATTCTTTAGATCAGTTATTGCAATCTGCAATGCATCTGACTCTTCTAGTTTATTTTTTATTGAAAGTATTCTATTCCTAATTTGCACTTTTAGTTTTTCCTGGCTTAATTCTTCTATATCCTTCAGGACAATATTTGTGTTTGCCCTGAATTCATTAACATCTTTTGTCATTCCTAAAACCTTTTCAAGAATTTCAAAATCCCTAATTATTTTGGCTAAATCCGATTCCACCAGTCTATAAGCATTTTTGTCTGATTGGATTTGGAGAATAATCTGCCTCAGTGCAGGCATCAACCGACTTATGTCTAAAATTTTGCCTTTCATTTGTTCCTTTTGTCGCCTTATAATAGAGATTAGCCTATATTCTGCTGCAAAAGCTTTCAATTTTTTATCATCATTGATCACAACAGAGTAATTAGTAATCATTAAATCTGAAGTGTCGAGAATATCCAAAGAAGCCTCTAAATACTGCATGATTTCTTCATTAATAAGTTGCACTTCTTCCTCAGGATTTATTATTTCTTCAGCCACCTTGTTTCTCCTGGTGTGTTTTTTCTATTATATCATAACCTTGCTTGAAATAATCATTTAATAACTTCTTTGTTCGTTCTGGATCACCAGCAGTTCCAGTTGAATATTTGAAAATAAAGTCCCATAATCCTTTTAAAGATATTCCAGGATACGGATTGGCAGGGAATTGCCTGATTTCGCTTCCATTTGGAGATTGATCAAAATATTTTTTTCTACCCCAGTAGTTTAGTGCATGTGGTATCTTAAGAGCTTCTCTGTCAAATGCAACTTCTCCCATACCTATAGGCCTGTTAAATTGTGCAGTGCTGAATTTTTCATAGGATATATTGAAATGCCTTTGGTAGTCCTCTACTCGTCTACTCAAAGGATGGAAAAATCCATCTAACATATCCTTAGTGGCATACTCCCAATCCTTTTCCGAAAATGTTAAAACATGTTGAAACCTTGCATCCATATTTGATGTTACATGTAGTTCGCTGACATCAGACTTGTATTTTTCATCCGCTGTATCTATATAACCGACTCTGAACCTCCTTATATATGGAAGATTAATTCCCTCTACCCGTATTTTATTAATGTCTGTGATACTAAAACCATATATATTCAGTTCCAAAAGTTCCTCGCCATTTGGATCTTCTTTATACTCATTCCGGAAAAGTCCAGGAATTTTTACAACTTTTGTAAAGTCAATTGATCTTGTGACTGTGTGACCTACATCTTCTTGAGATGGCTGCTCAATTGCTTGATTGTAAGAGTAGTGTTCTGCAAGTGCTTCTGGCTTCGCAAACAAATACCCTCTTTTGTATGTGCCGTACATGTTAAGTAAATCCCAAAATGCTAGCTTATTTGCCCTTGTTACTAGCAAACCCTTGTACCTTCCTATTCCTGATAAATATCGATTGTACCTAGTATCAATATGATTTTTCCACGCATTAGAGATAATTTCTCCACCTTCTCCAGTTTGAACCCAATTTCCTGCTTGAGTTGATGCGGACTCCGCTATTTCAGGTCTTCGGGTTAGGTCTTTCTCCAAATCCTGCTTCAATTGATTCATCAATTGAACAAAAATAAAATAAAACCTGCCCCATCCAACAGAATTTCTTGGGTCTCCAAGCATGTTCCATATGTCACCAGCAGGCCCGATTTCCGCACCTTCAATATGGTCTTTAATTCCCTTCAAAATTTCCTCTTCAGTAGGCTTCGTAGTCCCCAATCTTCTTTCAGTTTCCTTAACTTGTTCCTTTATATCAGTAACGACAGCACCCTTTCTCATCCAAACTTCGTGTCTCAACATCCAGTTTAACAAAGTGTAAATCTCCAGTCTCATATCTTTTATATCAAATGGCAACTCATCAGAACTTCATTTCTTAATCTGAAAACTTTTCTCATTACCCATGCAGCAGCTCTATTTTGCCTTAATTTTCTTTTTATTTCTTGCCAACCTCTTGATCTTCCTTCCTGTACCATAGACTGTTTGTCTGCTCTTTGTTTAGACCTCCCAATCACAAACAACAATATTAAACCTATAATTGCAATTACCAGCGCACCTCCGCCCATCTTGAATATCCAGCCAAACCATCCTGTGCCAGATGGCTGTGCAGCCGCTCCGGTCGGCCCAACCTGAATTAAGCCCATAGCCCAAAGAGGTGTGCCAACTATCCATGCAAGCCATCCCTGGTATTCTGTCCCATAAGTCATTGCAGCCGATGCCCATCCGATCAAGAATGCTGCAAGTATCCAGTTAGTGCTCTTGCCTTTGACGTCAGGAGCAGTTCCCTTCAAGGCTTCTGCCAGAACTATTGTGAAAATCGCCTCTCCAAGCAAAACAATGCTTGCAAAGCTTATGCCAGCTCTTGCAACGCTCGAGCCAATTAAAATTGCCAGGGCATAATTGACTTTATTTGTGCCGCCTGCTCCTCCTTTCAGCAAAAATCCGTTAAAAAAGAAAGACAATAAAGTTGCCACAGTTATGAAAGCCCATAGCCTGTATTCAGGAGGCGCCGGGTTTAAAATTCCCTGCGATCCGAACAAATAGTCAATAAACTGCCGCACAACCGCTTTTTGCCATATCCATTGGTTGCCAATCTGAACAGCAAATAGCGCTGCTATCAGGAATATTATTATTCCAAGTCCGCCTTTTCCTTCTGGCGAGCCACCTAACTTTTTGTTTATATCCAAAAAGCCAGATAGGAAATACAAGACAATTCCAATTACAACGGCATTAACCAAAACATAAATGCTGAAAAACTTTGCAAAAACCGGGTGCAGCCATATAAACCCGCTTCTTCCGAACAGGAATCCAATCAGCAAAGAGCCGGCAATTATTGCAACCCATACGGCAGTTTGTTCTTTTGGTTCTTTTTTAGGGATTAAAAAAGTCTGCAAAATAAACAAGACAATTCCAACAATTAGTGAATTAACTATAATAAAAAACAAGCTGCTTTGTGTGAATGCTTGAGCATGAACTATAGGCAATGAGATTCCTACTATCAAAAACAATGCAATATTCCATATTAACTTATTTTTTCTCATAATTCCTTTGCAGCCTCATCCAAAATTTTGTCATCAGGAGCATCATCAAACTCATAGCCTTGAGAAGTCAGCTTCAGCCAAAGCCTCAAAACATTGTCAGCAAAATAGAACTTGTTGTCTTTCTTGTGGATGATGTCAACTTCCATCAATCTTTCAAGAATGCTTTTTGTAACAGGAGCGCTCCTGTAGATTTTCTTTGCGATTTCTGTAAGCCTTAATTCATCGTTTGCAACAACTTTCAGGATTGTTTTGAGAAGAGTCTGGCCCCTTGCCCTGTTGTAATAATAATCAAATGATTCGCTGCAATAATCATAAATGGAATTATTTTTCTGCAATAACTCAATCAGGAAGGCTTTTTTAACATCCTTTATTTTGTTGTATTTTTCAGAAATCAGTATTGTTACAAGAGGCTGCCCGCTGCTTAAAGCAAAAACTTCATCAATAGTCTTCTGCTCAGCCTTTTCAATAATTGCTTTGATTAATTCTGCTGCCTCATTTTTCTCCAGATTTTTTATTTCATAGCATTCAAAGTTTTTCAATAAATGAAGAGATTGCTTTATGGAAGAGCTTGCGGCAATATAGCTTACATTCTCAGCCTTAAAATTAATGATTGACAAAATATCCTTAATCTGGGAGAAATTGTTCAGGTCAAGCAGATTCTCAAAATTGTCCAAAACAATCAGGAATTTTTTGCCGCTTTCCTTTCCCAATGCTTCAGCAAACTTAAAGGCGCTCTCAACAAGCAGTTTTTGGTTTGGCTTTATCTTCAGCAGCTCGTTTTCAACTGTTTTTATTAAAGAAAAAGCGCTTTTGCTTTTCAGCTCATTTTCAAGCTTTAACAAATGCTCAAGTATCAGGCATTTTTTGTATTCTTTTAATGGTTTTTTTAAATAATGAAAAACAACATTTCCAATGAATTCAATCGAGAAATTCTCAGGATTTAAGCTTATTTTTTCCAAATCAATATAGACAGGAACAATATCCTTGGCATTCTTAAGATGCTCTTTGACAATTGATGTTTTGCCTGACTTCCTTGGGCCAAGCAAAGCAATGTTCTTTGCAGCGCCTTTCCTGAAAGAATCTGTATTCTTATCTAGCAAATCAAGGTAATACTTTCTCCTGACAAATGCCTCTTTTCCAGCCAAACAATTCACTCTTTATTTTGCTTGTGAGTTTCGGGTAAATCCTCAACATCTGCTTATACCAATTGGCATATATACTTATAATATAAAAACATTTCGATTATGTATAAGTATACCTTTTGGTATATTATTTTAAAATTAATATTCCATTTTGTATAGAACTTATATATAAGCTTTACGATTCTCTATAATTCTACTAATTGGTATATATATTTTTTGGTATAAATTACTATATACAAAATCCCCTCATGATTACTGTAACCATTTTAAAGTAATAAATATAGAAAGATTTAAAAGTGGTAGTATTTTACACTACTTAGTAGTACTTACAACGTTGGTGCGGGACATGCGTGCAATTTTTTTGCACGCTCGCGTTCAAAAATGAAGCAGAAATTAAGCATAACTCTTGATGAAGAATTAGTCAATGAAATAATCAAAGCTCTTTCTAGCGGCAAGTTCAGGAACAAAAGCCATGTTGTAGAGTATGCTGTGAAGAAGCTGCTTGAGGTGGAAAATGGCAGATAACAATGCGGCTCAAGCTCCTGAAGCTAAAAAAGAAGAGAAGCCAAAAGCGCCAACTACATTAGAAAGCGCGCTTAAGGAATCTTCTGATGCAGTCAAATCTTCTGCAAATGCATTGATAGGCACAGGCGCAATTGCAGCAGCAACCGCTTTGTTTGGTTTGGATGGCTTGATCCTTGCATCCTCTTTTCCAATAGGCAGAGCGATTCATGAATATTCAAAAGCCGATGGCAAAGGAAAATTCACAAGCGGAAATTTCAGGGATGAGTCAATTTCAGGAGTTATCTTCACAGGGCTTGCAAAATACGGAGTTGATGCAACAATGCAAATTCCTAAATCATTCGGGCTTGAGAATGCAGTTGTAAATATTCTTGGTCATTCTGTGTCCACAGGAGCATTGGCTGTCGGCGCAGCAACAGGCCTTGCTCTGAACCCGTTGCTGAATGCTGCTTACTACCCATTACAATACCTGATACAAAATAAAACCTTCAAGGGCATGGGGCAGGATTTCAAAAAGAATTATGTAAAGAGCTTGATAAGAACAGCGCCTTTGTCAGCGATAACCTCGGTAGCTGTTGGATTAGCTTACGCAATGCCAGCTTTTGCTCCGTTGCTGTTTCCTTACTTTGCTTTGTCCGGCCTGGCTTATAGGGTTTTGATGTCTCCTGAAAAGATAAGATACAAAAAGCTAGGCAAAACTTTGTTATCACCGCTTTACGCGCCATTCTATCTAACAAGCGGCATTGCAACTGCCGCAGGCAAAGCATACAGCAAAGCTGCAGCAGCAGCATACAGCTTAGGCTCTGCAATTGGAAGTTTATTCAAAAAAGCGCCAGCCCCAGCGGCAGCATCGGTGCCAGCTCATTAGGAAAAGTATCCTGGATGAATAACTTCAATCAAAATTAAAAATCACTTGCCCAACGCCTTTATTATCTCCCTGCAAAATGCCGGCAGGTCGCTTGGCATTCTAGACGTGATTATGCTGCCGTCAACAACAACCTCTTTATCGAAATATTTTGCGCCTGCATTTGTCATATCATCTTTTATTGCACTGACGCAAGTCACTTTCCTGCCCTTGGCAATTCCAGCACTTGCCAAGACCCAGCCTGCATGACAGATTGCCGCAATAACCTTCCCGCTCTTATTCATCTCCCTGACAAAATCGAGAACTTCTTTGTACCTTCTCAGCCTGTCAGGTGCAAAACCGCCTGGAATAACAACAGCATCGAAATCCCTTGCTTTGTAATCTTTGATGTTGCCGTCCACTTCTAAAGGATACCCGTTTTTTCCTTTGTATGCTTTATCGCCGGTTCCAGCAACAACAACATCAGCCCCCTCTTCCATCAGCCTCAGTTTTGGATACCAAAGCTCCAGGTCCTCATAATAATTTTCCGCAAAAATAATGACTTTTTTGTTTTTTAGAATTTTTGCCACCTTATTTTTAATTTTTTTATTGAACAATCAATGCGTCCAGTCCAGGACAGCTCCTTTTCCACCAGTTAACCACCTGTAGCATTCCAATGCAGCTTTTGCGCCTTCTCCTGCAGCTATGACAGTTTGCTTGAACGGAACTGGAGTTATGTCGCCGCATGCAAATATTCCAGGGCATGATGTGTTGCCCCTCTCATCAACAATAATCTCTTTTTTTTCATTGACTTTTACAAGATGCTGCACGAATGAGGTGTCAACAACATACCCAATCTCAATGAAAACCCCATCAACCTTTATCTCTCTTTTTTCTTTTGTAACAATATTCTCAACCCCTATTCCGTCTACATTCTTGTCCCCGATCACTTTTGATGGTATGCTGTTAAGCACAAGCTCAATCTGTTCGCTGTTTTTTAATTTTTCAACTGTTGCCTCATCAGCCCTGAAGGCGTCTCTTCTATGGACAAGGTAAACCTTCTTGGCAATTGTTGCAAGCTCAAGAGCACCTTCAACAGCGCTGTTTCCGCCGCCGATTACAGCAACTTCCCTGTTTTTGTAAAGGGGAGCGTCGCAAGTCACGCAGGTTGAAACCCCCCTTCCCATGAATTTTTCCTCGCCTTCAATCCCAAGAGATTTTGGCACTTTTCCATAAGCAAGAATCAAGGCTTTGCATTCATATTCTTCGCCGTTTGCCAATCCTATTCTAAAACCATTTTCAATTTTATCAACCTTGTTGGCTTTCCCCATTATCAATTCTGCGCCAAACCCGATTGCCTCATTCTGGAACCTTTGCATTAGCTCAATCCCGCTCATTGGTCCTGTGCCGGGGTAATTCTCAATATGGCTTGTCAGGTTCGTTTGTCCGCCTACATCAATGCTTAAAATGGCCGTTTTCAGCTTCTTCCTGCAGGTGTAAACTGCAGCTGTCAGCCCGGCAGCGCCTGCCCCTAAAATAATTACATCGTACATAACTTTTAGAAATTGATTTTGTTTTAAAAAGGTTGTTGTTTGGTTATTTTGGAATTCTATGCTTTGTCCAATGAAAGTGCAAGTTTCGCGTGCTCTTCCAGCATTAATCTTTCAGCAACGCTTAATTCTAATGGAGAAGCACTCAGGATAATATCAAGTGTCGAATTGTTCAGCATACTATCTGCATAAATTATACGCCTTCTGACTGTTCCTTCTCCTTTGCTTTGGTCATACTGCAACCCGACAAATCTTTCTACTATCTGCCCATTACCAACCATCAGAATTGATTCAGCAGAATTTATCTCGCTTAAAAATTTATCATTTAGATGTCCAAATAAAAATGGTGCATCATGGTATTGCCTCGCTTCGTCTTCCTTACCTGCAGCGGCTACAGTTTTTACAAGATAAGGGATATCTCCTTTTCCTTCGGCTATTCTCTCAAGTCTGCCGAGAAAATTATTTGGAACCTGATGAACAGAGTTGCTATCATACATCAAAGCCGTAATTTTTGCTGTTAGAGGAAATCCCAATTTTTTGAATAAATCAACTGCTTCTGCAAAATTTAATCTTGTATCAACGGTTAAAGTGAAAAACATAGGCTCTATATGCCCTTCAAATGGCTTCATGCTGCCGTCACACATCATATATTCCCCTTTCACAAATCTGTAGGAGTTTAGAACTAACTTCCATCTTGAATTTCCGGTTTGGCTACTTTTAGAATCCTGTTTAATAAACACAGAATATGTTCTCTTTACATAGTTATCAGCGTGAAGCCCAAAAATACTGCTACTATCCCCCATAAAACATTGTTTTGTGCTTGTATTAATAAAAGTTGCTGTTGAATTTACTTCCACTCCCTCAACATTTCCATCATCAGCCTTACAGTTGCTCCAGTCGCTCCTTTTGTCAAAACTCCTTTGTCTACCTTTGACCATACTGTTGTTCCTATGTCAATATGCGCCCATGGAATGTCATTCACAAAATTCTTCAAGAATGTTGCCCCAATTATCACTCCTGCATCGCCATCATCGCTTATGTGCTTGACATCAGCAACATCGCTTTTAATGCTTTCCTCATATTCGCTCCATAGCGGAAGCTCCCACACTTTTTCAAGGCTTTTTTTTGAAGCGTTTTTGATTTTTTCAGCAACCTTTTCATCTGTGCTTAAAAAAGGCGTTCCAACATATCCCAGCACTATCATGCTAGCTCCTGTCAAGGTTGCAATATCAATGATTGCCTGCGGCTTTTGCTCTGCCGCATATGCAAGCGCGTCAGCAAGCACAAGCCTGCCTTCCGCATCTGTGTTTCTTATTTCCACAGTCATTTTATTGTAAGCAGTCAATACATCATCAGGCCTATAGGAAGCAGCGTCTATCATATTCTCGCATAATGGAGTCACAACAATCAGATTTATGTTTAATTTTAATTTGGAACAAGCCTCAATAATATGCATTGCAGCAACCGCTCCCCCTTTGTCGTCTTTCATGTTTAAAATGTAAGGATATGGTTTCACATTTAATCCGCCGCTGTCAAAAGTTATTCCCTTGCCAACTATAGCAATTGGCTTTTGATTTTTATCAGTCCCATAATATTCAAGAACAACAAGTCTTGGCCTGTTTATGCTGCCCTGCGCTACTCCGATAAAGCAGCCCATCTTCATTTTTTCAATCTGCTTTTCATCAAAAACCGTGCATTTCAGGTTTGATATTTTTGCAAGCCCTTTTGCATAGTCTGCAACATAAGCCGGAGTTGCAGCATTTGGCGGCGTGTTAACCAAGTCTCTTGTCTTGCTGACCGCATCGGCAACAATGGAAGCATATTTTATCTGATTTTCAAAATTTTTATTGGAATTTGCTATTATTGTTATCTCTCTGATGTTTTTTACTTCGTCTTTGTCCTTTGTCTTGTATTCATTGAATTTGTACAAGCCCATCAATGCGCTTAATGCTATTTTTTCAACCAGTTCCTCGTCATTTAATTTTGAGTTTTTGAAAGATTCAGAATAGATTCCAAAGCTTTCAGTTCCATTATCCCTTAATTTTTTTGAAGCATCTGCAATTGTATTTGACAGAACATCAAAGTTGTATTTTTTCTCTTCACCCAAACCAACAAGAACAATGTTTTTTACGTTTTTATTTATGAATACATTTTTTACCTCGCCTTTTTCCCCCTTGAAATTGTTGTTTTTAATGCAGGATCCCATAATGTTGCCATGCTCGTTATCTAATTTTTTTAATTCAGAACTTAAACTAACTTTTTCCTTGAAAAATCCGATTAGCAATGAATCATCCTTAACTTTGCTTAGCTCAATTTTCAATGATTTCACAGAAGTAGCTGCCCTATCCATAAAAGCAATGATTTTGAGGTTATTTATTAATTTTTGCCTTCCGGCGCATTGGCAATTTCTTTGTTTAGCAGCATGCCAACAGCAATTGCATACATGGCTGCAAAATACCCAAAATTCAGGTAACTGCCGGCAAAGCACAATAAAGTATTTTCTGCAGCCTGCTTGTACCCGTCATCTTTGGTCAAAAAATACAGCTTTAAGAATACAATCGCGCAAAACGAATTCTCCAAAAATTGCCTATCCCTGTCTCTTAAAGTTCCTAAGTCATCATCCTTAAGCATCCTGTCAAAAAAACCATGATTTTTCTTATCATAAAAATTTTTTAAAATGAACGCAGCTATTTCCTGTATTTTGTCAAAGTATTTTTTGCCTTTTTTTACAAAATCAATGTCTATCAAGCAATTTAAGAAATATATATTGTCGCTTAACAAGCCATTAATGCTTTGTTTTCCGTCAAAATAGTGAAACAGGCCATTTTTATTGTCATAGCACTTGTCAAGAATAAAATTAGCTGTTTTTATTGCAAAATTTACAGCATTTTCATCATTTAAAACCATTCCAGCCTTGATGTAGGAAGAAATTATCATTGCATTCCAGTCAACGTAACTTATATGGTCGACATAAGGCTGCTTTTTATTTTTTCTTTCTTCTGGCTTTGAAAGATAAAATTCCTCATCAGCATCCTGCGAGCCGTAAAATCCGCCATTTTTCTGGTCAGATAAAAATTTGTTAATATATCCCATAGTTTCTCCAGCAATTTTTTTATATTTATCCTCTTTTGTTATCTCATAGGCAACTGCATAATTCTTCAATAAACCTGCATTTGTGTCAAGCATTTTCTCGTAATGCGGCACTTTCCAGTCCTGGGTTACAGAGTACCTGAAAAAGCCAAAATCAGCATTGTCATAAATCCCTTCATGCATGCAGTCAAGCGTCTTCAAAGCCATGTCAAGGTATTTTTTATTCTGGGTTTTTTGATATTGCATAAATAATAAATCCAGCACTTCAGGATGCGGAAATTTCGGCTGGGTTCCAAATCCTCCATAAAACCTGTCAAAATTGTCTTCGACAGAAAGCAGAACTTCCTTTATAACATCCTCATTTACCTCTGCTTTGTTTATTGTTTGTTCATTTTTTGTTTTTTCAATTGTTTCTAAAACCCTCTGCTTAATTTCATCTTTCCTGTTTTTATATGCGCTTTTTACGGTCTCCAGCATCAGCTTGAGCCTTTCAGGAGGGACATAGGTTTCACCGGCTATGATATAGCCGTCAGGATTAAGAAAAATTGTTGAGGGAAACCCGCCCATATTGTACCTTTCTTTTATGTCAGGCCTTTTGTCAATGTAAACTTTTATCGGCACAAAATCCTCATTTATAATATTGGCGCACTCTTCGTTAGAATATGATGTTGAGTCCATGACATGGCACCAATGGCACCATACAGCTGTTAGGTCAAGCAAAACAGGCTTGTCTTCCCGTTTTGCCTTTTCAAAAGATTCGTTGCACCACTCCAGCCAGTTTACTTTGGATTTCATTTATTGCTCAAGGTCTATAATTGGTTTTCTGCCTGCAAATCCCGAATCTGTTTCATGCCACACCTTTACCCTTTCCTCTCCAAACTTCCAGCACAGAAGAACATCCCTGTTTTCAAATTTGCAGTAGAAATCCACCATACCCTGCTCCAAATCTTTAAGCAGGCATCTTGTTTCTTCAAGCTTCTCAAGCTCCTTATAGAATTCATAATATAATTTATGGAAATCTTTGCTTAATTTTGTGCTGGTTTCAGCAAATTCCTCGTATTCAATTTCTTCGGGATCAATCATGACAGACGTAATATCACCTATTGCTTTTTTCAAATTCTGAAGTTTTGATAAAGATTTTTTAATTTTATGAAGTTGCTTTTGGGCTCCCTCAACTGTAAAATATTTTTTTGACATCATGACTTGGTATTTTTTGAAGTTTAAATTATTTTTGATTGTTTCATGATAAAAAGCTTTAAATACACATAACACAATGATTAATTTGATGGATATAAAAATAAAAAATTTGGTGACATTCTTTTTTACTCCTGCACTATTAGGTGCTTTTGCTTATTTTTTATCTACAAATGAATTTCTAAGTGGTGAAGTAGTGAGAAGGCAATTCGTAAACACTTATGTGTCGGTTTATGGGCTTGTGATTATGCTGCTGATTCTTATCACATCAGGATTGTTAGCTTATAGTAAAAATAAGGAATTAATGAGTTCCATTGAACCAAAAATACTGATTAAATTACTTATCCTGAATGCTATCCTTGGACTTTTTTTCTTTACACCTTATTCGTTGTCACATGCTTGGTTTCGATGGACTTTAACAAGACGTCTTGAAATACTAAATATAAATCTCCTTATATCTTTTATTCCGTCGTTAATTCTATTGTTATTTCTTTTAAGGAAAAAATTTAGCTTTAGAAAGGATCCCTATCTGTATTTGACACTTATTTTTTGGGGTTATATAATTGCAAGTTTATTCAAAATGGTATTCTCACTTGCCCCTGTAGAATAAAATCCTGTGTAACACAGATTGCTTCATGATAGAAACCTTTATATATAAGTTAGGTTATCCTAACTTTCTATGTTCACTGCAAGCAGGGAAGACTATCTAAGGGGATTGTACATTCTGGAGGAGGAAAAAGTAACGATTAAATCCATAGATTTAGCGCATTACTTAGATGTTTCAAAGCCGAGCGTCTCAGAAATGGTGAAGGAGCTCAGCAGGGAAGGCCTGATATCCCATAAAAGATATTCAAGCTTGAATTTTACGCCCAAAGGAAGAAAAATCGCAAAAAAATTAACATCGAAGCACCGGTTAATTGAATTATTTTTAAAAAAAATATTGAGAATACAGTCAAAGAGAATACATGAGGAAGCGCATCGGCTTGAGCATGCCTTTAGTGATGATTCAATAAACAGGATAAAAAAACTGCTGGGCAATCCAAAGAAGGATCCGCACGGAAAGCCGATACCTAGTTAACTTCTTTATTTTTAATAAAATGAAAATACTGCAAAAATTCACAAATTACTTTAAAATATTTTCTGACAGAAAGTTATGGCTTTTTATGGGCTCTGGATTGATTGTCAGCGTTGCCTACATGGACCCGGGCAACTGGGGAACTGATATTGCAGGAGGCGCTTCTTTTAATTATGATTTATTATGGGTTGTGTGGCTTGCCTCTGGCATGGCCATGCTTTTCCAGTACTTGTCAGGCAAGCTTGGAATTGCTGGCTATTCTCTTCCTGAACTGGTAAAGGAGAAATTAAAGAAAAAATGGATGGTGCTTTCTTACTGGATTTTTGCAGAGATTGTAATCTTAGCAACCGATTTAGCTGAATTTCTTGGAATTGTTGTCGCATTGAACCTGCTTTTTGGGATCCCATTGCTTTGGGGCACCTACATTGCTGTGGCTGATGTTTTGCTTATAATATTGCTTACACAAAAAAGATTCAGGACTTTAGAGCAGTCTTTTATCATCTTTGTGTCGATAATTGGCTTAGGCTTTGTTTATGAATTATTCATTACCAAGCCGGATTTGCCGCTGATATTTGCGCATTCGGTCAGGCCAATCCTTACAAAAGAAAGCGCCTTGATTGCCGTCGGCATTATTGGCGCAACTGTCATGCCGCACGCATTATTTGTCCATTCATGGCTTATCAAGAATAAGATAATAAATGCAAACTTTGGCAGCAAGTTCAAGACATTGAAGTACCATTTAATAGACAATGTAGTTTCTCTTACAATTGCCGGCTTTATTAATGCAGCAATCATAATAATGTCTGCAGCCGCTTTCTATAAATCAGGCATAAATGTCGGGACTCTTGACCAGGCATACAGGACTTTAATTCCATTATTCGGAAATTTTGCAGCTTTGGTTTTCGCGCTTGCCTTGCTTTCTGCAGGCATTTCTTCTTCTGTTACAGGCACTTTGGCAGGCCAGTCAGTTATGGACGGCTTAACAGGATTTAGAATAAAGCTTTGGGTTAGAAGGCTTATAACAAGGTTCATCAACGTCATACCAGTTACAATTGCAATTCTGCTTGGCATAGAGCCCTTGAAAATTCTGGTTTTCAGCCAGGTTGGATTAAGCTTGCTTATACCATTGCCTTTGATACCTTTGATTATTTACACTGCAGACAAAAGCATAATGAAAGAGCTGGTTAACAAGAAAATTACAAATGTATTTGCAGTGATATTTGCTTTGGTTATCCTTGGATTCAATGCCTATCTCCTTTATCAGGTGTTTTTCCAGGACACTGGAATTTGATTTTTGACGTATTTGCTATTCTAAATTGAACCAAAAGATATTTAAATATTAGACTATTCTAATATGTTATTATGAAGGAATTGTATAAAATCCACGCTGAAATGTGCAAGGTTTTTTCAAATTCAACTAGACTTGAAATCTTGAATCTTTTGAGAGACAAAGAAATGTCAGTAACAGAACTTATTGAAAAAACAAAATTAAGCCAGGCCAACATTTCCCAGCATTTGTCAATTATGAAGTCCAAGGGAATTGTTACATCAAACAGAATAGGCAAAAATATTTATTACAAACTTACAAATCCAAAAATCATAAAGGCATTTGACATAATAAGGGAAGTTTTAAGTGAAAGGTTAAGAAAAAATAGTAAAATTATTGGGCAGTTATGATATGATGAATAAGCTAAATTTGAAAGAAGTCGACAATGTATCAAAAATAGTGTTAGTTATCCTAGTTGCCATAATCGGGTATTTCCTTGTATTTTTAGTTACAAACTCATTATTAATACCAAAACAAACACCCATGATGCGGATGATGGGCGAAGCGATGGGCACGAACATAATGAACTTTTCCACAACAAACTCAATTATAATAAATCTAATTTCATTGGTTTTTGCTGCTGGATTAGGATTTTTTGCATCACTATACCTATTTGGCCTGCAATCAAAAGATAAAGAATATAGTATCATGAAAAAGGCGCTTTCAGAGGATGAAAAAGCAATTTTAGACGAAATAAAAAAAGCAGGTGAAATAACCCAGGACTCATTAAGGTTTAGATTAGACTGGAGCAAAGCAAAAGTTTCAACCATCCTGACAAATCTTGATAAAAGAGATTTAATACAAAGGGAAAGAATTGGGAAAACATACAATGTATATTTGCAAAGATAACGGTTTTAAACGATTTAAGTGGCAAAATAGTTATAGTTATTTTACTGCTTAGTTTATTGGTGACGTTGAAATGAAAAAAATAATTTATGTTATGGCTATGATTTTATTGTTGAACCTAAGTTTAGTAAGTGCAATCACGCAACAGGAAATCGATGAAGCTAAAAAATTGATTGACTCGAAAGCGGACTGTAAGAGCTTGTCAAACTCACAACTGGAAATAATGGGCGAGTATTACATGGAGCAGATGCATCCTGGAGAAAGCCACGAGCTTATGCACCAGATGATGGGCCTTAAGGAAGGCTCTGAAGATGAAGAGCAATTCCACATTAATATGGCAAAAGCGATATATTGCGGCGAAGAGAATGCTTTTGGGTCTGGCGGCATGATGGGCGGAGGAATGATGAACATGATGATGGGCGGCGGTAATATGATGGGTAACAATCCATTTGGATATGGCTATGGTTATTGGAGTTTTTGGAATATAGTCTGGTCATTATTACGGATTGGATTAATTGTTTTAGTCATATGGCTCATTTATAAGTTTATAATAAAAAAAGAGACCGAAACTCCAATCAATATTTTACAGAAAAGATATGCCAAAGGTGAGATAAACAAAAAACAATTTGAAGAGATGAAAAAGGAGATAGGAAAGTGAAAATTATGGAAAAAAATAAAAACACATTGGTATGGATATTCATTGCCGTAATTGTTGCGCTTTTTTTCATAGGAAGCTTCGGAATGGGTGGGTATGGCCTGATGGGATTTGGAATGGGCTTTGGATTTATCTTTATGTTGCTTTTCTGGGGACTCATTATTTGGCTCATAGTTACCTTAATCAATGCAAGCCAATCTAACAAGAATATTCATTAACCATCCTAAAGAAAAGATACGCTTCTGGGGAAATCACAAAGAAGCAGTTTGAGAAAATGAAAAAAGAATTACTTGGGTGAGGGCTATGAAATTAAACAACATAAACTTAGACAAAGCAGGCACTTTTGTTGAAGAAGTTAAACAAGACAAAAGCAAGGCAATAAAGATAAAGAAAGTCGAAGGCGCTTGGAATTTTAATGAAGGAAAGCCGCAGTTTGCATCAACTTTAGAGCATGCGAATGGAATAACTATTGTTGAGGCCGATGGCCCGCCATTTATGGGCGGCTCTGGAATTAAGCCGGACCCTGTGCAGTATTGCTTGTTTGGACTAGCAGCCTGCTTTGCCCAGACATTTGCATCAATTGCAGCAGAGAAGGGCATTGAATTGAAAAAATTAAAGGTTTCTGCTGAGAACAAAGTAAATTTATCAATGGCATTAGGCTTGGGCAATGAGCCGATTGTTGAGAAGGTTAAACTATCTGTAGAAGTTTTAAGCGAAGCTGAAAAAGATGAATTGAAAGAAATTGAAGAGCTTGCCAAGCAAAGATGCCCAGGCGTTTACTGCCTTACAAACCCTATAAAGCTTGATATAGAAGTAAACGCACAGTGATTTTTTTTAATTTGAATATGACTATTATTTTGATTTAATAACATATAAGAATATTAGAATAACTTAATTTGTCTGCAATGGGGCTCTACAAAAAAACATTAAGAAGGATTGCGAATTTTCAAACACATAATCCATTCGCTGTAATTTTTGCACTTCTGGCTTTGACTGTTTTTATAGCAGGGGGAATACCTTATGTCAGAACCGTTGCTTCCCTCGAAAAAATGATGCCGGAGGACATGGAGGAAATCAAATACTTCAATGTTCTTCGCGATAACTTCTTGGGAAAAGATATGATTGGCATAGTCATAGATGTTGACATGGAAAGCCAAAATGAAAAAGGGATTTTTAGCGTAAAAGACAAAAGGGTTCTTGAATACATTGAAAGCTTAAAGGAGCAAATAAGCGAAGAAGATGATGTAATAGAAATATTTGCTGTCACCGATGCGCTAAGAAAAATTAACGGCAATCAGCTTCCGGATGAACAAGAATTTGATTCCCTTCTTAAAAACAAAGAAACTGCAAATTTGATTAGAAATTATATAAATGACGATTTTTCTACAACTTATATAATTGTCAACACAGATGTTGGCAGAGATGACAGACGATTAAACAATTTAGCAGAAGCCATAAAAAATGATATAGAAGACGCTGGCAGGCCGCCAGGGATAAGCATACGGCTTGCCGGCGTGCCGCTAATCCAGCAGGAATTAAGCAAGATGATTAAGTCCAGCATGCTGAATTCTTTGTGGTTTTCTATCCTGCTTGTGTTCTTAATAACTTTTCTGCTTTACAGAAGCTTTGTTTCTTCGCTCCTTCCCCTTATTGTTGTGTTTGTCAGCGTTGCATGGCTTTATGGGACAATGGGCTACTTCAATCTTGGCATATCTACTTTAGCTGGAGGAGTTGCAGCTATTGTAATTGGCGTTGGAATAGACTATGCCATCCATCTAATGAATAGGTACAAATATGAAAGAAAGCAAGGCAAGAAAATTGAAGAGGCAGTTGAAGAGGCCGTTGTAAGCACAGGCACTGCTTTGTTTGCGACTGCTGCAACAACTTTGGCAGCTTTTTTTGCGTTTCTCTTTGGAACAATGCCTGAAATGGGAAGATTCGGGGCATTAATGATTATTGGCATTTCATATTCTTTGGTTTTCACAATAATAGGGCTTCCTGCAATGCTTGTTGCAGAGGAAAAGCTTGTTGCCCTCTATAAAAACAAAAGACATTATTTAAAAATTAAAAATGCTTGAAGAATTCGCTGAGAAAATAGTGAAATTGCAGGTTAAATATCCCAAGGCAGTGCTCCTTGTAATTCTATTCGTAACGCTTCTGCTTATCCCCGGCATAATCAAGGTTAAGATTGAGCCAAGTTTGGAAAAAGTGCTGCCAGAAGATTTACCTGTTATCAAGACAATGAACGACATGCGAACTCAGTTTGGGGCTGATATGGTTTATGTTGTTTTAGAGCCTGATTATGCTGCTGATATCAGAGAGCCTAAAATATTAAAGTACATTGAT
>JAGVXT010000036.1 GCA_018303655.1 Candidatus Woesearchaeota archaeon
CATCAAAGCCTGCATTCTTGACTCTGCAATCTCAAGATTCAAAATGCCCTGTCCCGCCAACTTGATGTCTTTAACCTCATAATTTGCGCCTTTGTCCATTAAACTCACCTCTTGACGGTAACTTATAGACATTTATATACTTTTTTTAATTAAACTTGGAAATTATCTTATTTTTTTAAAAAATATTGGACAAAAATAGAAAAATTTAAATATAAGATGGAAAAATCATTATTTTGTTAGAGGCTTTCTGATGAACCCCCTTTAGCGCATTCTTGCAGATGCTTGCGACTGAGCTGGTGAGCGAGGTTAGTGAGACGAGCGAGAGAGTTGAACGCGAGCTTGCTTGTAAGATAAGCGAGCGAAAGCAAGCTTTCGCATTCCACTCTCGCGAGCATGTCGAGCTCTCGCATGCCACCCGAACCTCGCATGTCACGCTCGCAAGCTCGCAAACAAGTCGGAAAGCCTTTACAGCTTCATGGAAATAGACAACAAGGACGCAAAAATAATAGAGATTCTGAAGAAAGATTCCAGGGCTCCGATAAGGGAGATAGCAAAGCAGACAAAAATAAGGCCCAGCACGGTCCATCAGAGAATACAGAAGCTTGTTGAAAACAATGCCATTGAAAAATTCACGATTAAATTAAATAACAAGGCTGTCGGCGAGAATTTCATTGTTTTTATGCTTGTCAAGGGAAGCACTGCAGAATACATAGACAACAAGATTCTTAATGACAGGCACGTAAAGGAAATATTCGGAATTACAGGCGAGTACGATTTGCTTGTCAAATTAAAATTCAAGGATGTGGAGGAATTCCACAATTTTATCCTGAATTTCAGAAAGGATAAAAAAGAAATACAGTCAACTTTGACGATGGTGGTTACAACAAATTTGAAGGAGGATGTTTAAAACTCCCTCATCTCCTGGAACTCTTTGTACCTTTTTTCTATGTCAGCCATTGTAAGGCGCTTAAGCCTGTTCAATCCAAAATCCTCTGCATTATGGCTTGCAACCACGCTTCCATAAACTACGGCTTTTCTAAAATTTGATTCGCTTAAATCCCTGGTTTTTGCCAGATAGCCAATGAACGCCCCGCCAAAGCTGTCGCCGCACCCGGTCGGGTCTTTTATGTTTTCCAGAGGGTAGCCAGGCGCGTTAAAATGTTTGTTTTTTGTAAACAACAAGGCGCCATGCTCCCCTTTTTTTATTATAACTGCCTTTGGTCCCAATCTTAATGCCTGATTTGAGGCATTGACAAGATTGACAGTGTTAAAAAGCTGCCTTGCTTCTCCGTCATTAAGCAGCAGGACATCGGCTTTTTTGATTGCATCAATAACATATTTTTTCTTGTTGTTAATCCAGAAATTCATGGTGTCAAGGACAACAAATTTCGGCTTTTTCACCTGCCTTAAAACCCCAAGCTGCTGCTCCGGGTCGATGTTCGCTAAAAAAACATGCTTTATATCTTTGTAATTTTCAGGCACCTCAGCCTTGAAGTGCTCCAGCGAGTTAAGCTCTGTTTTTCTTGTCTTGGCCTCGTTCATGTCATACTCATAAAATCCGTCCCAGCGAAAAGTTTTTCCGGTTATCTTCAGCCCGTTAATACCTATGTTCCTTTTTTTAATTAGGTCAACATACTCTTTTGGAAAATCATTTCCTATAACTGATATTAATGCCGGCTTTGAGAAAAGGCTTGCTGCAAAAGAGGCGTAAGTTGCGCTTCCTCCGAGCGCTTTTTCAACCCTGCCAAACGGCGTTTCTATTGTGTCAAGCGCTACTGTGCCAATAATCAAAACATCATTCATAGAAAAAGAAATTTGATTTGTTTTTATAGAGAACTTTGAATAATTCGTTATTTTTTTCATTTTCATTCAAAGTTCTCTTAGAGAATTCTGACAAAATTGATATATGTCAAAATTCTCTATAAAGTTTTGGATAGTTCTGATTGATGCCTGTTTTGATATCTATTCTTCATCGCCTTCATCCTCGTCATCATCTTCGTCTTCCTCATCCGCTTTTGCATAATCTTCCTCTTCCTTTATGTCATCATTATATTCTTCTTCCTTCTCGTCCTTGACTTTGTCATTGTAGGCATCAAAATCCTCGTCTTTTTCAGGCATTTTGCATCAATGGGCATTATTTAAAATGGACTTTAAAAAATTTTCGATTATCACCATCACGCCCACAAGCTGTCAAATTCCTTCAGAAAGGCATCTGCAATCTTTTTGTCATGAATAATCAGCAGATTCTCGTCATTTTTAGCGTCACCACTTAATGTCGGGTTAAAGCTTCCGGTCACAACAGTTTCATTGTCAATAATGAACACCTTATGGTGCATCTTGTACTTGTTTGTGTCTTTTTTCACATTTATGCCGAATTCCCGCAGCCTTTTGAATTGAGAGTATTTGCCTGAAGACTGGCTCGAGTCCAATATTCCCATGACATCTAAGCCAATCTTTTTGATTATGGCATCTGCAATCTCCTCATTCGTAAAGCTGAAGCTCATGAAATAAACGCTGCTTTCGGCATTTTTAATTAAATCGATAATATGAGAAGCGCAATCATCTTCGGGGCAGAAAAAATTTTCAATTTTTACATTATTTATATAAATTATCGGATTGCTTGCTTTGCTGCCTTTTCCAAAGTTGTTATTCCATAGTTCATTGAATTCGTCCTCATAATTTCCTGCCAATGTATTTGAGTGAATAACAACAACATTATTGTTGTTGTAGTTATTGTCATTGTCAGTAGGATTAAACGAGCCTGTTATCACAACGCTGCTGTCAATAATGCAGAATTTGTTGTGCATCAGCTGCTCGTTGTCATCCATTCTTATTCCATCTCCTTTTATTTGCTCTTCATAATTTGAGCTGTCCATCACAAGCCTGACATCAATGTCTTTGCTTTTCCTGGAAAGGGCAGTTATTATATTCTTTAAATCCAGGTCATAAAATGCGCAATAAACGGAGAAATTAGCCGATTTTATTTGACTTTCAAATATTTTGCTGCAGTCTTCTCTGGGGCAGAAATAAGCCTCTGGCTCTTTGTTTATTTCCTTGGATATCTGACTTACTGCCTTGCCTGTTACACCTGCACAGCCTGTTAAAAAAACAATAAGAACAGCGGGAAATAATATTAAAGCCGGATATGAATCGAAAAGTTTAAATACATGTTTATTCATTTTAAAGTGATAATACATACAAACCATTTCATAGTGATTATTTATCACTTCCAATGTCGAAAATCTTCGACGAGTGATAATCTATCACCTCTTTTTTCCCGGCAGGACTTGCACAAGTTCTGCTCGGGTTTATAATCACAGCATTTCTTATTAATATTCATCAGCAGCAAGCGGGTTACTATCGAAAATGCAAAGCATTTTCGGAAGTCCCAAAAACCAAAGGTTTTTGATACCTTCTTAACCATTGCTTTTGGAGGCCGCTTTTTTTATTTTTTTAATGATTTTTTGCTTTTCCTGGGATGCACATTTCTTCTGATTAAAGAAGCAGCAAAAGCCCCAATTACAATTCCAACCAAAAACACGCTTAACAATCTTTTGTCAATATCAACAAAATCAATGATTTTCTTTTTGCCATTGCTTTCCTTGAAATAGATGTCAAGGTTGCCGAGTTCCAAAGCATATTCCGAATAAAGCAAAGCTGAAAATATATCAGTTTCTTTCAGGGAATTTGCATACTCGTAATAGCTGTATCCCAAGATGGGAAATATGCCTTTTGATGCCTCTCTTGCAATGTTGTTTTTCACTATTTCCAGCTTTCTTTCAACAATATTTTTGTATTGCTCGCTGTCAACCCCGAATATGCTTAGGATGATGTCAACATCTGCTTTTGCCTTGCTTGCCTGCGACAGGCAAAGCTCATAGTTTCCTTTTTCAAGCTCTTCAGCTGCATTGTCAATCTCTTTCTTTATGCTGTCCAACGTGCCCGGGAAATACAATTCAACATACTGCTTTCTCTCATCTGCCTCGCTTATCTTGTTCTGGCATGATTTTTTCAGGACATCCTTGTTCAAGTTGAAAGTTTTGCCTTTCTTGCCTAAAAATGTTGCCCATGAATACGCTGAGTTGACTCTTTCAGAGGCATAAGCCAAAGTTCTTGAAATCCTTTCAGTATTGTTTGTGCTGTTTAATGCCTCAAGAGCCTCATTAGCTGTTTCTTCTGCTTCTGCAAGCCTTTCCTTGACAACAATATATGCTTCCAGATCAGTTATTGTCTTTTTATCAATGCTTTCAACTTTATTGCGAAAATCAGCTATTTCCTTATTTACTTTTTCAATTTCCTTTATTGCATCGTCTTTTGACAGGTTTTTTGACAGCAGCAGCAAGGTTGAATATTCAACGTTTGCTCCAAAGCAGTAGCTTGCGGAGCTGTAAAATGTCTGCTTTTCAAAAGCATCCTTTCCCTTGCTTGTCAGGTTCTGGGCATTTTCCTTCAGCGCAGAAACATTTATTGAATATTTTAAGTCCCTTGCCTCGGCTCTCAGCTTGTTGCCCCTGTCGCACAGGTCCTTTGCCAGAGACCTCATTGTTGTTTTATATTCTTCATTTATGCCTATATTTTTGTAATCTTCCTTTATATCCTTGCCAGTGAATTCCCTGACAGCCTCGCTTAATGTTGATATTTCAACGATTTCAATTTCCAATTCTTTTGAAAGATTTTTCAAGTCCGTTGTCGTGTTGCCGACCCTTGCTATTATCTCGCCAGCAGGTATAAACACCCTTTTCAGTCCATTTATTTTTGCAGCATTTACTTTTGCCTTTAAGCCGCCTACAGGCCCTATCAGGCCTCCTGAGTTTATTGTGCCGGTAATGGCATAATCCTCATTTAATTCAAGGTTCTCGAGCATTGCCACTGTAAGCACAGCAATTGAGGCGCCTGCGCTCGGCCCTGCTATGATTGCAGAGTCAGCTGTTATTGTGTAAAAAAAATCAATGCCATCGCATTCTTTTTCAATGATGTCGCATGCAATAGCCTTTGCAAACCTTGTTGACATTTGTGTATCGGTTCTTGTCAGCGGAAATGTCTCAAGAAAAACCCTTCCGGAGCCCGGCTTTATCTCAAGGTACAAGTCTGCAATTCCCCCTTCATAGCCATTTTCTGTTTCCTTCACAGCCAATAACTTCATGTGCCCCTGCTTGGCAAAAATACCAGGCATCAGCAACAAAGTCAATATTATAAATAAAAAAAACAGCATAAACAGCTTCTTCATATACAGAGAGAACTAGGCAATATTTAAGAATTTTTGGTTTAATACCTATAATTTAA
>JAGVXT010000015.1 GCA_018303655.1 Candidatus Woesearchaeota archaeon
CATAATATTTTTTATTTTTTCATCTTTCTCATTTTCAATCAATTTTAAGTAATAAAATAATTCTTGTCTAACTCTTTTTGAGAACCATTTTGATAAGAAGCTACTCATCTTTTTTTCATCAAGGAGTATCGTTTTATCTTTAGTTCCGTTCTTTTCAAAAAACTTTTTATTTTCTTTAAGGAATTGCTTTAATTTTTCTTCTCCGTATTCCTCTTCTTCAATTTCGCCCTTATGTACTTTCCTCTTAAATTCAGGATTTGGAAAGTATTTTTTATTAAAATCGCTTAATCTTTCTTTTAATTCCAAATCAAAGCTATCATCAAATACTTTGTTGCTAAAATTGATTGTTTGTGATAAGATATTTTTTAGGGTATAACTTAATTTGAAAATGTCATATTCATCTAATTTTACTCTTGAAATCATGCAATTAAAATCTGAAATATCAATTCCTATCGAATGTAACCCTAACTCAGAAGATTGTACCAGTGTTGTACCGCTTCCCATAAATGGGTCAAGAATAGTATTTCCCTCTTTAAAGAAAATTTGTTTTTTGTAATCGTTTAAATGGGAATCTAAAAAATATTCCACTAATTGAGGTATAAACTTTCCTTTGTAAGGATGTAACCTATGGACGTGCTTTGTAGTGTCAGATTCTCTTAAATTGGAGAATGACAAACCCCAATTCAAGTCATCTCCTAATTGACTTTTCCATGATTCTTCTTTTTTTACTAAATGTTCATCATAGTATTTTTTCAGTTCATTTAATTTAATTTTTATCTTTTTTTCTTCGTCAAGGTACTTCTTAATCTTAGCATACTGAATAAGATAACTAATATTAGAAGTAGTTACAGGCCTATCTAGATAATCACTTGCCCATTGTGATGCTTGACCTAAAGACAAAAGTTCTTGACTCATTTTTCCACTTTTTTTGTTTTTTCTTCCATAAATACTTCTATGCTTCTTGATAATGCTACTGCATTTTTCTTACAAAAATCTTTATACTTTTCGTAGGTATCTTCATCAAGACTCAACGTCACATTTTTTTGTACCATAATTAACCCCTCAAATGAATACAAATGTATGTAATTGAGCAACTATATAAAGTTTTCGGGCCATTGTCCAGTGACTATAGATGACGCCCCTTACTATCTTTTTTTATGAAAAAAGAAGCAAAAAACGGATGCCCCCTTCCATTAAACGATACTCTGCTATCGCAGAATTTATTAGCGAGAACTCTTAATACTAACTTTGAGAACTTTTTTACAAAAAGCCGTTCTTCCACTAAAATAATATGAGAAGTAAATCAAAATCGGCATCAAAGCCGATTTTGGCGACACTCACAACTAAATCCTCACGAAATCGGGCATCAAAGCCCTCATTCGTTGACTCACCTAACATTTTTTCAGCTCTACAAAATTTATCCACTCTGAAACTTGTGGGTTTCCTCAAGTTTCGAGGGAAAATTTTGTGAGGAAAAAATGTTCGCCTAAAATTGTACGTTTCACGAACTTTTCTTTTTTATTTTTTTGAAGTCAATAGCCCCAATTCCAAAACTTAACCTGAAGAGGCAGCCCTTTTATACAATTTCAAGGATTCCAAGGCTTCTTTTTTGTTGACTTTCTGGACTACAATGCCGCCTTGCACTATTACATAGTTCCCTGTTTTGTACGAATTGTCAAGAACTTTGCCTTTTCTCTTCTCAATTTCATAGTCCACAGTAGCAATAGCATTTTTTATTTCAACAATTTTTCCCGGAACAGCCAAGCACATTTCAATCAACAATTATCTTGATTATTTTTATATCTTTCCCTTCAGCAAGCTCAGGAATCTTCCTGCATTTTGGGCATTCTATGAAAAAATAGTCATGCCCTCTTTCAAGAATTTTTGGGTGCCCCTGAAAGCCGCATCTGCACTTTGCTTTTGCTCTTTTAATCTTTGAGTTTATATTCCATTTAACCAGCCTGCCAAGGCAGCCTAAAAGCTCGTTAGCAGGAACGTGAGCCAATTCGCCTATCTCCAGATATATTTTCTTGACTTTGCCGTGCTTATTTGCCTCTTTTATTATTGAATCTGCAATGACGGTTTCGTGCATTTCTTTTTTGCGGAATTCAGCATTTATATATCTTGCTATGCCACATTACAAGGACAGAAAAACAAAAATTATTTTCTTACGACGCCGCTTTCGATTGCAGCTTTTTTGACAGCTTCCGCAACTTTCAGGACTACATCCTTATCCAGAGTGTATGGCAAAATATTGTCTTTTGTCGGCTTTACGCAATTAGCCAGGGCGTGAGCAGCAGCTATCTTCATCTCGTTGTTTATCATTGTTGCCTTTGCGTCCAAAGCTCCCCTAAAAACCCCTGGAAACGCAAGCGAATTATTGATCTGGTTTGGAAAATCGCTCCTGCCGGTGCCCACAACAGCAGCAACTTTATTTGCTTCGTCCGGCATTATTTCCGGCACTGGGTTTGCCATTGCAAAAACTATGGAATTTTTGTTCATTTTTCTTAAATCATCTGCATTAAGCAATCTGCCTGTTGAAACCCCGATAAATACATCCGCTCCTGCCAAAGCATCTTTCAAGGTTCCTTTTCTTCTTGACCTGTTTGAAATTCTGGCTATTTGGGCCTTGAACTCGTTTAAATCTGCCCTTCCATCGTAAATTATGCCCTTGCTGTCGCAAACCACAATTTCTTTTACAGAGGTGCATATGTTTTTGTCAATTTCCAAGCAAAGCAAAAGCTTTGTGACTGCAGTTCCTGCAGCCCCTGCGCCGCTAATGACAATCTTCAAGTCCTCAATCCTTTTATATACAACCTTGACAGAGTTCAGCAACGCCGCTAAAATTACAATTGCTGTACCGTGCTGGTCATCATGCATCACCGGAATTCCTATATTAAGAAGTTCTTCTTCAATCTTAAAGCATCTTGGCGCTGCTATATCCTCAAGGTTAATGCCGCCAAAAGCAGGAGCTATGTTTTTTACCATGCTTATTATTTCCTTGTCATTTTGTGTTGCGAGGCATATTGGAAACGCGTCAATATTTGCCAATTCCTTGAAAAGGACGCACTTGCCTTCCATGACAGGCAATGAAGCCTCTGCTCCTATATTGCCCAAGCCAAGAACCGCGCTTCCGTCTGTGACAACAGCAACAGAATTTGCTTTCATGGTGTAATCATAAACGCTGCTTTTGTTTGCAGCTATTTCCCTGCAAACCTCTGCAACTCCTGGCGTATAAACCAAGCTCAAATCATCTTTTGTGGCAACCTTTACTTTTGATTTTGTTGCTAATTTCCCATGGTTTAATTTATGAAGCTTTAGAGCTTCTTCTTTCAGGTTCATTTGAAAGTTCCTTTACAGCATCTGTCATGTAGGTTTTAAGCCTTTCAAGCACTTCCTTCTCGCTCCAGTAGAAGTTCATTGAATTCTGAACCCATTCAAAATAGGAAACTACAACACCGCCTGCATTTGCAAGAATGTCAGGCATGACAAAAATGTTCTTGTCAAGCAAAATGTCATCAGCTTCCGGTGTTATTGGCCTATTAGCCATCTCAAGAATCAGCTTTGCTTTTGTATTATCAGCATTCTTCTTTGTTATCTGGTCTTCAAGAGCAGCTGGCACAAGCACATCTGTTTTAAGCTCGAGCAGTGCTTCGTTTGATATTTCCTTTGAACCCTTGAATTTTGACAATTTTCCGGTTTTATCCTTATGTTGAATGACATCTTTGATGTTTAATCCGTTTTTATTGTAAATCCCGCTTTTGGAGTCGCTCACAGCAACAACTTTATAGCCCCATTCATTCAATATCCTAGCAATGTTCATTCCCACATTTCCAAAGCCCTGCACAGCAACAGCTGTTTTCCTAGGCTTCATGTCGAAAATATCCACAAGTTCGTGCAAAACATAAGCCCCTCCCATGGAAGTTGAGAAATTCCTTGCTTTTGAACCTCCTAAGGCAATCGGCTTGCCGGTTATTGTGGCAGGAGCGTGCCTTCCTTTGAGCTTTTCATATTCGTCAAGCATCCATGCCATTATCTTTGCATCTGTATTTACATCAGGGGCTGGAATGTCAATGTCCGCTCCTATAAAATTATTGATTTCTCTTATGTAGCCCCTGCTCATTCTTTCCAGTTCTTCTTGAGAAAAGCGCTTTGGCTCAACCATAATGCCGCCTTTAGCGCCTCCGTAAGGCAAGTTGACAACAGCGCACTTCAAGGTCATCAAAAAAGCAAGCGTCTTTATTTCCTCAAGATTGACTTCCGGATGAAACCTTATGCCTCCTTTTGTCGGTCCTCTGGCATCATTAAACTGCACCCTATAGCCTGTGAAATACCTTATGTCACCGGAATCAAGCTTGACAGGAAAGCTGAATGTAAGAATTCTTTTGGGAATTGTCAGAATATCAAGCTCTGCCTGGCCAAGATTGAGCACTTTTGCAACCTTGTCAATTTGGTTGTAGCAGTTGATGCAGACATTGTCTTTTTCCATTGAAAGCAGCCTTATATGCTAAGCGCCTTTTTCAAAGCTTCCTTGTCAAAGCCGACAATTACTGTGCCGTTAACATCAACCACAGGCACTCCAAACTGGCCGGATTTTTCAAACATCTCGTTTCTTGCCTTTTCATTGTCGCCAACATTAACCTCTTCATACTTGACATTGTTGGCTTTCAGGAATTCCTTCGTCTTAACACACCAAGGGCATGTGCTTGTAGTGTAAACCTTAACTTTTGCTGATTTTGCCATTTATTCTCACCTCAGTTAGTATAAAAATAATAAAAAAATAAAAATAAGTTAACAGCAGCCTTTTCCTTTCATCTTTCCTTTTCCCATTTTGATAACCTCCTTAAAATTGATTATTCTAACAAATTTTGCTTGCTTTTCTCATTTAATAATCTTTCTTTTTTAACAGTATTCACGCCAGATTCCAGCTCATAAAAATTATTAAAGTGTAGAACAAAACGCCTATAATAAAGTATAGTGGCTTTTCAGCCTTGTCGCTCGGCAATGATTCCCTTATGACAATATAAAGCAATGTGCCAGTGACAAAAGATATTAGCTCGCCAAAAGCCGCAACTGCAAAGTCTGTATAAATTATTCCGGCAAAAGCCCCGAATAAGGGCGCCATGAAGTAAAAAACCTTGAATATGCTGCTTTTGAACCCAAATTCCTGGGGCAGAATCTCAACCACTATATAAAGAAGGAACGGCACAAAAAAGAGCAGTGTGTGGCTCAATCCCTTTAATGCAAAATTTACTAAGACAATGCCAATAAAAAAATTATAGGCAAAAAAATAAATGATGTGAATGTTCTTGTGATAAGAAGTTGGATTTTTTATTTGAATCCCTTTAGATAAATACTGCTCAACTAAGTTCAAAGATACAACGCCGAGCAGCGCATAAAGAAAAATATTCTTTCCGTCAATTAAGGCAAAAGTTGATATTTCCGGAAATAAGCTTAAGATTATATAAGATATCGCAACTCCTGCTGAAAAGGAAATCAGCTTTTGGTTTGTCCTTATCCTTTTCGAATAAATGTGCTCTGTCACATAATCTGCAAAGCTGAGAATGCCTGCCAATACCAATGATAATAGATGGAAAGTCATAGTTTAAAACTTGATTTAGAATCTATTTAAACTTTGTGTAAAAAGAAAATTTTAAAAACAGCAAATTTTTTTCTTTTTTATAATGAAAGAGATTCTATTCGGCACAGCCGGGATTCCATTAAGCTCAAATCCTCGCACAACTGTTGACGGCATAAAACATGTCAGAAAGATCGGATTGCAGGCAATGGAGCTTGAGTTTGTGCACAGCATAAACATTACAAAAGACAAAGCGCCTGAAGTTAAAAAGGCTGCAGAGCAAAGCAATGTTGTCTTGACATGCCATGCGCCTTATTTCGTCAATTTAAACTCTCTTGAAAAAGCAAAGGTCAAGGCAAGCATTGAGCGCATATTAAATTCTGCAAGGATTGCAAATTTATGCGGTGGCTATAGCGTTTGCTTCCATGCCGGGTTTTACATGAAACAGGAGTCAAAAAAGGTTTATGACACAATAAAGCAAAACTTGAAAGAAATAACTTCAACTTTGAAAAAAGAAAACAACAATATCTGGATAAGGCCGGAGACAACAGGCAAGGAAACCCAGTTCGGCAATGTTGATGAAATTCTGCAGCTAAGCCAGGAGCTTGGCAATGTAATGCCTTGCGTTGATTTTGCGCATTTCCACGCAAGGACAAACGGAAAGTACAATACTTATGAAGAATTTAGTGAAATCTTGGAAAAAATCGAAAAAAAGCTTGGCAGAAAAGGCTTGGAGAACATGCACATGCACATAACTGGGATTGCCTATGGTCCAAAAGGCGAAAAGAATCATTTGACGCTAAAGGAGTCGGATTTAAAATATCATGAATTACTGAAGGCTTTGAAATACTTCAAAGTCAAGGGGGTTGCAATCAGCGAAAGCCCGAATATTGAAGATGATGCGTTGCTGATGCAGAAGATTTATAATAAGATTTAATTAAAGCTGATAGAAATATTTATATATAACTGCAAAATAGTAACAAAAAATGGCACGCATTATAGAACTTCAGTTCATCCAAAAGTAAAAGTGTAAATCCTGAATCCCTTTCCTGCAACATTGATACTTAGCGCATGGCTTCCGTAATTCTCTGCATTTGCAATATTGTAAAGCTTGAACTCGTTTATGTTTGATATGCTTTTGTTTTCCTTGATAAAAACATCAGCCCCTTTATTTTTTTCATTCTCAAACTCATTGTCCAGAAATACAAATGCCTCTGAGCTGTTTTCAGAGCCAGCTACAATATTAACAGCTTTTGCATGGAAAATAAGCAAAATAGAGCCGTCATCACTTACTAATTCCAAGTTATCAGCATTATTCTTCCATTTTCCTTCTATGTAAACATTATTCGGAGTTATGGACAAAGGAAGTTTGTAGTCAATAATCCCATTTGCTTTCAAGCCTTCCGGATTGCCAAAATTCCCTCTTGAGAACTGGTAGCCAAAATAGATTTCCGGAGTTCTTATGCTCCTATATTCAACATCAATTGCTTCTTTAGGTTTAGTGACATTAAACATAATATCATTTTTTTTATTCAGCCTTTCCATTCTCTCTTTTAGCAAAGTTTGTATCATCCTCTCTGTCTCATCGTATGCACCTTCTCCAATGTGGTCATATCTTATGTATCCATCAATGTCAATCAAGAACTTGTGCGGCCAGTACCGGTTCTGGTAGACGCTCCATGTTGCATAGTTGTTGTCCTGGGCAACAGCATACTTCAATTGATAATCATTAACAGCCTTCAGTACATTTTCATATTTTTTCTCAAATTCAAATTCTGGCGTATGCACACCTACAATGACTAATCCTTTATCTCTGTACTTTTTGTCCCAGTCCTTTAAATAAGGAAGCGTTCTTATGCAATTGATGCAGGTGTAAGTCCAGAAGTCAACTAAAACAACCTTGCCCCTTAACTGCTCTATCTTCAACGGCTCTGAGTTAATCCACTTTTCAATGCCAACAAAATCAGGCGCTCTTGGATATTTTGTATTTTGTTCATTAGGGTTAGTTTGCGGCTGGGCTTGGGCTATGTCGGGCTTTTTGGATTCTATGTATATTATGGCTGCAACTACAAAAACCACAGCAACTATTGTTAAAAATGGTTTTTTTATAAAAGTTAATGTTTTCATGATAAAAGCGAGGCTGCAAAAAACCAGTTTGCCACAACATTCAGCTTGTTTGTGAATACAAGTATGCCCAAAATCAATAATAATATCCCTACAATGATATTAAAATATTTCAAAACTGTTGCTGATTTACTGATAAGCTGTGTTGCCTGTGTTGTGAATAATCCCACCAGCAAAAATGGGATCCCAAGCCCAAGGGCATAAGAAAGCAGCAGGATAAAGCTTAAGCTTGGCTTTGCAGCAGCCAAAGCCAGTATGCTGCCAAGAATGGCGCTTACGCAAGGCGTCCATCCAACTGCGAATGCCGCTCCAAAAACAAACGAAGTTACATAAGTTATGCTGAATTTTTTCTTCACAGCAAATTTGTGCTCTCTCTCGAGAAAATTTATCTTTATCAGCCCTAAAATATAAAACCCAAATAAGATGATTATTATTCCACTGATTCTTGAAAGCCATGTCTGCACGTTGTAGGATACTCTTTCCAATACTGTATTCAGCAGAACTCCAAGCAAAGCAAAGATGACTGAAAACCCAAGCACAAAAGCTACACTATTCAAAAACACCTTTAACCTTGCTCCCTGCTGTCCTGTGCTTGTGCCGGATAGATAGGCTAAAAAGCCCGGTATCAGAGGAAGGACGCATGGGCTGATGAAAGATATAATGCCGGCAATGAATGCAACTATAAGTGTTGGCTCAACCATTTTAAATTAGCTTTCGTATTAAAATTAAAAAATTTATATTATTTATTTAGTTTTGGTTGGGTATTTAAACATTTACCTTAATCCTAGAACTCTCAATCCTCTTGTACAAATAGAATATCAAAGCCAGATAAGCCCCATAAGCAATAACCTCCAGCAGGCTTGGGTTTCCGTTGTAGCCAAACAGTCCCTTCAAAAACCCGCCAATCAATCCATTTTCATTCAATATATTGTTTATGTCAAACAACGGGTTTATTATTCCGCTCACCAATCCAGCCTCTTCAAACTCGTGAAATCCATGAGCTACCAGGCCTGCTGCAAACAATATCAATAAGATGCTGCTGACATTGAACAACTTTTTCAAATTTATTTTTTTGGTGCTTACAAAAAACAGGTAGCCGACAATGACTGCTGCAATAATTCCCAATGTTCCTCCTATAAAGTTTATGCCGCTTGCATAGTTTATTGCATTCAAAAAGATAACAGTCTCAACGCCTTCCCTTATTATTGCTATGAATATAATCATAAAAATTCCAATATGTGAGAATAATGGCGTGCTCATCAAGTGCTTCTCAACCTTTCCCTCAATTTCTTTTGAGATGTGCCTTTGCTGCATCATCCAAAATATCATTGTGGTAAGCAAAACAGCTCCAATAAGCATTGTTGTGCCTTCAAAAATCTGCTCTGCCTTTCCTTCAAAATCTCCTGCAAAAAACGTGAATATAAAAGCAGAAAGTATGCTTGCGAGAATCCCAAAAACAATGCCGTAATAGACTGTTTTCCTGTAGCTTTGGTTGTTTGTCCTGTTTAGGTAAGCAAGAACAATTCCAATGACTAAGCTTGCTTCCAAAGTTTCCCTTGATGTGACTAAAAATGATTCCAGCATTATATTTCTTTATTTATATGGGTACATTGATTTGTAGTGATGGGGTTCTGCTAAATGATGCCCTCCAATTGCACCAGCAACAGCAGCACCGACAACATATGGAACGCCTAATCCAGTTGCCACAGCTGCACCGCCAAGCAGTATCCCGCCAACCAAGCTCCCTATATCGCCTTTATCAACCATAAAAACCACCTTGACTTAACAATTGTTAATTTGGGGTGATGGCTTGTATTTAAAGCTTTCTAGAGGCTTTCCTATATGCGTGTTATATAGTGCGAAATTCGTTATTTTATATATATTTTATATATAGAAACTTGTTATAAGCTGCCTTTTAGGGTATCTTTTATGATAGCAGGGCATATCCTTGTGATTCCATCAATGCCTCTTAGTTTGTCAGAAAAAACCCTTAACTCATCTCCGTTCTTAGCCCATACTTCAAGCATGAACATATGGTCTCCTGTTGAAGAAGCAACATATTTTACTCCGTCAAGCTCTGTAAGTTTTTTCGCAATATCAAGGTATTTTTCAGGCGCCACATCAACTCCGATTAAGGCTATGTTTTCAAATCCAATTTTGTTTGTATCAATAACCAAGGAATATTTTTTGATTATTTCATCATTTTCAAGCTTGGAAACTCTTTTTCTTATTGTGGATTCGGAAACTTTTAGCTTTTTGGCTATTCGCATGAATGGAGTTCTTGAATTTTTTGAGAGAGCGTCTATAATGCTTAAGTCCAGTTTATCCATAAAACCACCCAATAAAGTCAATCAAGCGCTTTGCCTGAACAATACATATCTTTTGTCAACATTAATGTAATCTGATTTTGTCTTTGAATCCAGCTTGTCCAATAAAGTGTTCAAAGCAACGAAAGATATGGCGATTCCAGCAGCAAACAGCAGCCTTTCATAAATCACTATGGGCATTAAAGCAATCCATGCGCCTGGTGTCATTGGCACTATATAATTCCACATTGCGCCTCCAACAGCATGAGCTGTGAATGTTGCTCCAAGGCTTCTTAAAAATGCCTTCTCGCCATATTTTTTAGGCAACAATTTTATTATGATTGGAATTGTCCAAAACAACGAAAAATACCAAACTTGCCTTCCAATAGGATGCGCTATAAACAAAACAATTGCTGCAATTGGAACTAAAAAGCTTGCCTTGTCCTTTTTTGTTCCAAAGTACCATGCTGCAAAAAGCATCGGAGTTAACCTCAACACTGTAACCAAGTCAAAAGCTGAATGAGTATAGATTTTGCTTGCAACCTCTGCAATCAAAACAGCTAGAACACCAACAACAGGCCCCAAAAAAGCGCCTGCAACCGGGCCAAAAAACTGGAACAGCGTAAAGAACTGGCTTTCAGCACCTATTAATTTTGAGAAGTTTATCCTGTCGCCAGCAAAAACCAAAATGCTGAATATAAGCAAAAACAATAGCCCTTTCTTTGTGATTAATTTGTTAAGCTCCATTATGCTGCCACAAAAAAAGTTAAATAACTTGATTTAAATAATTTTCTATCAGAAATTCTCAGCCAGGTAAACAGCATAAGTTTTTCCTTTCAGCTCTCTTTTAACAAGATGCTTTTTCTCAAAATCTGTAAGAATCTGGCTGACTTTGGCTTTTGATAAATCAGTTCTAAATTTCAATGTTGATTGTGTAATTCCATCCTGCTCCTTGATGGCTTTCAGCACTTTTTGCTCGTTTTCATCCATTGCCTTCAGAATTAATTCAAACTTGTTCTGCTCCACTTTTATGTTCTTTTCTTCCTCAAGCCTTTTGAGGATAGCCTCTTCGCTTGTGCTGAAAAATAAAAGGTATATTCCCAATGCTCCAATAAACGAGATTAATCCAACAGCAACGTGCGATAATCCGATTAATGACTCAACTCTCTGGCATTCATTTGTTGGATAACATTGCAAAGTAGTTGTCTGCCTGCCAAGCACCCCCATGAAACCAAGTGCCAGTATGCTTGCTAATACGCTGATTGACAAAATCACAAATCCAAGCTTCTTGTTCTCCATATAAAGCACAAATATGCTTTGTTATATATAAATTTTTTGTACAGTTAGTCAACAATACCTTTTTAAATATCCTCTTTTACATATAGTTAGGTGACAAAATTCAAAAAGTATTATCCCTATGGGTTAAAGTAAAGGTTTAACTAAGGGTTAAGCTTAAAACACTATACTATCAAATCTAAGGGTTAGGTTTAGTAAATTTTATATAAGTTGGTTCTTTATATAGATTTAGTCGAAAAGGCTTATATGATTGAGTTTCGCTTAGGAGATTTAAATGTTTATAAGGACTACGAATCAGTTTGTGTTCAATCAAGCACTACAATATCAGCACAACTTGAATTATTAAGAATGATTTTTAGTAAATACAGTAGAGTTTATATAAAAGAATGTTCTGGAAGCTTTCATTTTCAAGTAAGACTTAACAAAACTTTTGAATTCTTACTTCCAAAAGAAGACTTGATTGAAAATTGGATGTTAGAGAATGACTCACATTTTATTGCTTTTTTTGCAGGATATTTTGATGCAGAAGGCAATGTTCAACTTTATAAAAACCGCTTGAGACTAAGAGTACGTTCGTGTGATAAAAATATTCTTTATTTAGCACATCAGAAATTACAGAATCTAGGAATTAGGAGTATTTTTAGACTAGAACTTCTTGCTGGAATCTATAAATATAAAAAATTGAACAAAGATTTTTGGGGTCTTTCAATTAACAGACAAGATGACATAATGAGATTAATTAAACTTATGCTTCCAGATTTGAAGCATGCAAATAAGAGAAAAAGTTTAGCTATATCGGAAAATAAAACTTAATAAGTCTGCTCTAATAAATATTTATAAAGAGAGGTTTATTCTATAGTCGTATGAACAAATCAAAATTCAAAGCTAAGCGGATACTTGTAACGAGTGCCCTACCCTATAGTAACGGGCCAATTCATTTGGGCCATCTGGTTGAATACATACAGACAGATATATTTGTCAGATTTCTTAGGTTGATTGGCGAAGATGTCCTTTTTGTCTGCGCAGACGACACTCATGGTGCTCCAATTGAAATAAAAGCAGCAGAGCTTGGCATAAAGCCAGAGCAATTAATTGCAAATGTCTACAAGGAGCACGTCAAAGACTTCAAGGATTTCCTGATAAGCTTTGACAACTATTACACAACAAACAGCCCTGAAAACAAGCATTACAGCGACTTGATTTTTGGAAGATTAAAGGAAAAAGGGTACATATACACCAAAGACATTGAAGTCACTTATTGCGGGCACTGCAGGAGAACTCTGCCTGACAGATATGTAAAGGGAAAATGCCCGAAATGCAAGGCTCCTGACCAGTATGGCGATGTATGCGAGAACTGCAATGCAGCATACAAGACAATTGACTTGATTGATCCATATTGCGCAATCTGCAAAAACAAGCCGATAAGAAAAATCTCAAAGCATTATTTCTTCAGATTAAGCAAATTCTCGAAAAAGCTCGAGTCATGGCTAAAGAAAAACAAGAACCTGCAGCAAGAGATAAAGAACTTTGTTTTCAACTGGATAAAAAATGGATTAGAAGACTGGAACATATCAAGAGACGGGCCTTATTTTGGCTTCAAGATTCCGGGAGAGGAGGACAAGTACTATTATGTATGGCTTGATGCTCCAATCGGCTACATTGCAAGCACAGACAACTATTGCAAAAAGAAGGGATTGAAAACAGAGGATTATTGGAACAGCAAAGACGCAAGAATTTACCATTTCATCGGCAAGGACATAATTTATTTCCATTTCCTTTTCTGGCCTGCAATGCTGATTGGCTCTGGATTCTCATTGCCTTATCATATTCTTGTCCATGGGTTCCTGACACTCAACGGCGAGAAGATGAGCAAGAGCAGAGGCACTTTTTTTACTGCAAGAGAATTTTTGCAGAAGAATAATGCAGAGCATCTTAGATTTTACTATGCCGGCTTATTAAGCGGCAGAATGTCTGACATAGACCTGAGCTTTGACGACTTCGGCAAAAAAATAAACAATGAATTAGCGGCAAATATAGGGAATTTTTGCTACAGGGTTTTAAATTTTTTGAACAGGTATTTTGATGGCGAAGTTAAAGATGTTGACAACAATAAAACATTAATCAATGAAATAAAAAAATTAACAAAGAATATTGAAAAAAGCTATTACGGGCTTAATTTTAACGAGGCGCTTAAAGGCATACTCCATATTTCCTCTCTTGGCAACAAGTGCTTCCAGGAGAATGAGCCGTGGAAACTGATTGAGAAAGACAGGGAAAAAGTGCATAAGATTCTTGGCTTGTGCGTCAATATTGTTAAGAATTTAAGCATATTAATTAAGCCAATCCTGCCGGATTTTTCATTAAAACTGCAGAAACAATTAAATCTTCAGAATCAAAAATGGAGCAACATTAATTTTGAATTAAAAAATCATAAAATAGGCAAAGATGAAATACTAATCAAAAAAATAGAAGAGAAAAAAGAAATAAAACAGTCGAATGCGAGTGAGTTGCCTGCGAGTTTGCGAGCAGGCTCGCAAACAAGTCGAAGCGAGACTTGCTCACACGTCACTTTCCCACTAAATCTAAAAGTTGCAAAAATCATTGACATTAAAGAACATCCAAATGCCGAGAAGCTCTACATTTTGGACATTGATTTGGGAGCTGAAAAAAGGCAGCTAGTTGCTGGATTAAAACCTTACTACAAAGAAGAAGAACTAAAAAGCAAGAAAATAATTGTTGTCACAAACCTGAAATATGCAAAATTAAGGGGAGTTGAAAGCCAGGGAATGCTTTTGGCAGGGGATGACGGAAGAAATGTGGGTGTTTTGACAGCCGAGCATAGCAATCCTGGCGACAAGGTTTATCTGGAAGGCTTTGAAAATTCAAATAAAGAATTAAGCTTTGACGAATTCTTGAAAATAAGCATCACAGTAAAAAACAGCAAAGCCTACTTTGAAAACAAGGAATTAAAAACAGACAAGGAAATTGTAAGGGCTGAGAGGGTAAAGGACGGCGCAAGGGTCAGGTAAAAGTATTTTTATACAAAAGAATTTGCTGCCTTGGGCTTACCTCATTGCTCATTGGAGAGCTGTCCTCGAGTATCTTGCCGTTTTCTGCAAATACTTTTGTTGAGAATCCTGTTGTTTTTATTATATAATCATAAGTGCCGTCATTGACATTGTAGCCTTTGGATATGGCAACGCCCTTGTTTTTGACAATAAGAGAGTCTCCTTTTGCATTGTTTCTTGACGCTAATGGAAAAGACTTGTCTCTTTCAACAAGCTTGATGTTAGAGAATCCCCTTGTGAGTAGTAGGTAATTAACTGCAAACCCGCTTATGTCAACAGCGTTCATATACAAACTCAGTTTTTGCTTGTCAAATGTCAATGACAGCTTTTCATCCCTGTTGATGTTGATTGCCCTGCTTTCCCTCAGTTTTTGCTGCTCTGACGGATTTACAGCTGCAACAGCCACGCTTGATTTTGGATTAAAAATAAATGTGTTTGTAAGGTAAGTTCCGGGGCTTTCGCTTCCGATGCCAAGATAGGTTGTTGTGCCCCTTCCAATGTAAAGCTGGTTGCTGTTTGCATCAGTTACTGAAGCTCCCGGGCCTGCAACGGAGATTTTTGTTGTGCCTCCTTTGTCAATGTTGACGTTGCCGTCCTGCCGGTACACAACTCCCTGGTTTTCTGCCCCTTTAAGCGTGAACATGTTGTTTTGCCTGTGGTCTATGACGTGCAACGAGCTGAAAGTAACGCTTGTTACTTCTCCTCCAGGAAGCGCAGCAAGGCATTGTGATGCTTTGTCTTTTGTATCAACAACGCATATTGGCTTGCCAGCGCATTCTAATTCAGGATGGTCCGGGCAGTTTGTCCAGTACGAATTTCCAAGAGAGGAAGTTTTTGATGCTGCGCTTGCCACGGCTATGTCAGACTGCGCAGATTGCATATTTTGAGTGTAATAGTTATTTTGCACAGGGTCTTCATCTGCACTGCCGTCGAAAATCCCGCTGGCAAAGGAATATGCCCCATACAATGCAGAGGCTGCCTGCACTTCGGGCAATTTTTTAAGGACTTCAAGCATGACAAGGGATTGTTTCCACCAAGGCAGTTCTATTTTTGCTGCGGTCATTGCAGCCCGAACATCCTGGTTTGCCAAAACAGTCCTGCTTTGTTCTGTCGCAAACTGGTTCAATGCATTTTGATCGCAGGCTCCCTGGCATCCCCTTATGAATTCAGCAAGCTTCTCAGGATCTTGGAATTCGTATTTAGTTTCTAGCGCAGCCTGTTGGAATTCACTGCTTGTCATGGGAGAATTGCCCTCTATGGCCGCTTTGTGGCTGTTCCCATATTCTTTAAGGATTTTTGAGTATTGGTCTTTTTTTATTCCCTGGCAACTCAATCTTGTAAAACTCTGGAACTTTCCAACAGGCACTTTTTTGAGGCAGCTGTTTATTTCTCCGCAACCAACGCCGGCACCATAAACTCCCGATTCTGTTATTGTTTTTTGAAGCGAGTCGGCCTTTGTAATGCAGGTCGCCTCAGCAGCTTTAAATGTTGACGACGCCGTGTTTTCGCATGTTTGATGCTCAGCTTCACATTCTGGCACGCATGACTCATAAGCTGCAGAGCAGCCTTCCACGCAAGCTGCGCAAGTTGTTGAGCAAGTCGTAACTTCAGTATTACAAGTTGAGGATGCTGCATTATCACACGTAGTATAAGATGTAATGCATTCTGCATTCGCACAGTCGGTTGAGGATATGCAGCCATAAGGATTTGGGGCACAACCAGCTGTATTTGGGGCACAACCTTGCGCATAAGCAAATTTAATCATCATTAATAAAACTAAAATTCCAAGTAAAATGTCTGCTTTTCTCATTTTCATTTTGCCAAATTAATCTTATTAGCCCACTGAAAAATATAAGGCTCATCGTCAATCTCGTTCTCCAGATCAATTATCCTGTAGATTATTGTGTTTTCATCGTGAGTGTAGGCTGTAATGTTGTAGTTCCTGTTGCTCACATCAGTCAGATAGTCCCAGTGTATGTACCTGTCATTTTCAGTTTCATCGGCAACAATATGCCTTGCTATCGCAATTATATCCTTTAGCCTTGCCTTGACCTCTGTAACATAATTTGAGTCAAGATTGCGAGTTTTAAAGCCTCTGTTTATGCTTACTGGGTAAATGATGTTAAACGCAGCCTCGTTGTCTGTCAATTCAACACTTGTCTTTGGATTGTTATCCGCAATCCTTGTGTTTTTAAAAGACTTGAAGCCATTGGTGCATTCTCTCAAATTTTCATTAATGTATTTTGCAAGCACAAGATCATTGAACTCCTGCTCGGTAAGAATGAATGACTTGCCTTCATGATAGTAATAAGGAAGCCTGTAGCTGGTGTCAAAATTGTAAAAATTTGGAAAGGCATCTTCTTTCAGATTTCCTCCTATAAATCCAAGGTAAAACACTGCGTCTTTTGAAGTCTTGTCAACACATGACTGGACAAAATTCCTGATGTTGGTGTCATCAATCCTTACATTTTCTATTTCCGGCTCGAGCTTTGAGGTGCTTGTGTCTCTTATAATTGCAAACAAGATAAAGCCGCCAAGAAGCAGTATGCCTGCTGCTACAAAAAGCGTCACTTGCCCTCTTCTTTTCATTTTCGTGTTTTATGTGAATCCATTTTAAAAACTCATTGTATTAATTTTATTGCCTTGTCAATTTCTTTCTCGCTATATCCTTCCCTGAAAAGCGCATCCTTTATTTGCTGCAGCGCATAGCCGTGCCTGACATTATCTCCTATGTATTGTCTCAATGAACTTACTGTCCGGTCTTCTTTTCTCTTTTTTATGAATAAGAGCAGCAGAATGCTGATAACAGCAACTAAAGCAAGTAAAATCCAGATAAGATAATTTGATTTTTTCTGTGGCTTTTCTGCTTCCTCAATTCTTGGAGCGCCTGGCGATTTTTGCGTTATTTTTGAAGGTAAAGATGCGTTCACCGTGCCTGTTCCAGCAGCTTCGCAATCAGCATCAGCTGCCGGTGAGCAATCGGAGTCGCATATTCCGTCCTCAATTCCATCGCAAAAATCATCCTGGTTTCCGGACGGGCAGTCTTTTGTGCAGCTTTCATATGATTCATGCTTCTCGCATATGCCATTGCCGCATGTGTCTGCAAAAGAGCTCACATCAATGTCCATGACCTTTGAATTTAACGGGTTGTATATCTCGATTCTTGCGGCAGCAATGGAATAAGGCACATAAAGGATGTATTTCTTGTTTTCAGAAATATTGTAGTGCAAAGAATCAATCAGCTTGTCCTCAAATGATATTATTTTTATCAAAAATCCCGACTCATCAGCTTTGTTTTGTTCGTATTCAACCTCTCTCAAGCCTATCTGGTCAAAAACCAGCGAGCCTGAAAAGTACTTAACCTCAACAACAAAATACTTTGCAGCGCTGGCATTAACAGCTAGCAGCGCCATCAAAATTATGAAAATTGCTATTTTCTTGCTCATTTTATTCAATTGTTGCGTTTAATAAAATCTGTACAAAGGCAAGATTGCTGTTTTTGTCTTTTGCTTCGATCAGCGCGTAATTCGTGCCGTTGCTTAAATTCAAAACGAAGCTGTCATTTGTTTCTTGATCTATCGAGCTTGAAAGCAGCTGCAAATTATTCAATGACAATGAGTAATTGACAGGATAATTCATTCCTGACACAGTGAAATTCATGCTTACATTTTGGGTTGTGTATGTTATATTGTCTAGAGTTAAAACAATAATTTTTGGCGGCGTTGCAAGATTCACTATTTCGTCTGCAAGCTTCTTTGGAGTCAATATGTAGCTGCAGAAAGAGCCAAAAGCTGTGATTATTTCAGTGTTGGTTATGTTTTTGTAGAACAGCACTTGAGGGTTTGTCCTTATTACTCCAAGGCTTTCTGTAATGCAGTAATCTTCATTTTTGTCCAGAATCACTATGAGGTCTTTTACATTGTTGTAAGAGGGACAGTAAGACTCCACATCAGTTTTTATCGATGCTATATCGGGATATAACAATGGCTGCTCTTTTCTGTAAAAATTAAATTCCTCTTTTATATTCGCGAATTTGTCAATGTTAAACAGCAGGTTCAGGAAGTTTTGAGAGTCTGCTGCAAATTCTTCATAGCCGTTTTTAAGGCTTGCATAGTTGTCTGCTGCGAGGATTATGCTGGGCTTCTTGTCCGGCTCGTTCCACTCGTGGTCAATCGGAAGGCATTTGTTGTTGTTTAAAACCACAAGGCTGCCGGCTTTTTTGACACTTTGCTGTGTTTTGTCTTTATATGTGACAACAATGTCAATATCCAGCTTTCTGAAGCCTTCAAAATCCTTTATTTCCAAGCTGAGCCAGTTGTTGCCATAGAGGTTGTCGTCTTTTGTGCCGTCGTTATGCGAGCCATCATCATAAAGTGTTACAGAATCAACTAAGCTCTCTCCGTCTCTCAATTCAGCTATGACATACAGCACCTCAGTTTTATCATAAAGATAATATTTTATATTGAAAGAAGATTTTTGGTAGTCAGCAGGAGGCTTGACAGTTGCAACTCCACTTCCTTTCTTGTTTTTGATATTGTACTGACGTGCTGTGTAAGACCTGTCAGTAAGGTTCCTGCAGAAAACTATATTGCTGCAATCTTTGTTTACATTAATTCCATAATTGCTTACGCAGTTTCCGTAAAGGTAATTTGTCAAACAATATCCTTCTTTGTCAATGCAGCATCCCACATTGCATGCCTGAAGTTCATTGCATTTTTGCCCGTCAGCAAAGTTCCCATAGCAATCATCTCTTGAAGTCTGCTGGCATACAGATGTGCAGCATCCCTCATTGCTTGTTTCAGTTATTGCGTATCCTGTTGCTTGCTGCTGGCTTTCCGGGATTAAATTGAATGCAAACATTAAAAAAATAAATAATAATGACAGCAATATTGAGGAAACTTTGGCATATTGCAATTGCTGGTGCCTTCTCAGCAAATAGCCAACATAGCATTCATCATAGCCATGCTTGACAAGGACATGCTTTACTGCATGTTTAGAGTATCCTCTGCTTAAATGCTCCTTTACGTATTTATTCAGCCTTTTGTCTATTTTATTTTTTTTCAGCATTTTTTAGCATAGAAACAAGATTTTTTGATTTGCCTATATACTTGACAACCTTCTGCCTTATCTTGCCGTTAATCCTCACGCTCTTTACAAGATAATAATAATTATTATTGTTGATTTTTTTGACTCTCAGGAATACCATTAGATTGCTTAGGCACTACTATATATTTAAATGTTTTGATTAGTGTACATTTTTAGATATTTAGGCATTTAAAAATATGATTAGGCACTTTTAATATATTTATTTTAGGCACTATTTAGTAATTATTAGGCACTACGATAGGAATATTGTATTTAATACGGCAATAGATTAGGCACTACCAGACATAAATTTAAATTTTTTTGTCAACAAAAACCTTTATATAGTACAATGCCTAACAATATGCTATGGAACAAGAAGCCAAGGAAATCAAGCAGATTATAACAAAAGACATGACAATAGGTGATGTTGTAGCAAAATATCCTTCTGTCATAGAGCCATTGCAATCAGCTGGAGTTCATTGCGTTGGCTGCCACGTCTCATACCATGAAACACTTGAGCAGGGCTTCAAGGGTCATGGAATGAGTGACGAGGAAGTTGACATGGTAATTGCAAAGTTAAACACATCTGTTGAAGAGTCAAAGCATGACCAAGGCAAGGAATTCATAATCACAAACAAGGCATCTGAAAAATTAAAGGAAGTTTTGAAGGAAAACAACAAGGAAGGCTCTGGCTTAAGGGTTGAGATTGTGCCAGGAGGCTGCTCAGGCTTCCAGTATGGCTTGGAATTAGATGACAATACCACAGACCTGGATTTAGTTCTGGAAGATAAGGGAGTCAAAGTGATAATCACCAAGGAAAACATGCAGTTCTTGAAAGGGGCAAAGCTTGATTATGTTGACAGTTTGCAAGGGGGAGGCTTCAAGATAAGCAACCCGAATGCGCACAGCTCATGCGGCTGCGGCCAGAGCTTTGAGCACTAAGGATTTTTAGGTTTTTTAAAATTTAATTTTTTATATTGGACATGATAGGGGGATATTATAAGGTATAAAAAAAGGAAGATGCAGTTCAAATAGAAACTATGTATGTTTAGCAGAAACTGGCACTGCACTGACCGGATATTGTGGGATTTCTTCTTCATCTTTGATGTTGTTCTCCCTTCTTACAACCGCATCAACTAAGAAAAAATAAATATTTTGTAATTATTCTTCTTAGTTGATTTTGAGTTTAAATAGGGAGAGTTATACCTTAACTTTACACAACAACCTTTAAAAAAAGATAAAGGCTACCTTGATTCATGGGAGGCATAGAGAAACTAAAACAGGAATACGAGCTTAAAAAACCCAAAATAAAAGAAAGGCTAAGCCAGTTTGAAAAGTTCTTCAACGAGCCTTATTCATGGTTTTACAGGAATGGTGAGTTAAGTTTATCGCCAGTTGAAACAAAAGATGACTGCAGGATTTTTGAAGAATTATGCTTCTGCATTTTCACAGCAAACACAAGCGCTGAAATGGGTTTGAAGGCAGTAGATGCTGTAAGGAATGTGATTCTAAATGGAACTGCAGAAGATATGACAAGAAGGCTTGGAGGGATCTACAGGTTCAATAATGTGAGGCCGGCACATATTACCCATACAAGGAATTATTTAAAAAATTTATTAAATTTTAAATTAAAAAATAAGATAGAGTCATTTAAAGATAAAAATGAGTTAAGGGATTTTTTTGCATTAAACAAGGGCATAAAAGGGCTTGGCATGAAGGAAGCATCGCATTTTCTGAGGAATATTGGATTTAAGGGCTATGCAATACTGGATAAGCACATAATAAACTCGCTGCACGAGTTTGGAGTTTTGAAAACAAATGAAAAGCCTAAAAATAATAAAGACTACCTAGAGATGGAGCAGAAATTCATTGATTTCTCTAAAGATGTTGGAATTGACATGGACGAGTTGGATTTATTGCTGTGGAGCAGAAAAAACGGGAGAATTTTGAAGTAAAATGCAATCACCAATCAAAAACATATCCAAAATCATTAGATTATTAAAAAAAGAAACAAAACAATTTGAAAATCCAATTGCAACTGAGATTGGGGAAAAAACAAGAAGCCCTTTTATGGTTTTAGTGTCTTGTCTTTTATCTTTAAGAACTATGGACAAGGTAACCGGGCATGTTTCCAGAAAATTGTTTGAGATAGCAAAAACACCGCAAGAAATTAACAAGTTATCATTAAAAAAACTTCAAGAAATAATCAGGCCTGTAAATTTTTACATAACAAAATCAAAGAGGATAAAGGATATTTCAAGAATATTGGCAAAGAAATACAACGGAAAAGTCCCATGCGATTTCAATGAATTGATGAAATTCAAGGGTATTGGGAGGAAAACTGCAAATATTGTGATGACGTACGGATTTTTCAAAAAGGATTACATTGCAGTTGATATTCATTTGCACAGAATCCCGAACAGGCTGGGATGGATGAAAACCAAAAATCCGCATCAAACCGAAGAAGAATTAAAAAAAATAGTTCCTAAAAAATATTGGCAGGATTTGAACGATATTTTTGTTGCTCACGGACAGAATATATGCTTGCCAATAAGCCCTTTCTGCTCTAAATGTTATATAAATAAATATTGTCCAAAAATGGGTGTTGCAAGAAGCCGTTAAAATTCAACCTAAAATCGCACTATTAAAACTGCTATATTTAAATACTAGTTTTCAAATAAATCCCTTAAAAGAGGTACCCAATGAGAGATTTTGTGTTGTTTGCCCATATAATTCTAGGGTTAGCCCTTATCGCATTTCCGATACTGATTTTGCTATATTTAAATAAGCGCTCAAAATGGCTTAAACCATTATCTATTATTACCGCTGCAATCAGCTGGCTATTGTTATTGCCTTCGGGTAAGCTGTACATAACTTTCTATCCTGCAACAAAAACACTTGTCAAGGCAGGAAGTTGGCCATGGGCCCATGATGTTATAATGGAAACTAAAGAGCACTGGGGCCTATTGCTTCCAGTCATAGCAACAGTTGCAGCAGGATTGGTTTTTACAGGCAAGGCAAAAGACAGCAAAAAATGGTGGGTTCTTTTGATTATCTTATCTGCACTTCTAGGTGTAATGGGAAGAATCATTAAAATCGGGGCGTTGAAATAATGGCAAAATTCAACTTTTACCTTGGAGCGACAGCAAGCTCATGGCTGCTTGCAATTTTGATTATTGCCGCAGAACTTTATGGGCCATTCAAAAATCTGCTCAAATCGACTTTCAGCCATCACTGGATCGGGAAAGGAATAATTATAACTATTGTATTTTTAGCTTTTGGATTTTTATTGAGAAATAAAGAATCAATTGCAAATTTATCAGATAAAAAGCTTGCATGGCACAGCATACTTGGCAGCCTGATTGTTATATTCCTGTTTTATATAATGGAATTTTTTAAGTAAAAATGAAAAAGGAAAAGATAATAGCATTAATTGTTATCTTCATTTTTGCTGGTGTGATAGCATATTTTTTCATTTCATCAGAGACTGCAAAAACCGGAATCCCTTCTTATGTAACAGGCGAAAAACGAGAAATTTACGAGTGGGCAAAAACGCCAGAAGGGGCTTCTCTTTTGGAGCAGATGCCATGCTATTGCGGATGCAAATTTGAGGGGCACAAGCACACAAGGCATTGCTTCTGGCGAGATGACGGCACATTCGACAAGCACGGCATCACTTGCTCTGTGTGCTTTGACATAGCAATCAAGACAAAGCAGATGCATGAGCAGGGAATTGATATTTGTACTATAAGAAAAGAGATAGACAAATTTTACGAGCCTAACAAGCACCTTGGCACAGACACCCCAATGCCAGCTGGTTGCGAATAAATTTAAGAATGAAAAAAATAACCTTCACAATTATCTTAATCCTACTAGTTCCCTTTGTTTTAGCTAATTCTCCTCCAAAATTGATAGAGGGACGTGCAGAACCGCCTGTCGCTGCACCTGGCACTCTTATTATTTATCAAGTTACTTATACCGATGAAGATGGTGATGCTCCGGAGTATGTGCTCCGGAGTATGTGAGAATCATTTTTACCGGGACCGAAGCAAAAGAGATGAAAAAGATAAGCGGAAATTATAAAACAGGAGCGGTATATGAATTTAGCTGGAAACAGGATGATGGTTTTGACTATCGCTTTGAAGCAAGCGATGGAAAAGGGACTGCTAAACTTCCTTGGTATGGTGGCACTCTGGCTCCAGTTAATATAGTTTCTGAAAAATTGGAAAGCAACAAGATTTATCTCTTCTCCAGACAAAATAATGAACCGCTTTGGAGTTACGATATTGGAGAAAACCAGGTGCAAAATGCCGTAATTTCAGATGATGGCAGTCATATTGCAGTAAAAACAAATGATTATATTTACTTTTTTTCTAGAGAAAGCCCAATACCATTATGGAAACATCAATGCGAGACTGGAGCAGAAGACCCCTCTGGCGGGAGTGGCTGGGTTGATATCTCCGCTGATGGAGAGCATATCGCCGGTGGCTGTCGTGAATCTTTAAATCTTTATTCAAAAAATGGAAAATTAATATGGGCATATAAAGACAATATTGGAGTCTATGCAGTTTCTATCTCCGCTAATGGCGAATATCTTGCTGCGGGAACATCATTCAGCGACGAGCTTATTTTCTTTTCTAAGAAAAGCAATAAACCAATTTGGAAATATCAAGCAACATCTGATGTCCATGGCTTGTCTGTTTCTTCTGATGGTAACCGAGTTGCTGCTGGCTCTCATTCTCCCGAAGAGATAGCATACCTCTTTTCCAAAGAAAGCAATCTTCCCTTAACGAAATACAAGACTAGCCCAGATGCACCAGTCTGGACGGCAGCAATATCCAGAGATGAAAAATATAGTGTCTACGGATTAGACAATGCAGATACCTACACTTCAATTTTTCTTTTCTCAAATGATAAAAATACTCCTTTAAAAACCTGGACAACTGATTGGTGGGTTCGCTCTGTAGACATATCCTCTAACGGCAAATATATAGTTGCTGGAAGCGGAGACCATAACGTATATTTAATTGATAGAGATAAAGATGAGCCATTATGGAAGTTTGAAGCTGATGAAAGGGTTGGTTCTGTTTCTATCTCAGAAGACGGAAATTATATCGCTGCAGGAAGCAAGGATAAAAAGGTCTATCTCCTCTCTAAAGAAAGCAGAATTCCGTTATGGAATTATAAAACTGATTCTTGGGTTGATAGTGTTGCAATCTCTGCCGATGGAACCTATATTGTGGCTGGAACTGGCGCTACCAACTATATGTCTGAGGGGCATCATCCAATATATAATCCGGAAAAACGTTTAGAGGAAAAAATTGAAGGAAGGGATGAAAAAGCCGAAGAAAATTCTGAAGGAGAAACGGTTTGCGGAGATGGGATTTGCGAAGGTGCAGAAACTTATGAGAGTTGTCCTAAGGATTGTTGTGGTGAAGACTGTGATTTTGTTAATGACATTCCAGAAGGAAAGGATGCCGGCAAAAAGGAGGATACTGCACCAAAAAAAGAGAAGAGTTTATTTGATAATATAATTGACTTTTTCAGGAGGCTGTTTGGAAAATGAAACAAATAATTTTAATGGTATTGATTTTTGCTATTTTGGTTAGTGGTTGCGCTAAAGAAATTGAAGAAGTCATACCACAAAGTCCTGAAATAAAAACCGATATAACCGATGCTAGGGCCCATTTTGATGAAGGCATTGAATATTATGAT
>JAGVXT010000021.1 GCA_018303655.1 Candidatus Woesearchaeota archaeon
GGTAAGAATTTTTGCTTCTTTTCCTTTTTTTGCATAGACATCCCTTATCATCCCTACAATTCTAAAGAAATGGTCGCCTGCGCCCTTTTGCATCCCCAACGCAGGATCTTTGTAAACCAAAGGTTCCCCGCCAGTAAGAATGAATAAGCTTACTCCCAAATCTGCTGCATCCGTTGTTATAGACCCAAGTTTGTTAAATGGTAAATACGCTTTCTTTTGTGGTCCTCCTTCAGCAAAGCACCATGTGCATTCAAAATTACATCCTTGAGTAAGCATATAATCTAATGATGTAAGTTTAATTCCACCTCCAATCATAGAAATAAGTTTCTCTGGAGCAATTCCTCCCATGCCGGGGTGCAAATCAACAACAGCCCCTCTGCGTTCTCTTATAGCACTTATGTCATCAGGAGACAGTCCGTACACTTTTTCTCCTTCAGCTAATGGGGTTAATGGTCTTGTAAAAATCGGTTCTTTTCTAAATAAATCTGGTTTAAGTAAACTTTCAAGTGTTGGGGTCATTGGAACCTTTAATGGAACATTTGTCATTGTTTCACCTCATTAATCAATTTTTTTTATTAAGATTAAAACCATTGGGTGTTTTCTGAGTGTACCCTCTCAAGTCCTCTCCTTCCTGAGTACCTGTTGATCAGGGCCAATTCTTCCAGAGGATTGCTGCTTTCCGGTTTTATTTCCATAACCAGTATTTTTCCTTTACCTCCAAACGAGTGCTCCACTCCCTTCTGTATAAAAAAAGAATCTCCTGGATTTAATCTAGATGAGTGGGACGCCCATTCAATAAGGATTGGTGCTGTTCCTATGTTATACCCCCATCTTTCCACATCCGCTTTCATAGACCTGAAATTTTGGCTGTCATTGCCAATTTTATATTCCAATGCTCTTGGTTGGGGCTGGAATGGGACATTTGACATTAATTCATCTATGTTTCCTGTGCTGCCCTCGGACCTGCGGGCATCTTTGCGATGCCTGACAATTACACCGCCAAGCTCGTCTGTGGCCAAAGTGCCTGTTATTTCAGGCATGCGGCTTCCTCCGATCTTTAAGCTCTTAATATAATCATCAAGGCTTTTTTGCTGTATCTTTGATTGGTACGCTTCAGTTGCAATTGCGCCTCCGTAAGTTACTGCCAAAATCAGTCCCTGCCCTTCTCTTCTTGTTGTGAATGTATGGGGCACAAAAGGCGTTATGTAGTTTGTATCTCCTGTGTCCATTTGCACTACATTTTTCCTGCCGTTATTAATCCAATGAAAATTAACCGGACCGATAAAATAAGTCATTTGATGCTCGAAATGCCCTTTGTTAAATGCCCAGTCCGGAGCTGATTCTGCATCAACACCATCATGGACAAAGCGCTCTGCTATCCATTCGGGCCTGAATAAAGAGGTAGTTGACATGGCTGTGTCTGCATAAGTGTAAAATCTTACTTTTCCGCTTTCCGGACCCCTGAAGGTATCTCTTTCTGTTTTTTTTGTTTGGGCTGCCCTGTAGATTACAACACCGTCAAGAGTATCATCAGGAATTGGAAATTTATCCTGATGTTCTCTGGGATAAATATCCCTGACTCTTAATGGATAATGCCTTTCAATCGCTGCTCTTACCTCTGAAGTTGGTCCTATTCCTCCATTTGTCACTGCCGCTAGGACAATAGGGTCCAGTCCATGAATTCTGGCAAAACTAGGCACTGTATGCTTCACCCCATTTAACATATTCAAAAGTTTAGTGCCTGCATTTGACAAGTAAGGTATGCCATTCTGGTCAAAATATTGAGCTGCTTGTTTCATTTTGATTGTTTACATTATAGTATTGATATGTTAGGTATTATTATTTCGTACTCTTATTTCCTTTGCAGCCTATCCGCTGTGTTTTAAGTAGTCCTGAACTGTGTCAAACTCTTTCCAGTTTTTTTGTATTAAAACTGCATAAATCCACTCTCCCTTGTCAATCATCTCCTGAAAAATGTCTGTTATGTATGATTTTTGCCATTCCTTGGCATTCTGGTAAGGCTCTGTCATTTTAAGAGTGCTGTTAAGCCTGTCAAAATGCTTTAAAAAGATGCTTATTCCTTTTGGTGTGAATTTCCATAAGCCTATGAATTCTCCCTGGCTGTTCTTATTTATGTTATTGGTAAATATGTGTTTGCCTATCTTGGATATTTTATTGTCATCGTCCAAGATGACATTTTCTGCCTCTGAAATTGGGTGAGATGTTCTTCCAAGATAATAATCCTGCCACTCTGTATCAACAACTGCTGTTATGTCGTGCTTATCTGCTAATAATTTTTTAACAACACCATGATTATACCAAATGTCAGAATAGCTAACAACAACTTCTTCATTTGTCTTGATTGCCTCTTCCAACTTAGCTCTTGCAAAAATCAGTGAGTGCAGAATATTATTGTTAAAAAAATCCGTGTTTTCGAAATAAGTTATATCTGGAAAATTTATCTTTTCTTTTTTCCACCCTCTTATTACAGATATGTCGTCAATTCTGTTGCTTCTAAGCGATTCTATGGTGTTTTGGATTATTGGCTTGCCGTCTATTTTCAGCATGCATTTTGGCAAACTGTCTGTCAATGGCTTCAGCCTTTTTGCAGGTCCTGCTGCTATGATTATTGCCTTCATTTTCCGCCTGGAATCAAGTTTAGGATTTCATTCACAGAAATGCAATATTCCTCAGCTTCGTAGCATCTTTGGTTTTTCAGTATGATTTCCGCAACTTTAACCATGGAAGGATAAGCGCTCCTTAAAAGATGATTAGCGTATATAACAACGTTAACTCCTTCCTTGCTAAGCTCATTTTCTGTAATGGTGCTGTAAGTGGTTGGAACAGCTACTAAAGGCATCCTGTTTTTGATTTTTTTGTATTCCCTGCAAAAGCTCACTATTTCTGCCGGGTCTTTTTCCTTGCTGTGTATCATAATGGCATCAGCTCCAGCCTTGATGTAGGCTTTTGCCCTTGCAATTGCATCTTTCATACCTTTTTTCAGAATCAGGCTTTCAATTCTTGCGATTATCATAAAATCCTCAGTGACCTGAGCCTTCTTGCCAGCGGATATTTTTCTTGAAAAGTTTTTTATTGAATCCTGCTTTTGGCGCACATCAGTCCCGTATAAAGAGTTTCTTTTGGGCCCGATTTTATCCTCAATAATAACTGCCGACACCCCTAATCTTTCCAAAGTCTTGACTGTATAAACAAAATGCTCAATTAAGCCACCTGTGTCGCCGTCAAACATAAGGGGCTTTGTTGTTGCATCAAATATCTGGTCTATTGTGTGTAGCCTTGATGTAAGGTCCACAAGCTCTATGTCAGGCTTGCCTCTGGAAGTCGAGTCTGTCAGGCTTGACACCCACATGCCGTCAAATTCCCTTATATTGCCGTCTTCAGCAACCTTGACTGTTTCCACAATCCTGCCTGTAAGCCCATTATGCACCTCAAGAACCCTTACAATAGACTTTAGCCCAATTAATTTCCTAAGCTTTCTCAGTCTTAATTCTGGAGTGGTGCCTATGCTGTTCAACTGGTTAATCAGCATGGTAGATGACACATCTTGAGTGTATTCCGGCTCTATGATCTTGCCTCCCCATTCGTTAAGCAACTCTATAACTCTTGCCCTGATTTCTTTCTGGATACCAGTTCTCCAGTCAGTACCATGCACTACATAATCCGGCTTTATTTTTCTTAGGTTTGCAGTATAGTCTAAAGTGTCCTGCGGAACAACCTTAACCACGCCTTTAACATTTTCTATTATCTTCTTCCTCTGCTCATAAGAAAGCAATGGCAGGTGCTTGTAATTTGCAAGCGCTTTGTCCGTCATCAGTCCTATTGTGATTTCCCCGAAACTGCGTGCAGTTTCTATAATGTTTATATGGCCATGATGCAGGATGTCAGTTCCCATTGCAACATAAACTTTTTTCATTATTGACAACCTCCTTGGTTTATTTTAACTCATTTCTCTAACTAAGGATATGGTGTTTATACCTCATTGTAAAAAATATTCTTTGCCTTTTGCAAATCTTCTTCAAAGTCTATATCAATAAACTTAGCTTTTCTTATATCACAAGCGCTGATTCTGATTTCATTATCTATCACTGCTTGTATTCCGTCTATAAATTGTGCATTAAGATTTTTTCTTGCAATTTCTTCAATTTCCTGAATAAATAAATTAGCCCCATTTTTAGATAACTTCGCTATTCCTACAAACTCTGCATTCGGTTTATCAACATCAATTTTTCCTATTTTAGTAATGAAGTTGTTTTTCTCACATACCTTTTCTGCTTCCTCCCTTAGACAATCTTTTTTTATGGCCAGACAAATATCATGCTTGTCATTCAACAAGAGTTTGACAATAGATTCTTCAAATAGTATATCAGAATAGAGCATAATAAATCCGTCCCTTAACTCTTCTTTTGCAACCCACAATGACATTAAGATCCCAGAAACAGAATAAAATGGATTAAACCTAATTTTTATCTTCCTGCCTTTTGCAAAATCTTCTATTTTATCAGATAAATAACCTGTTACAACGACAACATCATCTATCCCACACTTGTTTAGAATGCTCAATTGCATCTCCAAAATAGTTTTATTGCCAATTTTTAGCAAACTTTGCGGAGTGTCTTTAGTAAGGGGCTGTAACCTTGTTGCTTTTCCTGCTGCCAATATTATAGCTTTCATTCTACAACCTCTATATTCACTATTTTTTTCCTCAAATATGCGCTAAATCTATCAATCATAGTCACAGTTAAAATCATCACGATTAAGATAGTCAAAACTTCTCTAGATTTGAAAAGCCTCATGCTTGTTATTAACTCCATTCCGATTCCTCCAGCCCCAACTAAACCAAGAACAGTTGCAGCTCTGAAGTTATTTTCAAGATAGTACAATGAGTAATTAACAAATAAGGGCTTTACTTCAGGAAAAATCCCCCTTACAATAGTTTGTATTTTGTTAGCGCCTGTCGACACAATTGCTTTGATGACTTCTGGATTGACAGTTTCGATTGCCTCAGAAAAATACCTCCCCAACGCTCCTGTTACATGCGCTGCTAACGCTAAAACTCCTGGAAATGGGCCTAAGCCAACCATTGACACAAAAATAAGCCCCCACACAATTTCGTTTATGCCTCGACATATGTCAAATATAGCCCTTACTGTCTGGTAAACTATCTTATTTGACATCAGATTCCTAGCTGCTAAAAAAGATAATGGAAATGCTATCAATGCTCCCAATGAAGAGCCAATTATTGCCATCTGCAATGTTTCAACTGCTTTCAAAATGTATACATTTAAATTGCTTATATCCGGCGGAAACATTCTCTTGATAAAATCCACCATGAAAGGAAAACCTTTGGCAAAGCTAGACAGGCTTGTATCAGTGCCGCTTAAAGCCCAATAGTAAACGATTACTATTAGGATTCCTATCAAAAAGTGTTTGTATTTTTTTGGCAATTTTGTCTTTTTTAATTTCATTTTAGAAACCTAGCTTACCATACATATACCAGTCTCTTGTTTTTCCATATATTTCCACAATATTTTGTTCGGTTAGCTCTTCGGGCTTGTCATCAAATACTATTTTTCCATCTCTCATTCCAATTACTCTGGTTGCGTATCTTTTAGCAAAGTCTAAAAAGTGCAAACTTGAAACTAAAGTGATGCTCTCCTCCTCACATATCTTCTTTAATAAATCCATAATTTCTCTCATTAGTTTTGGGTCAAGTGAAGAAACAGGCTCATCAGCTAAAATTATTTTAGGCTCTTGGGAGAGTGCTCTTGCAATTCCCACTCTTTGCTTTTCCCCACCACTTAAGTATGCAACTCTCTCATTTTCGTATTCTTCTAAACCAACCCTTTTTATATTATTTCTTGCAATTTCATAATCTTCTTTTGAAAATTTTCCTAAGATAGTCTTAAATGTGTTATTGTAGCTCAGCCTGCCATTCAAAACATTTTTCAAAATAGTTTCCCTTTCATGAAGATTAAAATGCTGAAAAATCATCCCTATGTTTATTCTTATTTTTTCAGCTTCTTTTATAGGGCAGTTTAAAATTTCTTTTCCATCTATGTGTATCTTGCCGGAATCTGGATCTACAAGCCTATTAATGCATTTCAGAAATGTAGACTTACCAGCACCGCTAGAACCTATCAATACAACACTCTCGCCATGTTTTATATGTAAATCAATGTTATTCAAAGCGTCTTCTTTTCTATTTTTATATCTATGAGTTAAATTTTCTATTTTTATCATAGTCGTATTAATGATTTATTTTGCAGCTTTTGGATTTGTAAGATCCATTCCAAGAATTTTAGCTGTTTCTCTTATTATATCGTAATCACTATCTTTTACTTCTTTATATTTTGCTATATCTCCCCAACCACTTACCTTATGGATTGTCTGCTCATCCATTGTTATTAAAGTGTCTTTTATCTTTTTCTTAAAATCCTCAGGCAAATCTTGTCTAACCACTATTGGAGAGCCTGGAATTGGAGGTGAAGTAAATATGATTTTGTTTACTTTTGGGTCTATTTGGCCAGCTGCAACCATTCTGTCAAAGCTATTATCTGAATCAGCTCCAGCGTCCACTTTTTTATTTGCAACTGCCAGCTCTACTGCATTATGTGTTCCTGCGTAAAATACTGTACTAAAATCCTTATCTGGGTTAATTCCATTTTCTATTAACATTTTTCTTGGGATTAAGTTGCCAGATGTCGAAGCTGGATCAACAAAGGCAAAACTTCTTCCTTTTAAGTCTGCAATTTTATTTATTTCGCTATCCGCTCTTGTTACTATGATGCTATGATAATCTGATTTTCCATCTGACCTTCTTACACCATTAACAATTGCCTCTCCACCAGCAATGTTTGCTGCAATAACATAAGAAAATGGACCAAACCATGCCATATCAATGTGCTTATATCTCATAGCCTCAATGGCAGCTGTATAATCAGATGTGACTTTTATTTCAACAGGAATTCCGAGTTTTTCTGATAAATATGATCTAACTGGCTCATAATCCCTAAGCATCTCCTCTGCATCATCTGCAGGAATAAGTCCCATTCTTAAGATTTTAATCTCTTCTGTTTTAGTTTCTTTTGTAGTTTTAGCCGTACCTGCAGTCTTTTGTGCCTGGCAACTAGCCAGCACCAACAAAATTCCAACTAATATCGCTAAATATTGTGTTTTCATTCAAATCACCTTTAACTTTTCTTCATTTACTTTTCTTTTGTAAATTCTAAAAATTTTATTTACAATATTTTCTGTTGACAATCTTTCATAAAAAGGAGGTTGTATAATTTCTCCTTTGATTTCTCTGATATATTGTGCTCCTGGCACTTTTTTCCAGTTAGAACCAATTACAAAAATTAGCTTTGCATTTTCAAACTGCTCATGTATCTTTTCAAGGTTCTCAGTTGGGTCACGCTGCTCTTGTGTCATAACCATGTCAACGCATCTGAGAGAAGAAATTATGGATTTTCTTTCTTTGAAGCCTGCAATTGGTGGTTCTTTGTAGGATTTAATTGCCTCATCTGTTAGAACTCCGCAAATATGCAAGTCGCCAAGCTTATTAGCAACCTGAAGCATTTTAAGATGTCCATAATGAAAGAGATCGCCTGTGACTAATGAATAGACTATGGTTTTTATTTTCTCCTTTTCCACAGTCACAACATCACTTTCTTTAATTCCGGAATCTTTTGGGATTGTAACACAAAGCTGTCCATTTGATTTATTTAACCAAACTATTTTTTTCATATTTACTAGTGTGACTAGTAGAAGTATTTAAAGGTTTCGCTTTCAAGCAGTAGAATTAATATGCCCTAGGGTGTAATTATAATAAAATTTGGAGATTACTATCTTTTAAAAACTTCTTTAGTTATTTTAACCCATTCTTTATTCATTATTTTCTCTTTCTCATCCATATTTCTCCAGCTTATTAAGCCTTTTAGACCAGTAAGCCTTGCAAACTCTATCCTAAAGTTGAATTTATTTTCCTGTAAACCTTTTGTATGAAATACCCATTTTTGATTATTTTCTTCGATATAAAAGTAAGATCCCTCGCTCTTGAAAACATTTTCTATATCAAATAGGTTGTTTATCCTTGTTATTTTCATATTATCTGATAATTTTTCTTTAATATTATTCAGATTATAAAAATCGCTTCTTTGTGGAATAAAATGGATATGAGCATGCTTAATACTTTGGCTGTATATTCCATGCTCATATATAATCGGTGCATGAAAATTAGTTTTGACTTTTTTAAAAATATCCTCCTTTAGCGCTAGAAATTCTTTTCTGAAGTTAACTGGCAATTGGGCAAAGCACTTAATATGACTTTTTGTTATAAGCATTATATGCCCAGGGGCAAGTATGCCTACACCAACCTTTACAAAGAAGTTATTAGAGTTAAATAAAATATCATCCTTTATTAGTTCGTAATTGCAGAATATGCATTTTTCTTCTTTCATTTTTATTCTTTTAAAAATTTTATTATTATCGAACTAATTTAGTGTTTTTCTCGTTAATGCTTAATTATTACTGGCTTCATTGACTAAAGGTGTATTAATTTTTCTGTTGTTTGTTCTGATGACTTTCGGAATCTCTATTTAAAATGTCAGAGATATACTGTGCGCCAATATTTGAAGAATGACCAAAAGCATACACATACTTTTTTCTTAATTCGGCTATACGTTTTTTATAGTACGTTCTGCGTTCCATTAACTTGGAAATCCCATGAGGGATAGTTTCCAGTTTTTTTGGAGAGATTACAACTCCAATTTTAGATCTAAGAAGAAATTCTATTGGTTGTATGCTTAACTCGTTATACCTTTGGTTGTGTATTTTTACTGGAACGTCCAAAAACAAAACTGGTCTTTCAGTTCCAAAAGCATATTCAAGAGCAATTCCAGACCAATCGCATATTAAAACATCGGCATATAGCAATGAAGTGTCTGTTGCCACAGATGTCTCTAAAGTAAAATTTGAATTATTTTTAAATTTAGAATCAAATATGGCTATCAATTTTGGAAATCGTTTTACGGTTTCTGGATGAAACCTGACTATCACATTGTAGCCTTTTTCTAATAAAATATCTACAAGAGGTTCTCCACAAGATTCAAGCACATTAGCAACACCCCAAGAAGGTGCAATGAGAACAGTTTTTTTGTTTGTTGAAAAAGATTTTGTAGAAGATAATTTTTGATATGCCTTATAAATTCGTTCCAAGCGGTAGTATCCTGCCTTCAAAAGTTTCTTTGGTTGAAGTCCATTAAGTTTTTCGTATTTACGAATCTCTTTAACTTGATGTGGGCCAACACACAAGATAGTATCATAATGATCAAAAGCGCCATTTCGGTACATCATGTGGGTGCTTACAAGAGAATGAAACACATATACGTAATGAACATTTTTAACTGATCTTTTGAGATAAAATTTATCAAGGTCCGGCAATGTCATGACAAAAACCTTGCAATTAACAAGTGTCATGAAGAATGGAAATAATTTATTCAAGTAAAACGTTTTTATTTTAGGTTCTGATTGTTGTAAGATTGGGTCAAGCGGATCAGATGTTATGTAACACAAGGTCTTTCTATAATGGCCAATTAATTTTTTAATAATGCCTTCAAAATAAGAGTAATAACTTTCATGTTCAGAATAGAAAACAATTGCTTTTTCTTCTTTCGGAGTTCTCCAGAAAAAACGGAAAAAACTCGCTATTTCTTTTAATAATAACCTTATCGCCATCGGCAAAAGAAATAGTACAAAACATCCCTATTTAAAACTTATGAGAAATGTTTATAAACAAAATACCAATTTTCTGTATGAATGAAAACTGTAACTGTAGTCGGCTTGGGCTATGTAGGGCTGCCATTGGCTTGCTTATGCGCAGAAAAAGGCTATAAGGTATATGGCTTGGATGTTGACAAAGATAAGATTGATTTGATCAACAAAAGCATAAGCCCGATTGAAGACGAACTCATAGCAAAGAAACTAAAAAATATAAAGATGCATGCCACAGCAAATCCCACTGACTGCATCCCAAATTCCGATGTTGTGATTGTCTGCGTGCCAACCCCTGTTGACAAGAATAATGCCCCTGACTTGACTGCTTTAATGGAATCTGTATCAGCAATCTCTAAGTTCATAAAGCAGAATACCCTTCTGGTTATTGAGTCCACCATTTATCCGGGCACAGTTGAGGAGATTGTAGTTCCGATATTGAAAAAACAAAAATTTGACGCTTACAAAAACGATGTTTTTGTCGCTCATTGCCCTGAAAGGATTGATCCTGGCAACAGGAAATGGGCTATTGAAAACCTGCCAAGGGTTGTTGGAGGCATTACAAAGGAAGCATCCAAAAAAGCTGCTGAGTTTTACAGGAGCATAATAGAGGCTGATGTGGTTGAACTTAGCAGCGTCAAAGCTGCAGAAGCCACAAAGATTATGGAAAACACATTCAGGGACGTCAACATAGCATTTGTAAATGAGATGGCAAAGAGCTTTGACAAGGCAGGCATAGATATTATTGAAGTCATTAAGGGAGCATCTACAAAGCCATTCGCTTTCATGCCCCATTATCCTGGAGCCGGTGTTGGAGGGCATTGCATTCCAATTGATCCTTATTATTTGATTGAGAAAGCAAAACAGATTGGATTTAACCATCAATTTTTAAGCCTTGCAAGGGAGATAAACAACAGCATGCCGCATTATGCAATCGAACTGTTGGAAAATGAATTAAAAAAAATAAAAAAATCAATTAAAAGCGCAAAGGTCGGGGTTCTTGGGCTGGCTTACAAGGCAAATGTCGATGATGCAAGGGAAAGCCCTGCATTTGGAATAATCAACGCATTAAAAACCAAAGGCGCTGATGTCTTTGTTTTTGACCCTCATGTTAAAAAAGGCAGCAATGTAAAAGACTTAGATGAATTATTGAACAAAAGCGATTATTTGATTTTAGCGACTGACCACAATGAATTCAAGAATATTGACCTGGCAAAATTAAAGAAGCAGAAAATATTGATTGTCATAGACGGCAGGAACTGCCTTGATAAGGAAAAAATAAAGGCAATGGGAATTCTTTATCATGGGATTGGAAGGGGTTGATAAATCTAAATTAGTTGTCAAATCAAAATAGAAAAGCTTAAATAAATTCTCATTTTAGTACTCTGCTATGGGGGGGGTTTAGCATTTGTAAAAAGAGGTTAGTTTATACACGTGTTGCTCTTTCTATATTTTTCAATGTAAGAAATTTATTATTATCTAATAAAATCATTATAAAAATAAGAGGTGGTTTTCTATGAAAAAAATGAATATTATAGTATTAGCCATAGTAATAGCTATTTTGCTGTCGATAGCTGTTTTCAGCCAATTAAGCCCAATAATTGATACAGTAAGCAATGTAGATCAATTAACTCCTACAATAAGCTTAGAAGAAACAAACACGTGCACTACAAGCTTTTACAATGAAATACAAGGCATATATGGAAATTGCACTCATTACCTCAACATTACAAGCTGCCTCAATACCTCAGGGAAAAATACAGATTGTTCTGTAAGCCAGGAAGTAATTAATTACCAATGCAAAACAGGAGAGGTTACTGCCACAAAAAACAGAACAGAATGCAAGCCAAATAATGAGTTTATTATTTCAATAGACAAAGGAACTGCTGTTTTAAAGCAACAAATAAACTATTCTGAATGGGGACCTTGCATTTACAATGTTGAAAATACATGCTTAATTGTGACTTGCGTTTCTAATGATGATGGGGCATTCAAAGGGCAATTCACTGACTGCAAAGGAGGAAAAAGCTGCCAAAGATTTGAGATTTGCGACAACAGCATTAAAACATTATATAAAAATTCCAGAGAAGATTTTGTTGAGGATGATCCAAGTTTCTATCTAAGCGCATTGGCGCTTGGGGAGGTGCCAAAATGAACAAATTTAATTTTATTTGGATTTTTGCATTATTTTTATTATTTACAATTCCATTTGCAGAAGCATCTGCCTTGACAGACAGCGTCAAAGACAAGATAGAGTTTTGGTGGCAGGGATATAATGGAGCAAGCCAAGTCACAGAAAGAATATTCAACAATCATGCAAATATGACAGGAAGTGGTGGAACTTCCGCTCCTATTGGAGTAAATTTTGGTGTATTTCCTTCTCATAACGATTCTACTTCATATTTTGGTTCTTCTGAAAATGGTGTACTTAGTTCTTATACAAAATTTGGAATAGTAGACATAAAAAATGATTCTGAAGGCGGTTGGTGTGTTTCAGGAAATTTCAGCAGTACTTCTGTTTTGACTAAAGCTGTTGCGTCACTTTCAGATGGAACTGCTGCTGTTACAACCCATATTGCATTTCAGGCAACAGACACTAACATATTTCAATTTGACCGTAGAGTGGCTTCTGCAGCTATAATTACTTTCACTTTTGGCTCATATGCCAATGGGCAAAAAACATTTGTTTGCATGGGCAATACAGGAGAAAGATTTTGGGCTTTTCAGAATGGAACAAACCAGACATTAACATTTTCAGCTGGTTCAAACGTTGGAAGTTGGTATATAAATTTTACTACACTTTTAAATGGCACTTTTGGAGCGACTCCTTCTACTCCAGGTTCTAGGCTCATTTATGATGAATCTGGTACGCAAATAGATTTTATCTATTATTTCAACGATACACCAACAACGGAGGAATTAATAGAGTTGTGGAACGGCACAACATTAGGCTCTGACCCTTTGAATTACACTAATGTATTTGCACCAGCAGCACCTGATACAACTTCACCATACATAACAGCGTATAGTGATCAAGGATCTTCCTGCTCGAACTGGAATACAAATCCTTCAAATGCTTGCAGCACCAGCGATACAACGCCAACACTTTACTTTAATACAAGCGAATCTGCTTTCTGCGCTATTGGAACTAATAATACCAATTATACAACAATGGGAAGCCTAAGGAACTGCACTTCTGGAGAAGGCGCTATAGAGCATGCTTGCACTTTAATAGACGCAGACGAATTGGTTTATGAGGATTCCATAGTCTACTCAAGTTGCAAAGATGCTTCTGGAAATATGAACACCTCAAGCACCAGCGGAGCATTAAACCTTACGGTAACTGGCTTAGAAGCTGCTGGCAGAACCTCAATTGGGATAGGCATTCAAAATGCTTTATTGAGTAGTTACACTAACTACACAGACTTGCAGATATATGCCAGGAATTTAAGTAATTCTCAAGTTAAAGGCACTTTTGACAGGGCAGCAAAGAAAGGCAGCAAGATGTGGGCTTTCAACTACATAACTAAGGGAGAACAGCATGTGCAGTTTTTTAATTTAACACCTGTCTTGTATGTATTGGAAATGTCCAACATCACAGGCACAAACATAACAAAAACTGTAGAGACAATGATTAATGCAACGAAATGAGGGAGGTGAGAGCAAAAGAGGTGCTATAAATGCCAAAAAACAAAAAAGGTGAGTTGAGCTTTGTTGCATTACTTAGCTTGCTTTTTGGCTCTGTGTTAATTGTAAGTGCAGCAGTGCTTAATGCAACGGATAATTCTAGTGTTAATATTTCTCTAAATGATACATTGCTTAATATTTCATTATCAAACGAATCAATAACTAATCAATCAATTATTGGAGATGTTACTTTAATAAATGAAACAACACAAAATCAGTCAATAATCAGCAATGAAACAGTTAATCTGACTTTTCCAATTGAGAATATTTCAATAAATCAAAGCATTAATCTAACAATCAATGAAACAATAAGTATAACATTGCCTAAAAAACTAAAAAATCTATCAGAAATAGTTGAAAAGCATAAAAATAAATTAAATGATGAGACTGAAAAATATTTAAAAAATATTAAAGACAAAAAGGAAGGAAGGAAGTACATAATTAAATTCAAGAATTCTATAGACGAGAGTAAATTTGCCAACGTTACTTTAGATAAAAAGATTGAAAAGTTTAAAGTAACTAAAATAAGCGGAGAAGTTGAAGATATTGAAGATTTGATTGAAGATACAGAAATTGAATTTTTAGAGCTAGAGCAAGAAGTGGAAGTTTTAGGCGAAAATATACCATTTAATATCAAAAAAATCAAAGCTGACTCTGCATGGAACTTAAGCAAAGGCTCTAATGTAAAAGTTGCTGTTTTGGATACGGGAATTGGAGCGCATAATGATTTGGCTGTTGCTGGAGGGGTTTCTTTTGTTGATAATACTTACTATGACAGCAATGGTCATGGCACATCAGTAGCTGGGGTTATAGCGGCTCTATTAAATGATGAAGGCTTAGCTGGAACTGCTCCCGAAGTCAGCTTGTATTCTGTCAAAATAATGCAAGGCTCTACTGGAGACTTAAGCAATGCGATTGCAGGCATTGAATGGGCTATTGATAATAATATCAGCATTGTTTCAATGAGTTTTGGGTTGGGTTCTTATTCGCAAATATTCAAGGAGGCATTGCAAGAGGCCTATAATCACAATATTGTTTTGGTTGCAGCTTCTGGAAACGAAGCCACGGACAATATCCTTTATCCTGCAAAGTATGACACAGTCATAGCAGTAGGAGCAGTTGATTCTGATGATAACTTAGCCTCTTTCAGCTCTTACGGCTTTGAGCAGGAATTAGTTGCCCCTGGAGTTGATATTAACTCTACTTATCTGGGCAATGTTTATAGTATTTTATCAGGCACTTCTTTAGCTGCTCCACATGTTGCAGGAGTTGCTGCTTTGATTAAAGCCTTTAACAATTCATTAACAAACGAGCAGATAAGGGCAAAATTAAGAAATGACGCTTTGGATTTAGGAACTGCTGGAAAGGATGATTTGTATGGGTATGGATTAGTGCAGGTTAGATTAAATACAACAAATTATACTTTTACAAATACCAGTTATTTCTATGAGGTATTTAATATTTCAAACTATGGGTTGCCAAATATTACCTATAACTTTTGGTTAAATGGAACTGGAACTATTGATGATGTTGATTTCTTACCTGGGTATTATTTGGTTAATATTACTTTTAATAATAGTAGTAAAAGAACTGATATTTATCAGGTAATAGAAAATGGTACAATATTAGTACTAATTCAAAATATCAATCTCTCAGACCAATACACCCTTGCTTGCCCAAGCGGAGTAGATTGTAAACACGATAATATAGTCTTTAAAACTCATGTTATGAATGCCAGAATGACTGATGATTCACATACAGTTTTGGCTGAGTGTTTTGATTGGACCAATGATGGCTTTTGGGATGATTGTTACGGAACTCAAACAAATATTAATAATTGCAAGAACGGCAACCCTACTTTTGATACTAGATGTCAGGAAGCAGATGGCAGTTCATGTACAACAAATGGTGGGTTAGGTACAGGTCAAGTTCCAACTTCGACCTCTAAGATAGATGATATAGATGGTTTTTTTTGTTATTTCACTACTATATATGAGCTGGGGAATGAGCCTCCTGAGGACTACTATATATGCAACCAACGTCAGTATGTTTGCACTTCATCAACACAATATGCAGACAGATGCTTCTACACAGGAGGCAACAAAGATATAGGTACTGGCACATGCGCAGCAGATACACCATGTGATTCAAGTGCTGATGAAGAGAATGCAGATTTTGGCACAAATGGCACTTCAACTCCAACATCACCATGCAGAGGCAATCAAACAACCCAGCCTTGCAATGGAACAATATCAGTAATAGTAACAGACTCAAAAAGCAATCCAATAAACGGAACTAAAGTTTATAACAATGGTAATTTTACTGGCACGACGGATACAGACGGTTTTAAAGAAATTACTTATACAAATGCAGTCTGCGGAAATTCTCAGTCTATAGACATTTATTGCAGCGATAATGCTACTTTTTGCGGAACTAAATCAAGCACTATCGATAACAATAACGATTACGACTCTTTAAGCTTTTCTTGCAATGTATGTGTTAATAAAACTGATTTGTCAATAAAAACAAGTGATGTTACAATAAAAAAACAAGGAAATAAAAAAAATATTACAGCCTTAATAACAGTAGAAAAAGTTACTGCAAGTAACATTGTAATAATTTCAGTTTCTCAATACCAAAATCAGAATGTATCAGTATTGTGGGACACAAATTCAACAGATTTTGTTTCAATCACAGTAGACTTTACAAATGTTGTAGCTGAAACTGATGATAAAAATAATTATGCTAGGAAGTCAACAAATGACCCAATTAATGCTTACATTGAAGTCACGACAGATTATCCAGTATTAGAAAATGCAATTAAAAATTTCTTGGGGCAGTATGTCAATTCTGTTTCACAGGGTAGTCAGGAAGTTAATATTTATGTTGGTAGGAAGAATAGTAACATTCCAAAAGTATTACAAGAAACCAATGAAAAACCAAAACAAAGATGGGGTTTGATAAATAATATAGTTAATTTCAATTCAAAATCTGAAGGGCTTCCATATAATGGCATTGTAGTTCGTTCTGGAACAAATATTTATGTATTCGGTAACGAAATTGATGGAGACCTTGCCGCATTACGTAAACTTGTTGACAATCAGGAGTTTTATTTTTCTAAGTCTGGAAATGACAGAGTAGATTATGTTTCTGAAGAAAATTTAGGCGGACTTTTTGTATTCGATTATTTACACACTGATGAGAATCAGGCTAAGTACAGAAAGAACAATGCAAATTTTGCTAAAGTTGTAGAGAATGTTTTGAATAGTGATGTTTCAACTTTGGCTATAAAGCGAGTTCTCACAACAAACGACAACACAAGTTTACGCATCAAACATATAAATGCTGAACTAGGACCTAAATTTAGGGAATTTATAAATCCACAACCAGTAGTTTTAGCTAGGGGATTATGGAGTAATTTGTTTACGTGGGAGAAATTAGCAAAAGAAATAGCTCAAGGAGTTGGTACTGGAAAGCCCAGAGATACATGGTTGATAGAAATTACGGGAGGTCCAAACACTGAGTGTGTCAATTGCCCCAATTATAATTTTTCTGAGTTAACAGATTACTACTGGCCTGCTTTAATAAGTGGTGTACAAACATATTCTAATAAAACCAACGTAACCTATATAGGTTTTAGTAATGGATGTCGAGTAGCTCTACGTTCTCTTGAAAAGTATCAGAATACAGGTAAACAAAATGCTGGATATTATCATAATGGAAGTGATTGGAGGCTAATAAATCTAACAGCTAATCCAAGAGTGATAGACACTTTTGTTGCCGTTGGTTGTCCGGGGACATTCCATGGGGATTCACCATTCGCGATGGTTGCTAGAGATTATGGAAATAATATCTTGCAAGAATTGGCGTCAAATAGCCATCTTCCTGCTACAGACGTAGGAATAGCAGCAAGAAATCAGTGCTATAGATATTTTTTTAATACAAGTAAGACTATATGTTACGCTGCTGCAAGTTCTCTTGTCGGAAATGACAGTGTATCCTATAATCTTCTTAGAAATTATATCGATTGGGTAAGAAATGGAAATGGAAGCCAGCCCGGAACTGGATTAACGGTAAATAATTTCTTAATGATTTATGGTAGAATACCCCAAAATCAAGGTTTTTTCGGATGGGTTCCTCCCGGGGTTAGTGATGGAGTTGTCCCTTATGAAGATTCGCTTGAGATAGATAATTCAATTACGGTATTGAATCGTCATGATGATAGAGTAAGGATTGATAGTGTTTATCACACATCATCTAGAGAGCAAGAGAGTCTACCCGATAGGAGTGATACCAAACAAATAATTAAGAACTTTATTAATGGAGGTTAAAATGAAACAAAATATAGTTAAAATTTTTGATTCAAAATATGCTCATATTTTATTTTATTTTATTTTATTTTATTTTCCAAAATTTATTAGTAATCATTATAATACGTCCATTTTATTATTGAGTTTAAGTCTCTTAGCCGCTTTATTATTTGGTTTAATTAGTTATTTAATACGGAATAATAAATTAATTTGGATTATATTTTTCATCCTTTTTTTATTTTTTTATAGTTACTACTTATTATTTTTTTTAGGTTTTATATGGCTTTTTATTCCAGTTCCAGAAAATTTCGGTCGCTTTGAGCTTTAAAATGCAAACCAAAAAACTGACTCAAGATAAATGCAACGAAACTATTTCAGTAATTGTAACTGATTTAAAGAGCAATCCGATAAATGGAACTAAAGTCTATAACAATGGAATTTTGAACGGCACAACTGATTCGGATGGCTTCAAGGAAATAAGCTATAGAGACATTTATTGTAGCGATAATGCTACTTTCTGCGGCACTAAATCAAGCACTATTGACAACAATAACGATTATGATTCTTTAAGTTTTGACTGTAGTATCTGCATTAATAAGACGGATTTGTCAATAAAGACTAGTGATGTGACTATAAAATCAACTGCAACAAATAAATTCAATATCACTGCCTTAGTTAATGTCGAGAAAGTTAATGGCACAATAGTTGTTGATTTCAGGGGGCAGAATCTTAAAGGAGCTATAACACAAAATGAATCCAAAATAATATCATTATCTCAGTATGTCAATAAAAATACATCTGTATTATGGGATTTAAACTCTACAGACTTTATTTCAATTACTGTAGACTTCAAAAACACTGTAGCTGAAATAGATGAGTCAAATAATTATATTAGAAAGGCCGCAAAACCAGCAACAAAAGCTTACGTGGATATTAGCACAGATTACTCTGTTTTAACTTCTGTAATCAATAACTATTTAGATGATTATATCGAATTAGTGTCTAGCGGTCAGGATGTTAATATTTACGTTGGAAGAAAAAACAGCAATATACCGAAAGGCAAACAGGAAACTCGAGAAAACTCAAAACAGAGATGGGAACTAGGCAATAATCTTGTGTTGTTTAATTCTAAATCTGAGGGATTATCTTACAATGGACTTGTAGTAAAAGATGGTACAAATATTTACGTGTTTGGAAACGATATTGACGGCGAGATAGCCGCATTGAGAAAACTTGTAGATAACCAAGAATTCTATTTTAGTAAAAGTGTAGCTTCAAGAGCGGATTATATTTCAGAACAAGATTTGGATGGTTTGTTTGTTTTTGATTATCTGCATACTGATGAGAACACCGAGGTAAATATAAATGGTTTTTAAAAACTTAAAATTAATTTTAGTGTATTTGATCTTAATACTTATAGTCCCATCTATTTTCGCATTGACACTTCAAGAACTAATTGACTCTTACAATTTTGGATATAATGACGGCACACTTAATATTAATCAGTTTTCTGATTATATGTCAGACTCAAACTCAAATGGACAGAATGATACTTTAATAATAAACATTACCGTTAACTCTACTTACACTGCTTTTTTTGAGGTTTATTTTGATTTGGCAGAAGAAAGTGGAACTTTGTCCAGCAAGATTAATCAAAGCATATCTTCCGGTATATCGAACGTCAATATAAGCTTTGACACTCGCTTATTAAACAAAAATAAATACAATTATTCTGTGAGAATTTATAACACGACAAATATTTTAGTCTTTAGTAAATACAGCATAGAAACAAGCACCTATAGCGAATTTGAGAATGGAACGAATATAAACAGCATAACTGACGAGAATGTAAATGGTAATTACATAAGGATTAATTTAACGCTCAATGTCTCCCAAAATCAAGACACTAATATAACTGCCTATTTAAAATTTAATGAAACCATAATAAGTGCGACAAAACCAGTAACATTATCGTCTGGAACACAAATAGTTTCATTGGATTTTGATAATGAGACTATAAAATCCACTCATTATAATGGAAACTTCACTTTAGACTCTGTGTCAATAGGTAAAAAACTGATTAAGCCGAGCTATAGCACATCAACCTATAATTATGAAGATTTTGCAAAAACCTCTTACTTCAGAAACTACAGTAGCGCAGGCATTGATACCAATGCAAATAACTTGTCAGAATTCCTAGAAGTAAACTTTACTATAGCAGTTAAAAACACAACTACTTATGAAATACAAGCTGAAATATATGACCAATTCAACAATTTTGTCAAAAATCTATCCGCATCGCAAAGCTTGTCTATTGGAAATAAGACTCTAAGCATAAGGATAAATGGCTCTGACATCTATTCTACAAAAATAAGCGGGCCATATCTATTAAGTGTCGCAAGGCTAATAGAAAATGGAAATATTACAGACAAGCAGTTTGAACCTCATACAATAACAAATTTAACCTATACAGATTTTGAGAGACCGCCTTTGCCGGACTTGAAATTGAATATGACTGTAATTTTCAACCAAACAACAAATCAGTCTAATGTTACAATAAAACTCAACAATACCGGAGAGTCAACAGCTTTTAATGTATTCCTTGATGTTTTTAACAATGAAACTTTTTCAGCTATAAATAGTACTGTAATACTAAATGTCAACGAATCAAAAATTTATAATTTTATAGTAAGCAATACATCCAATACAACCCTGTTCACAGCCATAGCAGACTTTGACAATCTGGTTGATGAAAGCAACGAAAGCAACAACATTGTGCAGAATACTCCTCCAACAGTTGTTTCTTTAGCTATAGAATCAATAACCGCAATGTACACCAATGGAACATTAAAAATCTTTGAATTTGTAATTTTAAATGATGGCGATGCAACAGTTACAGATGTCCAATGGTGGTTTGACACGAATGACAGCAATGTAATTAACAGCACCTCAAATACCAGCTTAAGCGCAGGAGAAAGGGCATTTGTTTACTTGCAATACAACTTCTCTGATCAAGGAAGCTATAATGTGAAGGCAAATGCAACTGGATTAAGCCAATCAACTGCTGTATCTTCTTCCTTAAGCTCCACTGTAGGCGTGGGGGATTTGGCAATAACAAGCTTCAGCGCTTCTAACATTGCTGTAACCAATGTGATATTTGAAATACAGGCTCAAAATAATCTGCTGCAAAACCTAACAAACCTAAATTGGTCGTTAACAACAGCAGACGGGAGTATAATCAACTCAACTAGCCAATTCAGCTCGATACAGCCAAATGAGACTGTGTTTATATTTGTAAGCTATGACTATGGCAAGACTGGAACATTCAGCCCGGTTGCTTCTGTTACAAATCAAACATATTCAGACTCAAAAAGCCTAACTTTAGACATAAAGCATATACAGGCTTATAACCTGACTGTTGCAAACGAATCTGGCTCAAAAAGAATATTTGAGTTTATAATTAAAAATTCTTTAAATACAAACTTAACAAATACAAATTGGACATTTGACACTAAAAACAGCAATGTCATAAATGCCACTTCAAACAGCATATTGCAGCCAAATGAGCAGATGTTTATTTACATAGACTATAACTTCACAGCAACAGGAACATTTAATGTTAATGCAACAGCAAGGAATGGAACTTTAAGCGATTCAAGGAATCTGACAATAACAATATGATCTGGCAGTAACTTTAAACTATAAGAATTTCATCCATAAAACAACTCTTCTTTTCCAAGATTTTCCTTGTACCAATCATAAGCTCTTTTAACTCCTTCATGTATATTGACTTCCGGCTTCCATCCTAATGATTTTAATTTTTCAATTGAAGGGATTCTTGTCATGATTTCTCTTTCTTTTGTTCTTGTGTCCTTTCCAAAGCCGACAATTTTTGGCTTTAGGCTTTTGCCGGAGACTTTGATTATTGATTCAGCAAGCTCTTTCATTGTAATCTGGTCTGTATTTGCTATGTTGTATGCTTCTCCTTTTGCGCCTTTTTTTCTGACTGTTTCAATTCCGCTAACAACATCGGTAATGTAAGTGAAGCACCTTACCTGGCTTCCGTCTCCAAAAACAACAGGCGCTTCATTGTTCAAAACTTTTTGGATAAAAATTGGCATGACCCATTCAAAGCCCTGCCCTGGGCCATAAACATTAAACAGCCTAACAGGATTTATGTCCATGCCATATTCCTGAACATAGCCTTTTGCATACATCTCTGCTGTTAGTTTTGAAACTCCATAGATGCTAACAGGGCTTTTTGGGCTGTCTTCTTTTATTGGTATTTCTCTTGGCTCGCCGTAAACTTCTGAAGAAGAGGTATAAACAATCTTTTTCACATTTGTCCCAAGCGCGCACCTGAAGACGTTTACTGTGCCGTCTATGTTGACAGCCAGTGTGTTTAAAGGCTTTTTATCGGAATTGACTACTCCAAGCTCGGCAGCAAGATGATAAACAACATCACAATCTCTCATTTCCCATCTTATGTCTTCAAGCACGGACTTTTTTACAAATTCAAGCTTAGGATGTGTAAATTTAATCGGCTTAATATCAAGAACTTTAACATCATTTCCTTCATTAAGGAGATGCCTGACTAAGGTGTGCCCTATAAAGCCATTTCCTCCAGTGACCATTATTTTCATGTTAACTTAGTTGGATTTTTGGTATATTTTTAAATTATTTGTTTTTTAATGTGTATTTATTTCAATATAGTAAATAATTCAATTTTATTATGTTTATTTTCAATATAGAAAAAATAAAGTTTAAATGTGGGTGGGTGTTTTCCACTTGAATAATGAAAATTATTCATTTAATGGGCTATTTTGTGCCTGAGCTAGGCTATCAAGAGTACTACTTGGCGAAGAAGCACAGGGAAATGGGGCATGATGTTTATGTAGTGGCTTCTGACATGCTTTATCCCTTCCCAAACATAGAAACAATGCTAAAGGAAGCTGGCATCAAAAACACATCAAGAAAAAGAAAGGCAGGTTTCAGCGTTATTGATGGCATCAAGGTCTGCAGGCTAAAGCATTTTTTTGAGTACTCTGACTTTATTTTGGCTAGGGGATTGAAGCAGGCTCTGGCTAAGATAAAGCCGGATGTAGTTTTTGCGCATGAGAGCAGGCAGGGCTTGCCTGCATTAGCCGCTTATTATAAAAAATTGTTCAATTACAGGCTTGTTGTAGACCAGCATGACTTCTACCACAAAATTCCCAGCCATCACTGGTGGAAGAGACTTTTCAGGTTTTTGGATTATTTTCTGTTCAGGAAGTTTATTGTGAATTACAGCCTTAACAATGCGGACAGGATTGTTGCAGTAACCGAAGAGACAAAAGAATTCCTGGTAAATATCCATAAGATAGCGCCAAAAAATATTTTATTGATACCTTTGGCAGTTGACACTGGTTTTTTTAAGTTTGACAACAAAGCAAAGACAAGCATAAGAAAAAAATTCAATATCAAGAAAGATGACATTGTTTTGGCTTTTTCCGGGACAATAGTAAGGAGAAAGGGCATAGAATTGCTGCTGGAAGCCGTGTCTGAAATAAAAAATGGAAACATAAAGCTGCTTATTGTTGGAGGAGGCGATAATATTTATATGCAGGAGCTGAAGAATTTAAGCAAAAAGCTTGGAATTGAAAATAGGACTGTATTTACAGGATTTGTAAAAAAAGATTATGTTAAGGATTATTTTTCTGCAGCTGACATCGGAGTGTGGCCAGGAAACAACTCCGTAAGCATAATGGAGGCAATGGCATGCAATCTTCCAATAGTGATTGTGGATCTGCAGTTAAGCTATTTGGCAAGCTACAATAACGGCTTGAAATTTCCAGAGCACAATAAGGAAAAACTAAAGGCAGCATTAAAAAAACTCATTGGAAATAAAAATTTAAGATTAAAAATGGCCAATAATTCTGCATCTGCAATAAAAAGATATTATAGCTATGATGCGATTGCAGGGGAATTTTTGAATGCAGCTAAAGGCTGAATTTTTTAAGTATATTGACAATATTCCTGCTCGCATTTCCATTCCCGTAATTCTCGCTTTGCTTTCCTTTTGGATTAAAATTCCTTACTGCATACCTTATCTTTGCTTTATTTGCTCCTGCAAGAATGTTCCAGCCGTCATTCACTGTCTCCGTCCATTCTGTCGAGTCTCTCAAAGTGATGCATGGAACTTTGAAAAAATAGGCTTCTTTCTGCATCCCTCCTGAATCAGTAATTATTTTTTTTGCGTTTTTCTCAAGAATTAAAGTATCAGCGTAGCTTAACGGCTTTGTTACAATTATGTTTGAATTTTTAAGCTTTTTATCCAGATTGTACAGCTTAAGGCATTTTGCCGTTCTGGGATGGACCGGAAAAACAATTTTTTCGCCGATGCTGAGCAGGGCACCCATTATATTGGACAAGTTCTCCTTAATGTCCGTGTTTCCCGCACGATGCACTGTTGCAAGCAGATAGGATTTTTTGTTGAGCTTTAATTTCCCCAAAATCCTGGAATTTTTTTCAGCAATGCCGATGTTCCGCTTTATAGAGTCTATCATAACATCCCCTACTTTAAATACATTTTTTGTAATCCTTTCTTTTTTCAGGTTTTGGACAGCTGTCCATGTTGGGCAGAACAGTATATCAGAAACTCTGTCTGTCTCTACTCTGTTGATCTCTTCAGGCATGGACTTGTTAAAGCTTCTCATCCCTGATTCAATATGGGCAATCTTGATTCCAGATTTTGATGCTGCCATTGCCCCTGCCAAAGTCGAGTTTGTGTCTCCAAAAACAATGACCAAGCTTGGCTTTTCCTTCAGAATAATCCGGCACAGGCCATCAATCATTTTTTTGATTTGCTTGCTGCGCTCCGCTGACCCAACGCCAAGGTTATAATCCGGCTCCGGTATCCTCATGTTCTTAAAGAAAATTTTGGACATTTCATAATCATAATGCTGCCCGGTGTGGACTACAACTTCATCAAAGTGCTTTCTTATTTCGTGAGATAAAACAGCCAGCTTGATAAACTGCGGTCTTGCGCCGACAACGCTGAGAATCTTCATTTTTTATCTGATTCCTTTTTCTTCAGCTCATTGGATTTTTCTATCATGTCAAGAAAATCAGACTTTACATCTTTCTTTAATATTCCTATATTGGGCATAACGCAATGCCCCCCTATGAATCCAGGGTATAATACGGGCCTCACGACATTGGGGTTTGCTATTTTACAGCCGTCATTGTATGTTTCATTGAATCTTGTTACTGCCTGCTTAAAATCCGCATTGAATTTTTTGCATATTCTTTCCATTTCCTGATGATATGCTATGCACAGGCCATAGTATGTTGTGCCAAAAATCTTGCCAAGCTCCGTTTCCATTGGCGATTTCATAGTCTCAGTTTTCATTCCCAACGATTCGAAGTGCTTTTTTGCGTCTTCTCCTGATTTTTTGTCTGCAGGCCCTATGAACTTGACAAAAAGCAGCAGACCTTTTTTTATTTCAGGGTGCTTTCCCCTGACAGGAGAATGCACCATGCTTTTTTTGGTTTTATCGTAAATTGCTTTTGTAGTGCCCGGCCTTACAGTTGAGTTTATTACAACAAGCTTGGGATTGTATTTTTTAATGTAGTTAGCGGCTATGCCTGCAAAATTATCCATGTAAGGTATGCATATGTGCATAATCTCTATTTCTTCATTAATTTTAATGTCTTCTATATCTCTTTTGAACAGCTTGTACTTTCCTGAATCTTCTATCACCTGACACAGAGCATTTCCAACTTCGCCTAGGCCTATCACCAATACATTTTTCATAAAAACACCACCTTGCTGTTTTTTGCGGATTCGAGCATTTTTGACGCAATTTCCAGAACTTTAAGCCCGTCTTCTCCTGTTACCATTGGCCTTTTGTCCTTGATAATGCAGTCTGCAAATTCCTCGAGCTCTGCAAGCAATGGCTCTTTATAATTTATTTTTATTTTTATCATATCTCCTTCAACAATGCTTGTGATGCCTTTTGAATAATCAAATTCTTTTTCAGCAAACTCATTTTTGTAGAAATACAATTCTTGAGTCAGGTATTTAGCAACAAACATGCCTTTTTCCCCGGTAACGTAAAGCTCCCTTACTTTTTTTGGAGTAAGCCAGTTTGTGCTTATTATGCCAACAACATTATTCTCAAATTTTATAATGGCATTGAGCATGTCTTCATGGCTTGCGTGTATCCTTTGCCCTGTCTCTGCATAAATCCTCTTTATTTTGGCATTATTAAGGTGCATCACAATATCAATGTCATGGACAGCCAAGTCAGTTGTAACTCCTACGTCTATCACCCTGTGGGGAAATGGGCTGAACCTATTGGCAGTTATGCTGTATACCTTTCCTAGCTCATTATTTTCAAGTCTTTTTTTAATTTCAGTAACTACCGGATTGAATCTTTCAACATGCCCGACCATTAATTTTACATTTTTTACTTCAGCGGCTTTTATCAGCTTTTTGGCTTCCTGAAGGCTGTCGGTGATGGGCTTTTCAATAAGCACATTAATCCCTTTGTTTATAAAAAACATGGCAACACCCTTATGCAGCTTTGTAGGCACGCATACTGAAACAGCATCCAGCTTTTCATCAATTTCTTTATAGTCTGTAAATGGCTTTGCATTATGCTTTTTAGCTATTTCATTTGCTGCTTTTTCATCTTTGTCGCAAACAGCAATTAATTCTGCATTGCCCATATCTGAGTAAATTCTTGCATGGCTCTTGCCCATTGCGCCTGCGCCTATGACAGCAACCTTAAGTTTTTTCATTTTGATATGGGCAAGAAAATAGAGGGGAATTTATAAATTATATGGTTTAAGGTACATTGTTAATTTGTCAAAAAACTTAAGCACTTTTATCTGTCAGCATATTAACTTTTCTTCTTCCAATAGAAAAAAACAGCTAAAATAACCAAAACAGAAATAACAGCTATTGCAGCTAACGGACTATAATCTTTCTTTTGCATTTCTTCTTGAAATTTTTTTGTTGCATTTGCTTCTGGCTCTGTAATATTTGCAATTTCGCTTATTGTTATATTTTCAACTGTGGGTATTTTCTCTTTAACGGATACAGCAAAATATTAAAATATGGGATATTAATTTAATTTTTTGTCTTTTTTTTTTGAATATATTATATATCCAAACAATGTTATTGTTATTACGGACAATATAATTAATATAATTTTTACTGCTTTAGATGTCAATTTAATAGTTATAAACGATGCTCCAGTAATATCCGTTAGTTCTTTTATTGATTTTTCAGGTATACTTTCCCCCGTCTTTATTAAGTGAGAAGCGGCATTTCCAGATTCTAAAACTTGAATTTGTCCAATATTATCTTGACCATAATTAACCCATCTTACAGCATTATTGATAATAGGATCAATCTCTATGGACCTTGTTATGTTGTAATCTCCATTTGGAATATTAGGTCTTAAATCTACTGTAAAGTTAACTTGGCCACCATTTGGACCTAAGGTTTCAGCAACCAATGGCAAACAATAAGGCGCTTCTGCCCTATTAGTATCGGTAGCCTTATCTTGATTAAAGCACTTTGTCTTATTTACGTCAGTAATCCAGAAGAACATCCTTAAGGGTAGTAATGCTCCAACAGCATAGCCTTCTTTTACTGGAATGTTTATTGTATAGTCTATGCTTATATTTGAAGTAGCACTTAAAGTGTTGGTTGTGATATTTTCAAATAATATAACAGAAGTGTCTGTTCCAGTTACTCTCTTCCAAATGTCCTTTGTTGTTTGGTTTATTGTTCTTAATAAGTCAATACATTCTCCTGAGTTGAAGCAGTTATAGAGGAATTGTAACCAATTGTGTTCTTCTGTTGTAAGACCTTTTCCTATAAGAGACATAGGCACAACTACCATCTTATTACTATCTGCAATGAACGAATCCGTTTTACCATAATGTAAATCTGCAGTATATTGACATGTATAATCATCAGGAGCAAATGTATTTGTAGCAGGAAATGGATTAGTTTTAGTTTGTCTAGTACTAAAACCACCACAAGTAACTGACATTCTCTGACTACCTGAAAATGTCAGTGTTTTATTTGTAACACTATCTGTTAAATTAAACGTAATAGTCCAATTAGCATAAGCAAACTGGAAAGTTTTCGAAAAGCTGCTGTTTCCAAAACCGTCATTCGCTCTTACTCTCCAGAAATAGGTATCTTCATCGTTTGAAGGCAAAGTAACATTAACGCCAGTAACTCTATCTGAGTCTTGTGGCACAGAACTGTTGAAGTAGACTCTGTTTCCATTAAAATCACTTTGATTATTAACCTCTATTGTGTATGTGATTGTATCAATTCCATCATCATCAACTGAATTGTTCCAATTAAATTCCGGCAAATTAGAAGGTTGATTGCCGAAGCCTGAATTGTTTGCTGGTGTCTGCAATGTAGGGGCTGTAGGCTTTGTGTTGTTGATAGTAACTATTCTTGCGCTGGATCCTGTATTACTGGAGTTATCAGTGCAGGTAACATTCCATTGCCATACATTTCTGCTTATATTTACCAGTATCCAGTTAGTTAGGGTTCCATTTTTAACACTTGAATTAGTCTGTTTTAAGGTATTATTAAAGTAAAGTCTGCAACTCATATTCAGCAATCCAAAGTCGTCAGTTGCTGTAAAGTTAAATCTAAAAGGCCTGTCTTTGAAAAATAAAATAGCATTGTTATCTGGCTTTTCCAAAGTAACTGTTGGTTGTGCCACATCAGTTAAATTTATTGTAAGATTTCCGCTTGTAGAACTTCTGTTTTGATTTCCAGCTTCATCTTTACATCCTATTGAAATATTATATAAACCAGGAGAAGTAAATTCTTTTGTGTCTGGCAAAGTGCAAGTTAAAATATTTCCAGGTGCATTTGTGCAATTTGTTAAAGGATCATTGGCAATCATATCTGTATAGTTTAAATTTAGAGTGCTTATAGCGCAAAAAGAAGGTTCGCTTAAATTTATTTTTACTGTAGGGGTTTTATCAGAAGTTTTACAAGAATTTTGCTTGTTTGTGTTCCAGTTTGTGCAGCCTAAGCCTCCTTCAGAAGTTATATTATAAAACTTTATTTCTGGCGGTGTTGTGTCTGCTGCTGATATTTCTACAACTGCTATAATTGTTCCATTTCCTCCATAATCATTTCTATCAGAATTTCCATAACCAATGCCTATTCGATTAGTATTATTCATAGTTATAAAATCAGCATCACCTGTTTTGGGGGGAGTTTGACTGTTTACTGCTGTTGTAGCAAGTGTTTCACTTCCAATATTACAACCTCCAATATAACCACTGCCTCCTCCTCCAGCTCCGCCATCTCCTCCTGAAGGGTCAATACCTCCGCCTCCTCCGAAGTATCCATCTCCTCCGCCTCCTCCAACTGCCGCTCCACCTTGATGATAACCTGTTCCTCCATTCGGAAATCCTCCAAAAGCTCTATTATCTGTAGCAACAGCTGAACTATTGCCTCCGAATAAAGAACCTCCTGCAAAACTTCCAGCACCGCCAGCAGTCTGGGTTCCACCTGAACCAGGAGTATCACCAATACCACCAGAACCACTTAATCCTTTTGTACCTCCTCCTGCACCCCCTTGTGCTCCTCCTGAACCTCCTCCACCTCCTGCAATTGCTAAAAGTTCATCATCACTTTGCCTTGCTATTTGACTTCTACCTCCTCCACCTCCTGCAAGAGGCCTGTCAATATTTCCTGTTCCATTGCCACCTTGGCCTACAGTAAGGACTATAGTTTCACCTACTGTAAAATTAATAGTACAATTTGTAAAGCCACCAGCACCTCCATGATTAAGCCCAGGACCTGCACCATCTCCTCCAGCTCCGCCACCTCCCCACATTAAGAAATAAACATTTGAGGTGGTGACTGGAATGACAAAAGTTTGATTAAAACCTGTAGAATTAAAGAAATACTTGGTTGTCGTAGCACTGACAAAAGGTATAACTAATAAAAACATTGCAAAAAACCAAATAAACTTCTTAAACATCTTCTACCTCTATATCTTTTAAGGCAACTGAATCTATTCTTTTTTGCAACGTATTTATCCCTTGGCTTGTAATCTCAAATTTAATGCATGTTTCTCCGCTTTTGATCATGGATAGAATCACAAGTTACTATATTTCCATCCAAACTGCAATAATACCCAGCTTTACCAAAATCTATTTTCTTTGTAGAGCCAGCTATACCAATTGTATAAGCCTTTTTACTGCATACAGTTTTATTTTTCTGAACAACTTTTTCGCTTAGTTTTTCATAGCTTTGATAAGATTCAGTTCCAATTGCACATGTTACATTATAAACAAGCTGTTCTTGAGAGCAATCGGTATTTGCTCCTGATGTATTCAAACAAAGCGTGTAATTATGGTAATAAATACAATTATTATATACATTTCTTTCTCTAGTAACATGATCAAAAACGTCTTCTTTTGCATTGTAAAATTCAGTAGTGCAGTCTTGGATTTCATTGACGGTTACATTATTATCCAAAACTATTGCAGAAATGACGCTTATTGTTGATAATATTGTTAAAATTGATAGAATTAGAAAGGTCTTTGATTTGAAAAGAATCATGCTCACCACATTTAATTTCTATAAGGAAAGTTATGATATAAATATTTTTCGGTTTTTGTATTTTAATGAATGATTTGATTTTTTGCAGGCGCTTAATTTTTCATAACTAAAGCGTTAAATTCATTTACTTTTATTTTTTTAACAGAATTAAAACTGGATGTTTTCCCCAGCCTTGTCAGATGGCTGAATGAAGGGTAATGCACATGCTTGTAGTAGTATGGCAGTTTTTTTAGAAATTTTCCTAAAGATATTTTAAAGGAATGTGTCGAGTATTTTTCCTTGTCGATTATTACAGCATAGCCATTTTTTCTTAGCATGTTTTTTGCTTTTTTAAGGAATTTTGAAAAGTCATTTTTATGCAAATATTGGAAAACTTCTATAAAAAATATCAAATCATATTTTCTAACATCATCATAGTTGAGGTAATCTGCTGCTAGGAATCTTGCATTCCTGTTTTTTTTAAAAAATTTTTTTGCAGTTTCCACTCTTTTTCTGGAGAAATCTATTCCAATATATTCTATTTTTTTTGAAAATGTCAGCTGATTTATGAATCCAAACCATGTGCCATGGCCGCAACCAACCTCAAGTATATTTATCCTATCTTTTTTTTTCAGTGAATTCAAAATTTCCAAAACGCTCTTATTGAATATCTCCCTAAAACTTTTGGAAGGTGTCCATTTTGCAAAAATGGATGTTGCCTTGTCAAAATTGCCAATTATTTCATATTTCCTTTTTTGTTTGTTCATTTGCAGATTCTCCCGAAGAGGGCTTTGAGCCCTGCTCAAAAGCCTTTCTGTAAGCCGAAAAAAGCTTTGCTCCAAGGCTTGCCATCAGCGGCCTGTGGATTTTCTTGAAGCAGCTGGAATTCACCAGTTTGCCTCCAAATCTTTTTTTGAATTCCCTCACCCCGTACTCTTCACCAGGAACCCCTGCTCCCTGAAAATCAAATATCTCGTATCCGTTTTTGCACCCGTATTCCAGCACATGCCAGACCAATGCGTCATTCGGGAAAAGATTAAGGTGATCTGAAGATGCCCCCGCATAGAAATCAAACATCTTCTTTTTGTGGAGCAGTATAATCCTTCCGGCAATGCATTTGCCCTCATGCATGGCTAAAAATAGTTTGGCATTTTCCGGCATCAGGTCAAAAACCGCATTAAAAAAGGATATATCCGGAATAAGCACTCCAACTTTATCGTAGGTTTCCTTTATAAGTTTGTAAAAGCCAGGCAACGAGCTCCTGCCTGACTCAATTATCTCCAAATTTTTTGCGGCTTTCTTGATGTTTTTCCTTCTGGATTTGTGGATTGCCATGAAAACTGCATCAGGGTCTTTATCCAGGCTGATCTCGAAGTTAAGGGTTGCTGTCCTGCTGTACCCTTCCGATTCGTACAGCCCCTCAAGAAAGCTGTCATTGTCGACTTTGGCGCTTGAATAAAGGGCCTTTCTCCTTATGTATTTATCATAATGCTTGATGATGAACTCCGCTGCTTCTCTTCCATGCTCGGAATCCTCATACAAAGGAGCATTTTCTATTATAGCTATAGAAGTCAATGATTTAAGAAATTTTTTTGATTCTATTTTTACAAGCATGCATGCAAGGAGCTTTTCTTCCTCATTGGAAACTGCAAGCCTGATGCCGCTTCTGTTTCCTGCACTGCTGTAAGCATCAGCCATCTCATACTTCTGGAAGACAGTGGAATGCGTGTTGCTGTCTACAAATTCGTTCCATTTTTCCTTGCCTGGAGATATTAGCTTAAGCCCCATTTTCATCCTGCTGAGGTATTGAAAAACTTAGGCAAATACTTAAACATTTTGAAAAAGCCCTATTCAAGAAAATGTGTTTTCCATATTCCCTATTAACTCGTCGGGGATGCTAAGTGCTTTGACAAGGACCTTATATGCCTGGATAACATGCCGGGAAGCTTTAGAATAGCAGTTGGATCTCTTTTCAGGAGATAAAGGAAAGACCATGGCCTTTTTTTGAGCTTTGATATTGTAAATTCCCTGTAGAACATTTCCCTGTATTTTATAAGCTCTTCCTGGGGCAGGTTAGGAAGCTTAATCATGTAATCGCCGAACAATGCCAAATGGTGGTCAGTAAGGTTTTTCATATGCTCCTCCTTATCTATATAGCCGTTCTTGATGCAGTCATTGTAAAAAGCCGTGCCTGGGAGAACTGATGGGAATATAACTGTGATTTTATCCAAAGGCAGTTCCTTTGCAAATTCTATGGAATTCCTTATAGACTGGTGGGTCTCGCCTGGCATTCCTATTATGAAGTATGCATTAAGGATAAATCCCAGCTCATGGGCGATGCCTGCAATTTCTCTTACCTTGTCAAGCGACAGCTGCTTGTTCATCACTGTATTCAGCATGTAATCATCCCCTGACTCTATGGGAAGATTCAGCGAATAGCAGCCTGATTTTCTCATAAGTGTAAGGACTTCCCTGTCCAAAGTTCTTATGGAGACTCCTGCAGGCACTTTCCAGTATATATTCAGTTTTCTTTTTATGATTTCATTGCAGATGGCCTTTGTCCTTTCCCTGCTGACCGTAGGATTGTCATCTTCAAGCGCAATTTCTTTTGCATTATACTTCTTGACAAGATGCTCTATTTCATCCACAACATCAATAGGGTCTCTTGGCCTCCATGTCGGCCCGCCTACAGAATGGACGCTGCAGAATGTGCATCTTTGGTGGCAGCTTCTGCTTGTTATCACGGACATCTCCCTTTTTGATTTTTTGTCCCACCTGACTGCGCTGTTTTCAAAGTATTTCTCAACTTTTAAAAGGTGCCTCGCAGGCCATGGAAGCTCGCTTGGGTTTTTTATGAATTTTGTTTTTGGGTTTTTTCTCATTTCCCCGTTGTCCATGTATGCTATGCCATCTATGTCCAGAAGATTTGGATTGTTATTTTCAATATGATTGACAAGGTCAAGGGTTGTGAGCTCAGCTTCAGCAATTAAAACATAGTCAATGTATCCTGTCTTAAGAAAATCCTCGTAATTAACGCTGGGGTGTATTCCCCCGACAAAAACCTTGATGTTTGGGTTTATTTCTTTTATAATTTTACATGTTTCAACAGTAAATTTCATCCTTATCGCAAAAGGGCACGATACTCCCACAACATCGGGATTTTCCTGCTTGATTCTTTCTTTAAGCTCGTCAAAAGAAAGCCCGACATGGTATATCCCTTCCTCAAATTGTTTTACATCCCCTTCCACCGCAGCATCTATTATGCTAACTTTGTACTCGTTTTTTTCAAGAACAGCAGCTATATATGCAAGGCTCAAAGGAAGGACAACGTTTACATCCTTTTTCCTTCTTGTCCTGTTCAAATAAGGGGGATTTATCAAAAGCACTTTTGTATTTTTCATCTGGAATCAAGTTGCTTTATCCCTATATAAAGTTTTCTGAATCCCGGGCTTCAGATTTAGCCATTTTGGGGAATTTGTTATCTTGGATTTCTATAAAATCTGAACAAATTATTTAAATACCTGCTGTTAGCGCTGTCTTGAGGTGGCTTTATGGGAAACATGATAAAAGGTGATGTGTATTTCTGTGAGGATTGCAAGCTTGAAGTGACAGTCACCAAGCCGTGCGATGAGGATTACTGTGACATGATGTGCTGCGGGCAGCAGCTGAAAAAGAAGCATGGCAAATAACAATTAAAAATGAAATGATATGGGGGAATGAATATGGAAGGAAAAGAATGCAATGCTGACAGCGATATAGTAAAGGAAATTTTGTATATAGCTGAAATTCACGGCTTGACAAATAGGGAAAGATGCATAAAAATTGCGGATATTCTGAACAGGCATTTTTCAAAATAGTCTGTAAGGCAAATGATTGGCATAATCCTGGAAAACACAAATAAAAAATCGCTTTACGTATTCAAAACTCTCTTTGGCATAATGGGATTTGAATATTATTTTATCAATGAAAAAGATGCGGAAAGCTATCCTGTGGTTGTTTATTACGGAAATAATCCTAATTTAAAATCCAAATACGCGATAGAAATACCTGTTTCAGGGGATTTCATAGGCAAAATCGGGAAGAGCCCGTACACAAGATCAAATGGAAAGATAATATTTAACATAGACATTGTATCGCTATCTTTCTTTCTTTTGGCCAGGCAGGAGGAGATGGACAACAAGGCAAGGGATATGCACAAAAGATTTGACCATTCTGAGACAATTCTGAAGGATTTCATAAAAGAGCCCATAATTAATAATTACATCAGGCATCTGGAAGAGCTTATCATTGAAGAGTTTAGAAAGCAGAATCTGCCATTGCTTAAAAAGGCATACTGGCCTTGTGCAGAAGACTTTGCCGCTTCACTGACGCATGATGTTGATGTGCTTTACAAGTACAATTTCATCGGCTCTTTGGTTCAGGCTAAAAAAATACTGGTTTTATTTCTAAAGCTGAAATTAAAGCTTGCGTTTTCCTCTGCTTACACAATGATTCAATGCATAATCACAAACAAAAAGCCCTACTGGCAGATGCTGAACGTCGCTGATTTCGAGAAAAAATACGGATTTGTTTCATCATTTTACCTTTGCGCGAAAAGAAGGCACAAGCTTGACCCATACTATGATGTCAGGAGCGATGAAATAAAAAATGCCATAAGAAAGCTGCACAGCATGGGCTTTGAGATTGGAGTTCATGGAAGCTACACCTCTTACCTGGATTTTGAAAAATTAAGAGAGGAAAAGGAGATACTGGAAAAGGCTTTGAACGGAAAAGTTACCGGCAACAGGCAGCATTTTGGCAGGTTTGAAGCGCCTTACACATGGAGGCTGCACAATAAGCTTTTTGCTTATGACTCAACTGTCGGGTACATCAACATGAGCGGATTCAGGGCTTCAATCTGCTTTCCATTTATTGCTTATGACGCTCTTGAAGACAAGGAGCTGGATTTGATAGAAGTACCTTTCACCACATCAGACGGAACTCTTTTTGGCCCCATGAATCTGAGCAAGGAAGACGCATGGAAGGACACGGAAAAGCTTATCGATAAGATAAGGGAAAATAACGGGCTGATTGTCCTGGACTGGCACCAGCGTGTGATATATGAGGAAGATTACCCCGGATACTGGTGGGTTTACGCAAAGGCTGTTGAGCGCATAAAAGAATTAAAAGCATACGTCGCGCCTTTAGGCGAGATAACTGAATGGTGGGCAGCAAGGGGGAATTTGATTGTTAAATCCGGCAAAAAAAACAAAAGCTACGAGATAAGCTCAAAAAAAGAATTGAAAAATGCATCTTTCCTTCTTTACAATGCAGATAAATTCAAAATTGAGGGAAACAGCAAATACGATGCAATTAAGAAAGATGGCTGTTTTTTGATAAAGTTTGAAATGCTTAAGGATGCTGTGATAAAAATTGATTAGAATTCTGCATACAGGCTTGATTATAAATATTTAATAAAATTTCTTACCTGTTTTTTTATTTTCCAACAACTCGTCCACAACATTCAGGAATCTTTCTGTCGCTTTCCCGTCAATTCTGTGATAATATTCTAAAATGGATTTTTCTCTTTTTATTTTTATTTTTTTGGAGAATGATTCATCAAACAAAGAACGTTTAATAGCTGTTGGCAAATCTTTTTTGTTAGTTATTTTTATAAAAGCTTTATTCTTCATATCTCCAAAAAAGTCGTAATTTTCAATAAGGTTGAGCTGTATAACAGGCTTGCCCATAACCGATGCCTCAAGTATTACAGTTGAGCTTATGGAAACAACAAGATCTGAGCAAAAAAGCAAGGAATAAAGATCCGTATCTTTTGTGACAATTGCCTTATACTTCAAATGAGATAGAATTTCATTATAAAAAGAACTATCATCGTCAACATGTAATTTTACAACTAATTCAACGTTCTTTATATTTCTTAGAGATTTGACAATCTCAATCAAAGCCGTTCTTGGCTCTGAAGAATCTTCAAAAGGTTGTGATGCAAATACCACCAGTTTTTTTTTATGATCTACTCCAAATTTTCTACACAAGCTTTTTTTTGAATATTTGTTTTTATTTTCATAGAATATATCTGTTCTTGGTTGACCTGTTATAGCTATTTGATCCTGCCTGTAATTTCCGTTTTTTATCAATAAATCTTTAAATTTTTTTCCGAATACAGCAGTCTTTTCTGCTAAGATGCAGTTTAATTTATTTTTATAGCAATGTAAATCCTTTTTACTATAATCATAAGTTACTTTAATTGGGGCTATTACACCATGTTGGAGTCCTACTGATGGAATGTTACACATATGTGAAGCAAAAACTAAGAATCTAGAATTGCCATTCTCGTCAATGCAGATAGTAATATCAATATTATAATTTTCAATCAGTTTTTTGCTTACTTCCATGTTTCTTGCAGCGCTTAAAAATGAGTCAAACCTGTTAAAGAAGTAGGATTTGATTTTTGGCTTTAGAATAAAACTAAGATCTATTCCATTATAAGTCAAAGTTTTCTTTAGTTTATTATCTTCATCCAGCCTGTTCCATGCCTTTCTTAGCCTTTGCCTCAAGAATCCTATATTTTTTGTTATTTCAACGTCAAAATAGCTCCTGAATATAAAATAGTCATAGGGAACAAACGGCCATTTTTTCTCCCTGATAGATTTCCATTGCGCGTTTTTATCAATCACAACATCAAGAGGCAGTACATTATGCTCGTTTTTGCGAAGCAATTCCCTTAATATGGTGTACGAATTATGGTCTCCTCTTATGCTCTCGCTTAAGTTTGTCCAGTCCTGCGTAAACAAAAGAACATTCTTCTTTCCATGCTGCATTTTAATTTGAAAAGACCGCGTAAAACCCTGGAATATTCTGATAATTCTCGGGAGAGAGCCAAAAAAAAGCTTTTTTATTTTTATTAGATGATTAGTTTTTTCCAAATTTTTACCTTCATTATTAATAACAATTCTGAGTCTTATGCCCTTTGTTGATTCCTGCACAATGGAAATGAATTCTTCATCATTATTTAAGAGAAGTATTCTTTTTATATTATTTTTATTTACTAAAGATCTAACAACATAAATTTCTTTCATTACCCCAACTAGTTGTTCATAAAACCCCTGCCTTACAAACCACCACATTGAATAACCATTATATTCAAGTAACTCTACTAAGGATTTTTCATTTAGAATTTTTTCATGGGGGAAATTTTCTACAAATTTCAATAATTTTTTTTTAAGGGAGTCTAAATTGATGTCCTTTGTATAATCACTTATTAGCAAATATTTCAGGCCATGTTCTCTGAAATAAGTCTCCATAGAATTATTCCACAGCACAAATATTTTTTTTTTAAGATTTAGGGGATTATTCTCAATTAGATAGTTAACAGTGTTAATATCATTTTTTTTAACTACAAATATATAAGTAATTCTATTCATGGTGCTGTCTGCTAATAAGCTCCTTTATAAAAACTTTACTGGCATAATAAAGACTAGTTGAAGATAATCTCTAAAACATAAAATTGTATTGTGGGCGATAGCCCTACAATACATCTCGGCTCTTTGAGACTTCATATTCAAAGAGCTGACGCTAGTTCCAAATTTTCTTTTGATGGAAAAAATCACAGATTCAGCCATGCTTCTCCTATTGTAAACTCTTTTCTTAAAATTTTTCAAAACTTTATGCCTTACAAAACCTCTGAAGGCATTCTTTCTTACTTTGACGACTGGGGCAATTCCATTGTCCCACAAAAATTCATAGAATTTCTCTGAATCGTATGCAGAATCTGCAACTAATTTGCAAGGAAATCTTGCGAACCTTTTAACCAAATATTCTGCATCTTTGATGTCATGCGATTTTCTTGCTCTTGTCCTAAGAGCAAGAATTCTCTTGCTTCTTGTGTCAACAGCAAGAGAAATTTTTATGGGAATGTCGACGGGATATGGCTTGTCAATCCTTTTATAATAGTAAGGGCTTGGCAAAGTCCTTGACATGCCTGTTGAGTCAATCGCAGCAATCTTAACTTTCATGCTTGCTGTGGCAGCAAGCAAAGTTTGCCAAATTTCAATTGGCATTCTGTAAGCAAACTTTGCTAAGGCAGAATAAGTTGGAACTTTAAGTCCCAAATCGTTTAGCAGATTGCTTGTTCTCCTGAAACTCAACTTACATTCTTGCTTTACAAGTAAAGCAATAACATGCTGCCAAAGCTCGTAAGTCTTTGGCCCGAATTTATTTAAATGTCTGGGCAGTTTTGCTTTCCTTAGCAAACGCTTAACTTTATTTTCTAGTCTTTTTTCCTTTTTCATGGTGGGGTGCACTCCCCACCCCCAGCAGCCTAACGGCTGCTTGGGTTATTAAATCTTGAGATTTTCAACAACGCCTGGCATAATAAAATAAATTTTTTATTAGAGAAGTCTAGAAAATATCATAAATTGACTATCTAAGACTGGGCTAAAGAAGCTTTTCCTTCATCGTTCTCTGAAGTAGAGGCTCTTATTTTCATATAATAATGCTCTTCAGCATCCTTAAATCTCAAATATCCCCCTATTCTTCTTAAACATGACTTCACAGTTTTTTTAAAACCCCATAACCGATAATAGTCTACTATAAGTCTTGCAAGAATCCACGGTCTTGCATAACAATAGGCTCTCAGTTCCTTTTCAATATCATTTCTTATCTGAATTAATTCTTCATCTGTAAAATCAGTCATATTAATTTTCAAATCAGAAGCATCTCCGAGATTTTCAACGTATTTATCCTCATCATCAATTTTATTTTTCCATTCTTCCCACAATGGCGTGCCAGGAAATGCTGTTGCAAAGAAGAAATTTGCTGGTAAGCCTATTTCCTTACAAAAATCAACAGTTTCCCTTATTGTTTTCATATTTTCCCCGGGGTATCCAAGCATGAAAGTCCCTCCTGATTTCAAGCCCAGCCCCTTTATTTTCTTGTATATTTCTTTGGCTTTCTGCAGATCTATCCCCTTCTTCATATTATCAAGTATTGTTTGGCTTCCACTTTCTAATCCATAAGATATAGAAAAGCAGCCTGCTTTTTTCATTTTTAAGATAAGGTCCTCATACAAATATTCCAATCTGGTGAGACAATGCCACTTGAGATTTAACTTTTGTTCTATCATTTTGTCGCACATCTCTCCAACAATCTTCCTGTTAAGCAGAAATAAATCATCAAAAAACATTATTCCATTTATGTTGTATTTTTCTTTTAGATGCTTCATCTCAGCTACAATGTTATCAGCGCTTCTAAATCTCGCTTTCTCGCCCATAAATGAATGATAGCAGAACTTACAAAGAAAAGGACATCCTCGTGTTATTATCATTGGCATCATTCTTCGATTCTGTTCAACTTCTTGTGTGTTTTTAATATAAGTTTCAAAAGGGAACAAGTCCCATTCAGGGAAAGGAATATTGTCAATATTCTCTATTATTTTTCTTGGAGAAGTATAGATTATGTTTCCATTTTCCTTATATGCAAGTCCATCGACTTTTTTTAGAGCGATGCTTTTTTCCAGAGCATCGGCAAGTTCACAAACTGTTACTTCTGCTTCTCCAATCATTAATATGTCAGAAGAAGTATATTTAAAAAGAAGATGTGGAATCTCATTAGATATATTACCACCAATAACTATAGGCTTGTCCGGGTGATATTTTTTCAAAACCGGAGTAAGAAACTTTAAATATTTGTATAATGTTATAACTCCTCCAGTACATACCATATCATAATTTAATTCTCTTATCTTATTTTCTACTTCACTTCTATCATAGCGGAAACCATTTATGTCCAGAACCTCAACCTTATGATTGGCTTTTCTCAGAACAGCAATTAGGTATGCCATTCCAAGAGGTAATGTAAATGGTGGAAATCTTTCACTTATTGGGCAGTTGACTAAAAGTACTTTCATTCTTAAACATCTAAACCATCAAGCTTTTATCCATAAATATAAATATTTTTGATAATATTATTTATGGAATTACTTGACATTATTGACACCAATATTTAAATTTTCCTATAGCAAAGTGTTGAGGTCACAAAAAATTACAGTAAATCTTATAAATCAACTAAAATTCTCATGGATAAATCTATTAGATTGGGAAGGGAGGCTTATTTATATGCGGCAAACAAAAGCTACTGAAGAGGAAAAAGAGATATACATATTGGGTATAAATTATGTTGGTGCTGATGCTTCTGCATCTTTGCTTAAAAATGCCAGAATAATTGCATCGGCTATGGAAGAAAGATTCACAAGGATAAAAAAAGATAGAAGTTTCCCTACTAATGCGATAAACTTCTGTCTAAAATATGCAAATTTAACAATTGAAGACATAGACCTAGTTACTTACTATATGATTCCTGAAGATTTGTTTAATAATCTTGTTATACATCACCTTGGAAAGTACTATCCCAAGTCAATTCCCCTATTTACATCTACTTTAAATAGGGCCTTAAAAGTTAACAATGTTGAGAAAGAAATAAGAGAAAGATTAAACTATCATGGAAAGATATATTTCTGCGATCATCATTTGGCTCATATAGCTTCAAGTTTCTTCTTATCTGAGTTCGATGATGCAGCTGCAATATCTATGGATGGTTTGGGAGAAATTGCCAGCACTTTTATAGCTGATGTTGAAAATAATGAAATTAAAGTATTAAAGAGAGTAGACTTTCCTCATTCACTGGGAATGTTGTATAATGCAGTTACACACTATTTAGGATTTGATGCCGTCCAAGATCCTGGTAAAGTAATGGGTTTATCTTCCTATGGGGACCCTAAAAAGTATATAGATGAGTTTAGGAAAATTGTTATTCTTAAAGAAGATGGAACATATGAATTGGACTTGAGTTATTTTGAATTTCCATTTAGAAGGGATGTCTGGATTTCTGATAAATTCATCAAGGTGTTTGGACCCAGACGAGAGCCAGATAGTCACCTTGAAAAAAGATATGAAGATGTAGCAGCTGCATTACAAGTCAGACTTGAGGATGTTTACTTCCACATGGTAGAGTATGCCAAGAAAGCCACTAATAAAGACTATCTTTGCCTTTCTGGAGGTGTAGCTTTAAACAGTGTAGCTAATGGGAGGATTCTAAAGAAAGAGATTTTTAAGGATATATATATTCCTCCGGCATGTGGAGATGATGGTTTATCGATAGGGGCACCATTGTATTATAATTTTTGCGTCCTAAAAAATAAAAAAAGATATCCTTTGGAAACACCTTATTTAGGACCCGAATATAGCGATGAAGAGATTGTTAAAATAATTAAAAAATTTAATTTGAAATACTACAAGTCAGATAATGTATGCAAAGAAACTGCAAAGCTAATAGCAGACAACAAAATTATAGGATGGTTTCAGGGAAGAATGGAGATAGGACCAAGAGCTTTGGGAAACAGAAGCATTCTTGCAAATCCTGCTTTAAATAATGTCAAAGAATTACTGAATTCGAGGGTGAAATTTCGTGAATCGTTCAGACCTTTTGCTCCGAGCGTTTTAGTTGAAGATGTAAAAGACTGGTTTGAATATGACCATCCTGTACCATATATGCTGTTTGTGTTCAAGATAAATGAAGATAAACAAAAGTTAGTGCCGGGAATTACCCATATTGATGGTACTGGAAGACTGCAAACAGTAAGTAAGACAACCAATGAAAAATATCATAAGTTGATAAGCGAATTTAAGAGATTAACTGGCATACCAATGGTTGTTAACACGTCATTTAACATCAAAGGAGAACCAATAATTGAAAGTCCTGTTAATGCTATCAAATGCTTCTTAGGAAACGGTTTGGATTATCTTGTTATGAGTGATTTTGTAATAAAGAAATAATTCTAAAAAAAGAAATTTTATTTTTGGATTAATTAGTCTTTTCTTCTTTCAATATTATGTCTGCAACTTCTCTTATCGCCCCTTCGCCGCCTTTCTTTTTTGTGACAATATTTGCGGCTTTTTTAACTTCAGGATATGAATCGCTGACAGCTATTCCGATGCCGGCATATTTTATGCATTCAATATCAGTTATGTCATTCCCGATAAAACAGACTTCCTCTTTGCTTATGCTTCTTTTTGCAAGCTCTTTTTTCAAAATTGGTAATTTGTTATTTATTCCTTGAATGCATGGAATTTTTAGCTTGCCGCATCGCGTTTTAACGACTTTATTCTTTTCCTTTGATATCACAATAACTTCAATGCCATTCTTCTTAAGCAATTCTATTCCCAGGCCGTCTGACCTGTTGCATATGACCGATTCCTTGCCGTTTTCATCAACAGTGACCTTATTATCAGTCATAACGCCATCAAAATCGCATGCCAAAAGTTTTATTTTAGCAGGATTTGCAGCTTTTTTGATTTTGTTTTCTTTCATAACAGCTTACCAACAGGTTTTCCCCCCATCAATGACTAAATTTGTTCCTGTCATATAAGAAGATGCGTCTGAAACAAGGAATACAATCGCTGCCTTGTATTCATCCTTATCAGCCATTCTTCCCAAAGGGATAAGATTCGCTAATCTTTTGACAAACCCTTCACTCTGATCATTATAGACTCCTCCTGGTGATATGGAATTAACCCTTATGCCTTTTTTTGCCCAGTAAGTTGCGAGATACCTTGTCATTCCGATTAGCCCGGATTTGACAACAGAGTAGGATATTGGCTTGGTAAATTGCTCCTCTTCCTTTTGCCCAGGCTCTCGGTAAATCCTTTGGTCAGGTGCTATAAGCGCCAAATCAGAAGCTATATTCAAAATAACGCCTTTTCCCTGTTTCGTCATTTGCGCTCCTATAATTTTGCTGCATAAAAATGCGCCCGTTAATCCAACATCCATGTCCTTGTTCCACGTACGCAGCGGAAAGTTTTCCAAGCGTGACTTTAATCCGGCAGATCTGCCTTCAACTTTAGGATTGTTTGCTGCATTATTAATCAGAATGTCAACTTTTTTGAATTGCTTCATAACCTTTGACAATAATTTTTTTACTGCTTCTTCATTGGTAATATCACAATAATATGCTTTTGCCTTGACTCCAAAAACATTTGCAATTTCTTGAGCGCATTCCTGCGCTCTTTTTTCATCAATGTCAATCAATATGGGTATGCCTCCCATTTCTGCTATGGCCTCCGCATGTTTTGCTCCAAGCAAACCTGCTCCGCCAGTGATAACGGCTACCCTGCCATTTAATGCGAAAGCTTCTTTTACAGAATCTTTATGCTTAACCATTTTATTTTTCATAATGATCGTGTTTGTCCTCCGTCCACCACTAAACAGGCTCCAGTAATAAATGATGCTTTTTCAGATGATAAGAAAAGCACCGCATCTGCAACTTCTTCCGGTTTTCCAAAGCGCTGCATAGGAACTTCTGCGGCAATGTATTTCTTAAAGAACTCCTTACGTTTTGCTAAGTTCTTTTCCCAACTTCCGCCAGGGAAAAGGATATTTCCCGGAGCAACGGCATTCACGCGAATATTCTTATCTGCCACTTCTCTGGAAAGCTGTTTCATGGCATGCAGCAAGCCAGCTTTTGCAGCAGTGTAGGGAAGATGCCCTCCAACTGTCTCTATGCCTACTATGGAAGAAATAAAAACAATAGAACCTCCTTGTTTTGTGAGATATGGGATGGATTTGCTGGCAAGCATCATGCTTCCAATAAGGTTTGTGGCAAGCATTGACTGCCAATCTTCAAATTTTAAATCAAATCCGTTCTTTCCTGTTCCGCTTCCAATATTGGCAATTACAATATTTATTTCACCAAAATGGGAAACTGCCTTTTTGAGGGCGCTGTCAATGGTTTTAGGATTAGCCATATCGCCGTGGATCTTCAGGACATCGTTCCCTTCGCCAAGTATATGGCGTGCTTTCTCGAGACTTTCTGAATCTCGCCCTGTGATGGCTACCTTTGCTCCTTCTTTTGCAAAAGCCTGTGCAATAGCAAGGCCTATACCTTTACTGGAGCCTGCTATAAACACAACCTTATTCTTGAGTTTTAAGTCCATTTTGTCTTTAGTTATAGTTGCAATATTTTAAAACAAATTTTTTATTATTTTTCGCATATGCCATAGTATCAATTGAATCATCACGTGCAGCTTGCAGTATAAAAGGCCTTGTGTATTTTGCAGCTTTAATCAGTTTAAAGCATGTGGTAAAATCCACAGACCCTTGGCCCAAAGGAACGGTCTTTCCATTAAAAATTCTGTCCTTGATATGCACGCTTCCGATCCATTCTTTAAGTATTACCAATTCCTTAGAGGGGTTGTGCCCTAATGCTGCAGCATTTCCTGTGTCATAATTAAATTTTACCAGAGGATGTTTTATTTTCTCAAAAATGTGTTTCATTGCATATGGCTCCAAATCTGTTTCTAGATGAATCTCAATTTCAGCTTTTTCCGTATCATTCAAAACTGCATTTAATACATTTAAAAGGCTTGCCTGCTGCTTTTTTGTTTTTAGCGATGAAGCATCAACAAATGGCAGTACAATATATTTAATCTTCAACATTTTTGCACGTCCAATGAGCCAGCGCAGATGCTCAACAGCATCCTTGTTAATATCCCCATTTTCCTGGATTAATAATATTTTCATATAGTAATCTGCGCAGATAGAGATGACTTGAACTCCTGTTTCTTTTATTTTCTTTTGTATATGTGATATTCCCTCATCACTTTTTACCGGGTTTTTATCCTCGTTTGGCACTTCATAAATCCATTCTATGCAGTCAATTCCGGCTTCTCTTGCAAGGTCAAACTCCAGTTTCCATGTGTCAAAAGGAAACCACTGAATCATCTTTCCTCTTGGCGGTGAAAGCCGACCTTGCATAATTCCGATTGGATTTGGGAGTTTACTCATTCAGCACCTCGACCAATTCTATCCATGCTCCGTTAGGGTCTCTGCAAAAAACAACTTTAGCATAGCCATCTGGAGAAGCCTCTGGAGAGGAATTGAATTTTATCCCTTCTCCAAGCAATCGCTTATATTCTTTTTCCACATTATCCACTGTAAATGCTATATGGGAGCATCCTAATCCGGTAATATAGGTATTTTCTGGTTTTTTTGGATGTGATTTAAAATATAATAATTCAATTAAATTTCCATCTGGCGCTTTCATTTTTATTGTTCTTACTGAGGCATTTTTAAGGGACAGTACAGAATCAATATAATTTCCGGATTCTAATTTATCCTTGACTATTTCAAATCCAAGCAAGTCTCTGTAAAAATGGAGTGATTTATCCAAATCACTCACAACTATGCCTGTATGCCTTATTGCCTTGATCATTGCTTTTCAGCCTCTTCTATAGCTTCTTCAAAAACTTCCAATCCTTCATCTAAAGCATTGTCTGGTATTGTCAGCGGAGGTCCTATCTTTATAGACTCCCTTCCTGTATGAACCAACAAAAGCCCTTTTTCCATGGCTTTGTAACACACCTTTGTGGCAAAGTCTGCATCGGGCTTTTTTGTCTTTGGATTGATAAATAATACGCCAGCCAATAATCCTTTGCCTAAAACATAAGATATTCTATTAGGATATTTTTCTTTAATTTCATTTAATCTGGAATGCAAAATTTTTCCCTTGCGCTCGGATTCTTTGATTAAATTTTTGTCAAATAGTTCTTCGAGAACAGCCAACCCTGCTGCACAACAGACTGGATTAGCGGAATGCGTGCTGCTCATAGAGCCAACATCTGGTATATCCATTACATCTTTTCTTCCCAATACCGCCGATAGTGGAAGGCTTGAGCTAATCCCTTTCCCGCAGCATATAATATCCGGCTCGATATCATAATGCTGGTATGCAAATAGCTTGCCGGTTCTTCCAAATCCTCCCTGAATATCATCAACACAAATCAAAATATTATGCTCTTTGGCAAATTTGGAAAGTTCTTGAATATAATCGCTTGGATAAAAAACAGCTCCCCATCCTATATAGGCTTCAAGCATGAACCCAACTATGTCTTTATTGATATTAACTTTCTCTTCTAATTTTTTGATGTCATGCCTAAATTTTTCTTTGCCTGATATTTTGCCATTAAGCACCCATGGATATGGAAATTCCAGCCTGTGTACATTTGGGTCGTCAAAGCCTATCCATGCTCTTGACTTTTGGTTTCCACCCAGCATTTGCGCCCCCATGGTTCTTCCATGCATGCTGCCCTCAAAGGAGATTATTCCGGGTTTTCTCTTTCCAACTTTATGGGAGTACATGCGCATTAATTTTATTGCGCATTCCGTAGCTTCAGTGCCAGATGATAATAAAAAGGCTTTTTCAAATTGTTTTGGCACAGATTTTATAAGTTTTTTGATATACCTTGCTCTGATTTCTGTTATGAATGTATAGCTATGTAAAAGGTCATTGTCAATAATGCTGCTGATTGCCTTTTTTACTTTGGGATTTGAATGCCCGACATTAGCCACGAAAATAGTTGAGGTGAAGTCTATCCAGCAATTCCCCTCTTTATCCCAGACTTGGAAATTCTTTGCCTTGTCCCATACAACAGGCAATTGCCCATGCATGGACCTGACTTCATATTTTTTTAAGTTATTGATTAGGTTCATAGCATTGGAGTTGGGGATTTTGGTGACTATTCTCCTGAATTTTGTTTTAATCATTTTAATCATAATGACCTTGTATTTTTGTAATCTGATTTTAGGATTTTGTATAAAGGATGCCCTTTTTTTCTATTATGAATTGTAAATACTCAAAATCTTCCGGCTGGTCAACTTCCGCAGAGAAGGGGGTTATAAAGGCCAATATTTTTGGCCCATGAAGGTTGTTGTGCTTCATTATAAAGTCTGGTACGAGCACATCAACATAGCCATTAGGATGGTAAGCTGGCGGAAAGCTTTGTCTTGGCAGGTTATAATATTCCGGCCTGGTGTCATCAGGAAACATGCCCACTAGAAATCCATTATTGATTTCGAATGCCTTGCGCGGAGATTCAGCCATTTCATGAACTGATCGCAAAGATGATGCCTTATCATTGTTTTTTAAGGCCTTGATCGCCTTGTCAATTAATGATGGCTCCCTTAAAGGTGTTGTAGGCCTGAGGTGCACCAGCAACTCCGGCAGACTGCCTTCCTTTTTTTTATGCCATTCTAAAAAATGGGATATAAATTCTATATCTGTAGACGTATCAATAGCCAACTCTCTGGGCCTCAAAAATGGGACCTCTGCCCCGTATATTTTGGCTATGTCTGCAATTTCCTGGGAATCCGTTGAGACTATTACCCTGTCAATATTTTTTGATCGCTTCGCTGCAATAATCGAATAAGCTATTAATGGGTAGCCTCCAAGAGGTTTGATATTCTTCTTTGGAATCTTTTTTGACCCGAACCTAGCAGGGATTATTGCAGTTATCATTGTTAATCTAAATTTTCTACCTTCCTTAATTTTTTAAGGATTGGGATCTCTGACTCGTAAATTCTTTTTTTCCCATCCCCCAGATATAAGGGCATCAATCTTGCCACCTCGCAAATGATCTCTATGCCTTTTCTTTCCAGGCTTGCAGACTGGTCGCTTCCGAACATGGATCTGTCCAGAGTTATATGGCGCTCTACCATGCAAGCTCCCAATGCTATGGCAATCAAAACCGGGTACACCCCTGGCTCATGGCCGCTGTAGCCAACAGGGCAATTGAAGAATTTCCTGAAGGTTTTTATGACATTTAAGTTATGCTCATTTGGCGGAGTGGGGTATGTTGAAGTGCAGTGCATGATGATTAGATTATTTTCCCCTAAAATATTTACAGCCTTTTGTATCTGCTCCATTGTGCTCATCCCAGTAGACAATATAATTGGCTTGTTGGTTGATTTTACTTTCATTAAAAGTTTTTTATTAGTCAGCATTGCTGATGCAATCTTATGGCATGACACATCAAATTTTTCCAGAAAATCAATGCTTTCTTCATCCCAGGCAGATGCAAACCAGATGATATTTTTTTTCCTGCAGTACTCATCAATTTCCTTGTATTCATCATAGCCAAATTCTAATGCGCGCTTCAAGTCACCATTGGTTTTGCCAAAAGGGCTTTCTCTGGACATTTCCAGTTCTTCTTTTGGGTAAACTTTCTCAATAGTCCTCTTTTGAAATTTTACCGCATCACATCCGGATTCAGCTGCAATATCAATCAATTTTTTGCAAATTTCCATGTTTCCATTATGGTTTATTCCAATTTCAGCTGTGATAAAAACTGGTTGGTCATGACCCACAAGCTTGCTTCCAATCATAACAGGCTTAGGGTTTCTTTCTTCGAGATACATCTTCTCATAAATTTTCCAAGCCTGGGAAATTGCCTGAGTTTTGTTGGGGATAATCCCCTGGCTGTTGTTCACTAATTCAGTAATTTTTCTATTTAACTCTTCTGGAATTGTTATTGACTCATATCCTTCTTTTGGCATTCATATCACCCAAACCTTGTGGGTACGGTACGTATATTTAAATATATCTGTTTTTTAGAGAAATTCTGTAAAAGTACCGTACTTTAAATAACAATTTGATGTTAAAAGGAAGGGGCGGTTTTCTCAAATACTAAACAAAATCGCTTTCAATAAAATTTATATATTAAAGGGGACTGATGGTTGGCATGCTAAATAAAAGATATGAATTTGATGGAAAACCGACACTTAAATTAAATAAGCTCCAGCTGAAAAATAAAAAGCTTGTAGAAGATAAAATTAATTCAAAAGAATACACCTTTGAAAAGGTTAATTGCGTTATTTGCAATGGCTCTGATTTTGAATTATTGGCAGAGAAAGATAGATATGGTTTATATGTTCCTACAGTAATTTGCAAAAAATGTGGTTTACTTCAAACAAATCCGAGAATGAATCAGGAATCCTACAATAAGTTTTATGATTCAAATTATAGGAGATTATACGAGGGAGGGGAAAACGAAGAGAACATTGCATCCTTCTTTAATAAACAAGTATCTCATGGAGAGTCAATCCTAATGCTTATAGAGAGAGAGAGCAAATAATAGATTTGAGAATAAGTTTGTTGTTGAAATTGGAGCAGGTGCAGGAGGCATACTGCAGGCTTTTAAGAACAGAAACAACAAAGTCTTTGGCTTGGATTTAGGAACAGAGTACATTAAATTTGGAAAACAAAAGGGCATAAACTTAGAGATAGGAACCATTAAGGAACTAAATAAATTAAAAGAAAAGCCTGACTTAGTAATTTATTCTCATGTTTTAGAACATATATTAAATCCCTATGAAGAACTAAGAAGATTAAGGAAATACCTAAAGAAAGACAGCCTAGTCTATATTGAAGTCCCAGGCGTTAAAAACTTAGAGCAATCCTACAACCAGGATTTCCTCAAGTATCTCCAAAATGCACATGTGTATCACTTTTCATTGAAAACTTTAGGAAATCTGACAAAGAAAGCAGGTTTTGATTTAATTTATGGAAATGAAAGAATTAATTTAATATTAAGAATAGGGAAAGCGAATAACCACTTCCATAGCGATTACAAAGAAACAATTAGCTTTTTGATGAATCTCGAAAGAAGAAGAAAAAATCCACTCAACATGCTTAGAATAAAGAGTCAGGTTTTTGATTTCCTAATATCCCTAAGCAGAAGAACTAGCACTTTTAAAATAGGAAGAAAAATATATCATTCAATTAAACGTAAATAAGAGAAAACTGCCCAGAATTATTGTTCTTGAGGTATCGCATTCGCTCAATAGATAGAACACTCCTGAAAATTACTTGCTCCGTTTCACTCCGCACCACGCTGCGCTCTTGGCTTAGCCTATTAATAGGGTCCCGATGAAAAACGTTTTTTATTTTGAATATTAGGTAGCTCTAAGCCTCCTTAATAATTCTTTTACTTCAGAAACAGTCACCAATCCCCATATGAATAAAGATATAACATAAATTGCTCCTGAAACTAATAATATAAGCGGTATTTTAACAAATAAATTCATGGTCATTTGTAGATTGAGGTAGTTCACTATTAAAAGGAAGACTATAGAAATGGCAAGATTCTTTATCCATCTAATATACGGTATCTGTATAAGATTTTTCTTTTTAAGAATATAAAGTCCTAAAAGCGCCATTGATAGGTAAGATATTGCAGTTGCTACTGCAGCTCCCGTAAATCCGAATTTTGGTATTAAGAGAAAATTGAAAAATATGTTTAATATTGCACTTATTCCTATTATTTTCGTATTAATACCTGGTTCTCCTATACCAGAAAAAATTCCGCCATTTATTCCCTGAAATGTATGGAACATGATGCCTATTGCCAATATTTTCAGAGCCATGCTTCCAATCACATAATTGCTGCCATAAAATAATTCCAGAATTATACTGGAAAATATGATTAATAATGATAAAACTGGCAAGATTAAAATCAAAGAAAATCTGTATAATAACCCTATTCCCTTTTTTAGCTCCGTTTTCATTCCTTTATTCCATAATTCAGAGGTAATAGGTAAAAGAACATATCCAATAGCACTGGTTATATACCATGTAAGCATTGCAGTGGGTAATACCGCACTGTAGATGCCAACTTCTTCCAACCCTCTAAAATAAGTGATCATTAACTGGTCAGAATATCCTATCACTATTCCTACTGAAGAAATTAAAATTACTTGTATTCCGTACTTTCTCAGCCTCTTGAATAATGGCTTATCCCAAAAAAATTTATTTTTAGTAAACGCATCAAAATTTTTATATAAAAACGGAAAGTAAACAAAAAGCAGGATTAAAGAGGTAATAATGTATGCTATAACGGGGCTTAATATGCCATAATCCATTTTAAAAAATATTAAGGATATGGCAAGTATCAATATCATTCTTATGATATCTACGCTTGAGAATAGTCCCATCTTTTGGAATCCTTGAAATGATGATTTTATTAAAAGTACAAAACTATCAACGAACAAACTTATTGCCATTAATATCAGAACTATCGGTCCAAAGTCGTGTTTTAAAAAATTGACGCCTAAATATTTTGCAAAAATCAAAATAATAATTAGAAATATAATATTATTTACTAATAAAACGATGCTAGCGTATATTATTGAATTTTTTATATTCTGGAATTCTGACTTTGCTGTAAATTTAGGGATAAAAAAAGCCAAAGCGGTATCTAACCCCAAACCTTTAAAAAAACTAAAGAATCCCAAAAACGCTATTGTTGCGTAGAAAAGCCCGAATTCTTCAACAGTCAAATTTCTTGCAAAAAAAATCCTAACAAAGTATCCAATAAAAGCCGCGACTATAGAAATCACAAAAACTATTACTACATTTTTCAAAGCCTTTTTTGTGTAATTAGTCATGCTGCATATTAGATTATTTAATTTTGATGTTAAGCAACCTCAAATATTATCATTCCATTATTGCTGAAAACGGATCTGAACTTGCTTGATTTTATAAGCCCCTGAATCTTGTTATTTGTTTCATTTGCTCCAAACTTTCTAGCGGTTTGGCCGTCAATCACAATGTATTCATACTGGCCTTTCTTAAGCCATTCATAATTCTGCTCAGCTGTCAGGTTAAATCCATTGCGCTGATAGGTTCTGGTGTCATCGCACCAATGGCATATAAACTTATCAAGGCCAAGTATCAGCGCATTGTTCGAAAATGTGAATGTTTTTTTTCCAGGCGCTATGTTTTCCTTAAACCAAATGTAGCCCTGGATTTCCTCGTTTGATGTCCAAAATCCTCCCGGAGGCCATAAGGCTGTGTTTACTGTATACTTAGGAATAAAAGATGTTGTGATGATGCCATAAAACAAAATTCCAAGCATGAGCAGCGAAGCTGCAGTTATTGCCGCATTTGATTTTGTAATGCTTTTAACAAGGCTTTTGGCAAAATTTTCTATCAAGCTTATAGCCTCTCCGGACAATAATGAGACAGGGATTGCAAGCAGCATCCATGCCCTGAACGGGGATAATTTTATTGGAAACCTGGCAGCATTGACTGCATAAAAAGCAAAAGCAAGCCACAGTAATGTGACAAGCCTGCTGTAATTTTCCTTCCTGAACATTTCCTTGTATTTTGAAACAAGAAAAATAATGCCTATTGCTGTTAATAGGGAAAGAATAACTCCTATCCCTATTGGATTATTTATCATGTTAACTCCCTTGGCAAAAATAAAATCAGATAAATTGTAAATTCTGTCTCCGGTGCCTGCTATGCCTACAACACTGGGATTTGTGCCTAAAAAAGTTCTTACAAGACCATTAAAGCCATAAGCCTTTATCATCGGCATCCACCATAGAATGAAAGACAGCAATAAGCCGGAAAATCCCGCAAGAAATTCGTACATAAAAAATTTCCTTTCAACTAAAATTCTGCCAATGAAGTATATTAGGAGAAATAAGCCAAAATAAGTGCTGTGGGTTGGGGATGAAGTCAATGTTGGCGCAATAACTATTGCAGATGCCATCCACCATGCTTTGTCATCTTTTATTTTTTCAATAGCATAAAATGAAACAAAGAACAATGGCATTGTCAAGGCGATTGCCCATATAAAATGGCTTAAGAAAGATGGTATGGCAAATAGTGAGAATGCTGCAAATAATGCTTTCTTTGGGCTGTTTGTGAATGCTTTCGCAAAAAAATAGAAGAATATGATGCTTAATGACACAATTAATGCATTGAAAAACTTGAGAGTCCAGTAAACTGAATTATTTGACTGGTGCAGAATTCCCATGAGCATATCATATGCAGGGGGATAAGGGTCTATGTAATGGAAAGGGTTTCCAACATTTCGTGCAAAAACGGTCTTTTCAATGGATACATACTTGACGCCCATGGCATGGCTCCATGAATCATCATCCTCTAAATAGGGATATGCAAAAGCCCCTTTAGCATTCATATAAAGAGAAGCAGAAAATAAGATAAGCGCTATTAGTGGAAATATGCTTATTGAAAAGTCTTTTGAGTTTTTAAAAATAATTCTGCCTTTCTTGAAATCTTTAAATATCCTGATAAAAATCAGCAAAATGCTTGCCAACAGGAATATCCTCCAGTCCAGGGGAATTCCGATAAGGTTGAGCAGCAAGCCAAAGGATATCATAGCTCCAAGCCCAATCCCAATCCTCATTATGTTTCTCTCTAAAAAGTCCTCTGACTCCCTGGCTAATAAGCCAGCACCTAGTCCAAATCCCCATGTGTACAAAAAAAATAAGATTATGCTTAATGCAAACATCAATAACACAATGGGTAAGAAAGGAAAGGCGTATAAAAAGCTTACCTTTGTATCAGGAACTCAACATGCCATGTCAGAAATTCGTTAAAAAACGGGATTTTTGCAAGATTTATTGGAAAATGTCTTGTCGATACGCCTATTGTCTTTAACCCGCTTTCCCTGATCAGCTTTTTTGCTTTGCTGATTGCCATGATGTACAGTTTTCCATATTCATCATCATAAGATGAGTAGCTTCTCACCTTATAAAATTTTCTCGCCAGTTTTATTGCTGTTTTTTCCCCAAAATAATGGAAAGGCTTGAACTGGTGGGCCCCGACCGGGCTCCAGAAAGGAGGGAAGCTTAGGTAGCATATGCCTCCTTTTTTTAATATCCTTCTTATTTCCAGCAGCATTTTTTTAGGCTCTCTTAGGTGCTCTATAACGCTGGAGCAGAAAACAATATCAAAGCTGTATGGCTTAAATGGAAGGATTGCAGCGTCCGCATTGACAAATCTTTTATTAATTGCATTGAATTTTTTGCTGTCCATGTCCAGAGAAATGACATGCGCGCCATTCTTGGTTAGCGCGTAAGAATATCCTCCCCTGCCTGATCCTATATCAAGAACTCTGGTGCTTTTTAACATGATATTTTTTCTTTTTAGCGACTTTATGACCATCTCTGCCTGAAATTTCTCAAATTCAAAATAGTCCATTTCAGACTTATTTCTACTTTTGGCAAGCTTGTAAAGTTTTATGTATTCTTTTATATGCATCTTTGCGCTAATTTCAACAACAATGCAGGATTAAAATGATTTCCCCGACACAGAAAGGTATTTAAATAGTTTGCCTTTTTGGAATGCTATGAAAATTGTTGTTACAATACCGGCTTTTAACGAGGCAAAAAGCATTGGAAGGCTGATAAAAGATATAAAAGAAGCCATGGGCAGCAGCAGGTACAGCTACAGCATTTTAGTTGTAGATGACGGGAGCACGGATAAAACTGCGGAGATTGCAAAAAAATCAGGAGCCGTTGTTTACTCGCACCCTAAAAATTATGGGCTTGCGGAAACTTTCAAGACAGAAATAAAAAAGTGCCTGGAATTAAAAGCAGGTGTAATAGTTCACATAGACGCTGATGGCCAGTATCTTCCTAAAGAGATTCCCAGGCTGTTGAAAGAAATTAAAAATGGCTACGACCTTGTCTTGGGTAGCAGATTTGAAGGCAAAATAGAGTACATGCCGCTAATAAAGAGGATTGGAAATGCTGCATTCTCCAAGGTTGTGTCCCAAATAACCAGAATAAAAATAACAGACGCCCAAACTGGCTTTCGGGCATTCACAAAAGAAGTTGCGCAGCTTCCGGTAATTTCAAACCACACCTACACCCAAGAGCAGATTATAAGGGCTGTAAAAAATAAGTTTAAGATTAAAGAAGTGCCGATTTACTTCGCAAAAAGAGATGGAGAGAGCAAGCTGATAAGAAATCCCTTTGAGTATGCTGCAAAAGCTTGGATAAACATCATAAGGATTTACAGGGACTTTGAGCCATTAAGATTTTTTGGGATTTTTGGGAGCCTCATATTTGGAGTCGGGATTGTGCTTGGGCTTTATCTTGTTTATTTCCAGTTTTTTGGAGGAGGCGCTTTCCGGCATTTGGGATTGATGATGCTTGATATTTTAATCTTAAGCATCGGCTTGCAGGTAATAATATTTGGGTTCCTGGCCGATATGTACGCAAAATAAACCTTAATTTTTTGCAGTTTTTGTAATGAAGAAGTAAATTCTTTCCTTGCCTTTATAGAGCTTGAAAACAGGCACAAGCAGCTTCAGGGCTGTCCTGCTTGGCAGCTTGGTGAGGATATTCTTGTCAAGCAGATTCAGATAATATGCCAGCCTGGGATGTGTCCCGTATTCTGTCCTTAGGGTGTAATTATCATTTTTACTTAAAAAACTGTTTATTTCATCAATGTCGGGGGAGCCTTTGACCTTTATGTCATGGATGCCCTTGGATATCGTGCCAGTTTTGTTCCATTTGCTTAATATTTTTTTATGCCACTTGTGAAGCCCGAAAATGGTGGTAAACGCGACATATTTTTTTGAAACCCTGTACATTTCCTCCAGAGTTCTTCTTCTTTTCCCGCTTGGAAGGTGCTCGTAGCAGTCAGTTGATATCACAACATCAAACTCGTTATTTTTGAATGGGAATTTTTCAACAGCCGAGTGCTTTAATTGCTTTAGGTACGGGCTTGGCTTGCCATGAAATTGTATGTCTATTCCTGTGACGGGAGTTTTTATGAATTTGGTGATTCCGGCACCTCCTGAGCCTATCTCCAGAATTCTTAAGTTTTTATTTTCCTTCTTGAGTTTTTTTACGAAGTTAACGATAGGCCGGTTTCTTAAAACCTGGTTTACAGGTATAGCTAGCATTGAATCATAGCTGAGCTTTTCCCTTAAAAAATTTTTTAGATTCATTTCAAGGACTATCAATCATTAAAGTTTTATATATTTTATTTTTTAATTTTGACGTATATCTAATTTAATGTCCGGGTTGATTAGTATTATTTAAACCTTATTATTTGTTTTTGGGCATGGCCAACGCCCCACAAAACACTTAAATACAGAAATTGTTTCTTTCTCCGCATATGAAAATACTGGTTTTTACAAGCAGGTACACTGCATCAAGGGACATAATCAGCGAGGACTTCGGAAGACAAGTGAGGCTGTTTGAGCAGCTGGGAAAATTCGGGCATAAGATAGACTTTTTCTGCGTGGATTACAAAAAATTGGAAAACAAGGATACAAAGCTCCATGGCATGAATATTTTCATCAGGTCGTTCAAGCCTGCAGGATTTTTCAGCTTTTTATCGGATTTGAGGAAAGTAATAAGCAATAAAGATTACGACTTGGTCATCGCCACTTCTGACCCGTTGTGGGGCGTCATAGGCTATTTTTTATCAAAGAAGTGCAAAAAAAGATTTGTATATGACATACAGGACAACTATTTAGTCTATAAAAGCTACAAGCTGCCGTTTTTCGGGTTCTTTGAGAGGTATGTGACGAGAAACTCTGATTTGGTCATATGCGCAAGCGACATTTTGGCAAATAATGCAAAAAAAATAAGGAAAAAGAAAACTGTGACAATACCAAACGGCGTTGACACAAAAATTTTCAGGCCTTTGGACAAGGCAGATTCCAGGAGAAGGCTAAGGCTGCCTATTGATGCCAAAATAATATCCTACATAGGTTCCATACAGAAAATACAGGGAATGGATATATTGATAAAAGCTTATGAAGAGTTGAGGAAGGAAATAAAAAATATCAACTTGCTGGTTGCCGGAAGAGTCGGAACCGTCTTCAGGGAAAATTTTGATTTTAACAAGGAAGGCATTATATATCTAGGCTCGCTGCCGCAAAAAAAAGTTGTTTATGCCATTAACGCCTCTGATGTATTGGTGATTCCCTATCCCAAAAACATCTTTACAGATGTCATGTTTGCGCCTTACAAGATTGTGGAATTCATGGCCTGCAACAGGCCTATCGTGATTACAGATGCAGGGGAAATGCACAGGCACATAAAAAACAAAAAAATGATTGCAAAGGCCGGAAATATTGGGGACTTAAAGGAAAAAATAAAGTATGCCCTCAAATTGGAAAAATCCAATTCCAGAAATGCAGCAATGAAGTTTGACTGGAAGAATATTGCGAGAAAGCTGAATAAGGCTATAAAAGAATGAAATAATAATCTTTATAAGCTGTTATAGGCTTCTTAAGAGCGATTTAAATGTTGAATATTGGCGTTATAGGGTGCGGCTATTGGGGTCCGAATTTAGTGAGAAATTTCAGTCAGATTAAGGAATGCAATGTTCTATGGTGCTCTGACTTAAGCGATGACCGGCTTCAGCAGATAAAAGAAATTTATCCAAGAGTAAAAACCACAAAAAACTACATGGAGGTTATAGAAGATAAAAATGTTGATGCTGTTGCAATTGCAACCCCTGTTTCCACACATTTTGAACTTGCAAAAACAGCATTGCAAAACAACAAGCATGTGCTTGTTGAGAAGCCTTTGGCTGACAACTCAGAACACGCCAAGGAACTGATAGAAATAGCTGAGAAAAACAAGAAGATTATGATGGTTGACCATACATTTGAGTATGCATCTGCAATAAACAAGATAAAAGGAGTACTGGAGGCTGGGGAGCTTGGGAAGCTCTTTACAATTGACATGATCAGGGTGAACCTTGGATTGTTCCAAAAGGATATCAATGTTGTATGGGACCTGGCGCCGCATGACATATCCATATTGCTCTTTTTATTGGGAAGAATGCCAACAAGCGTCAAGGCTGATGGAATGGCTTACATTTTGGAAAATATAGAAGATGATGCGCATATAACCTTGAAATTTCCGGATAAAATAACAACGCATATGCATGTAAGCTGGCTGGACCCGCTAAAAATAAGAAAAACCACAATAGTCGGAAATAAAAAAATGCTTGTTTATGACGACACTGAGCAGACAGAAAAAATAAAAATATTTGACAAAGGAGTGACTTTGGAGAAAAATAATCTTCCAAAAGACGAGTATTATGCCACCTGGGAAGAATTCAGGCTGGTTTACAGGAGAGGCGAAGCCAAAGTCCCTGTTTTGGACAATAAGGAGCCTTTGAATGTCATGTGCAGGCATTTTGCGGAATGTATCAAAAATAATAAAAAGCCGCTAAGCGACGGGCTTTCAGGCTTGAGGGTTGTTCAGGTTATAGAGGCCATACAGGAATCCCTCAGAAGCAAGGGCAAAGATGTTTTTCTTTAGCGAATAAAGCAAATTTTTTAAACTGAATTGTGCAACCAACAAAAATGGGACACAGCATAATAGACAAGGTTAAGCTGGGAAAGAATGTGCAGATATACAATTTCGCAAACATATACGGCTGCGAGATAGGCGACAACACAAAGATAGGAAGTTATGTGGAAATAAGGGAGAATGTTAAAATAGGAAAAAACTGCAAAATACAGGCTTTTGCGTTCTTGCCACAGGGCGTCATTCTGGAAGATGAGGTTTTTATTGGGCCTCATGCATGCTTTATTAACGACAAAATACCAAGGGCCGCAGTAAAAGGCAAGTTAAAGCAGATAGGTAAGGATTGGAAGCCGCTGGCAACAATAGTTAAAAAAGGGGCTTCCATAGGCGCTAATGCAACTATACTTGGGGGAATTACAATTGGAGAGAACTCCATTGTAGGAGCCGGGTCTGTTGTGACTAAAGATGTTCCAGATAATGTAATTGTTGCGGGAAATCCTGCCAGAATATTAAAAAAATTAGGCAAATAAAATGCAAATCCCCCTTGTTGATTTAAAAAAGCAATATCTAAGCATAAAAGATGAGATCGATTCCGCTATACAGGAAGTGCTGGACAATACAGCATTTATACTTGGAAAAAAGGTCGAAGATTTTGAAGGGAAATTTGCAAGGCTGTGCAATGCAAAGCACTGCGTTGGCGTAAATAACGGAACTTCTGCATTAAGGCTGGCTCTCCTTGCACTTGGCATCAAAGCTGGCGATGAAGTTATAACAACGCCATTTACATTTATAGCAACAGCAGAGGCAATCTCCCATATTGGAGCCAGTCCGGTTTTTGTTGATATAGACGAAAAAACTTATTGCATTGACCCGGAAAAAATAAGGGAAAAAATAACAAAAAAAACCAAAGCCATAATTCCTGTTCATTTATTCGGCCAGTCTGCAGATATGGATCCTATACTCGAAATCGCAAAAAAGCACAACTTAAAAGTCATAGAAGATGCTGCCCAAGCCCATAATGCGCTGTATAAGGATAAAAAAGCCGGCTCTATGGGTGATGCAAGCTGCTTTTCATTTTACCCCGGCAAGAACCTGGGAGCATATGGGGAAGCTGGCGCTGTATGCACCAATAATAAAGAAATTGCAAAAGAGCTTGTCTTGCTGAGGCAGCATGGAGAGCTGACAAGATATTATCATGACATAATAGGCGACAACTGCAGAATGGAGGCAATTCAGGGCGCTGTGCTTGGAGTGAAGATAAAATACATAGAGGAATGGACTGAAAAAAGAAGAAAAAATGCGGAACACTACAATAAATTACTGAAAGAATCCGGTATAGCGTTGCCTTACGAGGCAGATTATGCAAGGCACGTTTATCATATTTATGCAATAAGGTTAAAAAACAGGGACATGCTGAGAGAGTTTCTTGGAAAAAACGGCGTATCCGCAGGAATACACTACCCTATTCCGGTTCATCTGCAGAAGGCTTATTCCTTTATGGGCATGAAGAAAGGCTCATTCCCAGTATCTGAAAAAGTTGCTGGCGAAATTCTATCCCTTCCGATGTATCCGGAGCTTTCAGAAGAGCAGATGGAGTACGTCTCAAATAGTATAAATGATTTCATCAAAAATGCGTAAAAATGCTGAAATTTTTCATTAAAGCCGTAACAAGAATTCTCTCCACTGATTTTTTTGCAAAGCTTCTGTTTGGGATTGACTGCAGCAAAAGCACAGCTGGCTATCAGATAGGATTTTCAACAATTCTGATGAAAAAGGCGCTTAAAAAACTTGTAAAAAGCAATGACAAGGTGCTTGACATCGGCACTGGCGCATTGGCCATACACGGCATCTGGATAAGAAAGAATATTGGCGCTGATGTGGTTGCTACTGAGATAAGCGATAAATATATAGAAAGCGCGAAAAAGGTTGCAAAATATAATAATATTAACATCAAGATACTAAAATCAGACCTGTTCAAAGGGATAAAAGGCAGATTTGACTGGGTTATATTCAATCCGCCATTCAGAAACAGGAAAGATTCCAACGGGTACAGGATAGTTGAAAGGCTTCTGAAGGATGCCCCGGAAAACACAAGGCTGATGATTGTTGTAAATGCCTTTTACGCAAACCAAAAAAGGATTGAAGAAACCATTAAGAATAATGACTATGCGATAAAAGATACCATAACAAAATTTCTTAATCCGTCAAAAGTCTATATAGTTGAAAAACAGGCTTAGGATATTACCACGCGCTTTGCATTAGAAGGTATACCATACATAATTAGGTTCTTTCCAATAGGTTTGTATTGAACATCTGCATAATTTTTATTGTCTGTGGTGAACTGCATTTTATTTATTTTTTTCCTTATATGCTGCATTAAGGTGATGTCGGTATAAAAATAATTAGGCAGATTATTTTCCAGCTCTATTGAAAACCTGCTTCCCTGCTTTTTTACCCTGCTTATAGCCAATGTTTCCCTTGCTTTATAGTATTTTATTATATCATCAGCGCTGGCAAACCATACGTCACTGTATTTCTGGAAGAAGTTAAACATGCCAGTAACGAATTTTGGGCATTCTTTATCATATTCCGGAACATGCCCTGATATAATCATGTAGTCGCAGCCGCTTCTGTATCTTCTGATGAACTCTTGCCTGACCTTGGTGCAGTTTTTTTTATCAAACATCTCCCCTATGCAAACTCCCCAGAAAAGCTTTGCAGGAAGGAAAAAATCCAAAGGGGCATTAGGAATAGGCCATTCTCTTATCCATTGGATATACTTTGAGGCTGAAAATGCAACTTTCTCCATAGTGCCTTTTTCAGTTGCAATGCCGTATGGGGCAGCATAGGAAAAAACATGGGACAATGGGATTTCATTGCGCCATTTGCCAATCCATATTCTCTCAGAGCTTTGTATTTCGCTTGTTATCGCATCTGCATCGAGCCTGTAAATTCTTGGATGCGTATTTGTATGCAATAAATATGACAAATCCTTATTTTGAAATCTTTTTCTCAACGGCTTGCCTATTCCTAAAAAGCAAAATAAGGTGCTTAATAATGTCGAGAGCAAAGGATATTCTTTCAGATAAAATATTCTATTGCCGATATAGCAAAAGCGGTGATAGCCTATTCCCAAAGTCCTTGTGGCTATTGCCATTTGAACCCATCTCGGCATTTTTCCTTTTGCCCTGTAAAGGTAATCGTTTATCTTTGCGTCATCGGTGATTGCGTTAAATGCCATTTTTTTATTTGACTTCCATCTTGTTATGTAGGCGTTTGAAACAGGTTCTGAGCTCAGATGCACAATATTTCTTGTCTTAGGCTGGTAAGAGAAAATAGAAGCTATATCATCTATATTTTTTTTTTCAGTGTCAAAGTACATTCCTATTTTCCAGTAGGCTCTTAATGAATGTGCTGGATAATACCCCTGCGGCTTTCCGGTATACTCTTTTTTGTCAATCTGTTGCCAGTAAGGCCTTTTTGGCTCTGACATTGAATGCCAACTGGCTCCGAAGAAATTCTTTCCTTTTTCCATGTGAATTCCGTCATTCGGCAGCGCCAGATAAGGGCACATTGCAAAAAATGCATTTTTATCTTTAAAGCAGGCATAGTAAGGATGTTTTAATGTTGTTATATTTCCCCCATCCGTTTTATTTGAATAAAAAGAATTGGTAGATAATTCTTTATGGATATTATCAAGCCTGAACCAAACCAAAGAGTTCAGAAATTCAACCTTGTTTCCATCCATGTCCTTTGCTTTGTCGTATTCCATCTCTATCTCTGCTTTTGCAATCATATTTTTGCCGTTGGAGCTCCAGAAATAATATGTTATTGCTATCGGCAAATATCCTTCCTTTGCGCATTTGTTTCCAAAAATCTTCATTGTTCCGCTTATTTTAATTATCTTGATGATGTTGGAATCAGAAATAATGCTGAAGTTTGTATCTTGCATGTATTTTTGGAGAAATAAATTTCCTCCGGAAGTGACTAATTGCAGAGGCCCGTACTCATTTTTATTGATTTTTATTTTTTCTATAGAATAGCCGTTTTTTTCAAATAGAATTGATATTTTTTTTGTTGAAATAGCAAGATAAGAATTATTTTTCATTTCAATTTTTTTTTTAGGAATTGCATATTTGCTTGGATTTTTTGATATACTATAAAAAATCCGGATGTATTTTATATTGCTTCTATTCGCTATGATTGCTATATTATTTTGACTTATATTATTGGAATAATTCAATTTTTGGGCATAATCTTCCTTGTCTATTAAATCAAACAGCAGTTCTCTGCCGTTGTTGTCAAGAACCTTTATGCTGCCAAAATCCGTATTCTCAGGAAATTTCAATTCATCAAAACTTACCAATAATAAAGAATTTTTAATTATTGGATAAACATTTAAAATTATACTTTCTTTTTTCATTTTATTTGGGAAATTAATTCATTAAACTTTCTTCCTATCAAATCCCAGGAGTATATTTTTTTTACTTTCCTTTTGCCATTTAGTGCCAGGCTTTTCCTAAGCTTTTCATTATGCAATAATTTTATTATAGCAGCTGACAATTGCTTTGAATCTTTCTGCCTTACAAGAAGCCCAGTCTTGTTATTCTCTAATATATCTGGGATTCCGCCGACATTGCTCCCTATTACACAAGTTCCTGATGCCAGCGCCTCAAGGAAGACAACTCCAAGCCCCTCCGTGTCGCCGCTTTCTGTAATTATGGACGGGCCTACAAATAAATCGGCAGTGGCGTAAAATTCCGGCAGATGCATGTTTTCCATTCCTCCGGCAAAGAGCACGTTTTTATCAAGCTTGAGCTTTTTTGTGAGAATTTCCAGGTTGCTTCTTTCCGGGCCATCCCCAACAACAACAAGCTTCGCTTCAGGAAATTCTTTCACAACATCTTTCATCGCCATTACAAGGTATTTAATTCCCTTTTTTTCAGCGAGCCTGCCTACGCTCAGGATAAGTTCTTTTTTTACACCAAGTTTTCTTCTTAAGCTTGTATTCCTGTTTTTCTGCGTGAATAGTTTCAGGTCAACGCCCATTGGAATTATATTTATTTTTTTTTGACCTGAGATTTTTTCCAATTCTTTTTTTGTATAACTGCTGTTCGCAGTGCAAAAATCCGAATTGCTCACAGCTAAATAGGAGAGGAATCTGAATAATCTGTTTTTCAGCGGAAAAACATCTCCGGCATGGGCTGTTACAATATAAGGAACTCCGAACATTTTTTTGCATAAATAAGCTAGAAAACCCTGGGGCACTGTCCAGTGCGCATGTATCACATTAATTTTCTCCTTTTTTATTAATATTATAGTATTAAAAAATTCAAAGGCAACAAGCAGCGGCAATTGAATGTAGGCAATTTTATATCTTTTTAAGTTTGCAAAAATCCCGCCTTCATAACAAACCTTTTGCAGCTTGTACGGAAAGAAATAGCTGAACCTGTATATATTTACATTGTCAATAACTTCATGCTTCTTCGCTTTGTGGAAATGCGGCGCCAATGCAACTACCTTATGGCCATGGCTGGCCAACAGTCTGCTTAGCACAAAGACAAAATTCGGCTCCGTGTCATTCCTCCATCTAGGGAATGTCGTAGCTGTCACTAAGATGTTTTTATTGGACATCAAGTAAAGAATATAGTTATTTATTTAAAAAGCTTGTTAAGCCTAGGAAGCCAAGACATTTCTTAAGGTTTTATATACTTTAAGCTCCGGTGTAAAGGAAAAAAGTCCGTGCTTCCATCTGAATTCCAGCCATTTCATGGCTATCGAATAGGGAAGCTTGTTCCATTTGGGAAAAAGGTATTTGAACCAGTCTGAGTTTAAGTATGATATCTGCTGTATGTTGTCCAGGTATTTCCTGTCTGTTTCGCACAGGCTAAAATTAACCAAAGTGCTTCCCCAATAAAACTTTGACCATTCTTCAAAGCTTTTTGGCGGCTCAAAGCCGTGCTTTATGGCAAGCTCGTACAAGGGAGTTCCGGGATATGGTGTGTAGATGCCTATTCCATGGACCTGGGCTCTTGAATTTTCTTCCTTCAGTTTGACCACCATCCTGCACGTCATCTCTATTTCCTCTTTGGTTTCTGTCGGGAAGCCCATCATAAAGCTGTACATTGGAGCTATATTATATTTTTTAGTGTCCCTGTTTACCTCATACACCTGTTCTGCCGTATTCGGCTTGTCAATCATCTTGAGTATTCTGGGGCTTGCGCTCTCTATTCCAAACCTGAATGAGGAGCATCCTGATTTCACTACCTTTTCCTTTATTTCATTTGGCATTTTTGTGTATGTAAAAACCGTGATGCCGGAGGAAGTCCACTTTACATCCATGTTTTCCTTTATCATCAAGTCTGCAACATTTTCAACTCTCTTTAAATCCACGAAATAATTATCGTCATGCGCCCAGATTCCGTCAACCTTGAAGTCATCTACCACCTGCTTGAACATCTCAAAAGTTTTGTCAGCAGGCATGCCCCTCCAGTACATCCTGTTGAAAAAAAGATTGTAGCAAAAAGAGCATTTATGCGGGCATCCCCTGCTGGTCACGCCTATGTCAAGCATCCGCCTTACTTCCCCGTCAAACATCATGCTTCCCTCATTGATGTACTTTTCAACATCCACAAGGTGCCATGGAGTTGGCTTTATCTCGGCAAGGTTCATCATCTTTTCATCAGGAGTGTGAATTTTTTTTCCGTTTTCCTTAAAGGAGATGCTGTTTATTTTTTTTAGGTCTTCCTTGTTTTTTAGTGAATTGACAAGCTTCCTGAAGTTTATGTCGCCTTCGCCTCTCACAATTATATCTACATATTCATTCTCCAAAGTCTGGTCCGCAAGCATGCTTGCATGAACGCCGCCCCACACAAGCGGTATCGTGTTATCAGCCAAAGACCTGATGTATTTTGCAGTCTCCAGCCCGTAATTGATCGGCAGGCCTGTCATTGCAGATATGGCAATGCATACAGGCTGTTGGTTTACATAACTGGTAAGCTTGCTTTTCCAGTGGGGATCCACCCTCTGGTCCAGGATTTTTACATTATATTCATCAAGAAGCTCCGAGGCGATAGACATCAGGCTATGTGGCGGAGAGAAAGCTGTTTTTTTGTTGGTTTCCCCTCCGGATGGATAGATTAATACTACATCAACACTTTCTGCCATATAACTCGCTCTATGGTCATTCTTTAATAGAGTTTCGTATTTAAAGTTTTCTAAAACCTGCTGCAGCTGGTGCCAGTGATAAAACCAAATCTTTAAATAAAAAGCAGTCGCTTCTTTGGGCAATGAGCAGCGTCAGGAGAATTGCCGTAAATACTGTATCTTTGGGCATTGCAGAGATAGTTGCAAAGGTTGCCCAATTCATTATTTTTGTTTATGTAGCCAGGCAATTGGGCAATGCTATGTTTGGAAGATTCAACTTTGCCTATTCATTTTCATTGATAGCGGTGATATTTGCCGATATAGGAATAAACTATATGATTATCAGGGAGATTTCCAGAAAAAAAGAGCTGTTGAATAAGTTCATTAGCAACTCTTTCTTAATAAAAATAGTGCTGGGCACTATAATTTTTATTTTAAGTGTTGCTGTTCTGAACGCTTTCAATTATCCCAAAGAGACCAGGATTCTGGTTTATTTGTTTTTAGTGTATATGTTTTTGCGCTCCAATACGGAGCTTCTATTTTCTGTTTTTAAGGCATTTGAAAGGATGCACTATGAAGCTTTGATAAAAAGCTTGGGAATCATCTTGATTCTTATTTTAGGCATATACAGCCTGATGTTTGCGAAAAACATAATTTTTCTCGGCTTTCTGTATGTCCTGGTCGAGCTTTCAGTGTTCTTGGTGACTTTGGCCGTTGTGACGACTAAATTCGTGAGGATTAAACTGGAGGCTGACTTTGCCTTCATTAAGAAGATAATAAAGCTTGCATTCCCGTTTACATTGGCTGTTATTTTTTCAGGGGTTTATTTTTATATTGACACAATCATGCTTTCATTCATGAAGGGTGATGTTCCTGTAGGGGTATACAGCGCTTCCTATAATATAACGTTGGCTTTGTTGTTTATACCAAGCATGTACACCTTTGCCATATACCCGATCCTGGCAAGCAGTTATGATAAATCTAAAAAAAAGGTTACTTTTATATATGAAAGATCTTTCAAGTACCTGTACATACTTGGCTTGCCTATAAGCATTGGCCTTTTTATTATTGCAAGAAATATAATTCTTTTTGTTTACGGGCAGAATTATTCATCCTCAATAATTGCACTGAAAATTTTGGCATGGTTTGTGCTGTTTAAATTTTTAAGCTACCTGACCGGGATTGTGCTTTCCTCAATAAATATACAAAAATACAGGACCTACAGCCAGGGCACAGCTGCGTTTTTGAACCTTGGGCTGAACCTTATATTAATCCCAAAATATAGCTTTATAGGGGCCGGAATTGCCACTTTAACAAGCGAGATAGTTTTATTTGCGCTTACTTTTGCCTTTGTTTCCATGCATTTTCATGCTTTCAATGTGCTGAAAATTCTGTATAAGCCATTAATTGCTGCGGCTGTAATGGCAATTGCAGTTATTTTTTTGGAGCTGAACATGTTTTTGGTCATAATAATCGGTGCTGTTGTGTACTTCACGGTTTTATTTTTGCTAAAATCATTTGATGAAAAAGATTATTCATTGATGAAAAAATTGATAAAAATAGGCAATCCTGATAAACATGAAATGTCATCCAGCTAGAAAATATTCTGTTTTGGAAAGCATAAAAAACAGGAAAGAAGTTAAAGAAGATGCAGCAATAAATTTTTTGCAAGGAGAATTGCATGACATAGCCTATTCTTATGTTAACGGGGGTTTTTCCAGAAAGGGCTTTGTTTTTTATCCGTTGATGAAGGGTTTGTCGAACGAAAATAAAAATAAAATAATTGGATTGAGAACAGTTGCTGAATTTCTTGATGAGCGTGGCTATGATTTCAGCAGCACGTTGGGCTTATTCAAAAAATTTAAGGTAAATGGAAAGAGCGCGCCTTTGTTTTTATCCTGTTTGTATAATGATTTTTCAAATGCAGGGAAGCCGAAAACAGAAACCAGAAGAGTGGGATGCGAAGAATTTGACTTGAGCAGTTATCCAAGGGAAGATTATGGGTATTTGAAACCGGTAGTGGAGCTAAAGGGGTTTGCTGAAGGTAAGTTGGAGGAATATTTAGTGGATCTGCACATACACGGGAGCATAGCCACCAGAGATTATGTAAGGGGCTGGAGCGACTTAGACACGCTTATCATAATAAAGAAAAGTGCCTTGGACAGTCCTAAGCTGCTTGTTAAGCTGAGGGATTTGCTTTACATGTCTAAAAAGTATTTTTACAAAATTGATCCTTTGCAGCACCATGGCCACATGGTTATAACAGAATATGACCTTGATTATTACTGCCAAACATTTTTCCCTTTGATTTTATTTAAGTACTCAAAATCTGTTTTTGGGAAAAAAAGCCTAAATGTCAAAGTTAGAGACAGCAAGACAGAGAATGTAGATCGCTTTTGCTCTTTCGCGGATTATTTCAGGAACCTGTACCTGAACAAGAAGTTTTCTATGGGCAGCTACGAGCTGAAATTCCTTTTTCATGCCATTGCCCTGTTTCCGACATTGTACCTGCAGGCCAAGGAAATACATGTCTATAAAAAATTCTCATTTGGCATGGCAAGAAAGGATTTTGATGAAGTGCTGTGGAATCCGATAGATGAAGTCACCAGTATAAGAAAGGAATGGAAGGCACCAGGCGAGATGCCATTTATTGGGACAATCTCAAGCATAAATCCTTTGCTTGCTTATCAGATAAATTCAAAATATCTGGATATGTCCAATAAAATTCAGAGATTAAATAATTTTGACATTAAGAAGATTGTTGTGGGGATGTATGCGCTTTCGGAAAGTGCATTGAGCAAGATAAAGCCTAGTGATTCCTGAAAAGGCTCCTAAATGAAAATAATATTCTTCTGAAAGCAGAACTGCTTGTTATGAGAATGAATGCGAGTATTAGCTTGTTCTTGAAGCCTCTTTCAGTCTTGTAGCCCAAGGGGAAGAAGCATGGGTAATGAGAGTGCTTAAGCTTATTGGCGTACTCAACCTGATCATTTAATATCTGGATTCTTTTTTTTATGATTGGGTCAATATTGCTCTGCATGCATTTTATGGAAAGCCTTTTTTTTATATATCTGCTTAGCCTTCCGTCAGCGCTTGAATAGCAGCATAATTGATTCAATAGGCTTATGGGAAGTATGGAGTAAAAGTTCTTGTATTTCACAAAGTGATTTATCATCTGGCTTACCGCTCTTTCATTGTTCCATTCCTTCACGAATGAAATCCTGTTTTTGTTGCCCTTAAATATGATGTTTTGTTTTTTTGCGTTTATAAGGTTGTTTTTATCCCTTGATAGGAATGCGTTGAATTCCGTAACAAAGTCCATTGACACATAAACCGCCTCTTTCAATAAATCGAAAAGCTCTGCTTCTCTTGGCTTTTCATTTAGCCTAAACCAATTTTTCCTGAGGTTGTTTACCCTCCCAGAAAAATTTTTCCATGCTGGTTTTTTTAAGCCGGCAATTTCATTGAAAATATTGAAACTGTGACCTAATGCATTGAGCCTTACCAGAACCATCCTGGCATTAAGCCTTTTTGAAAGGAGTATGTAAAGGTAATCAACCGGAAAATGCCTTAAAATAACGTCTGCTGTAAGGCAAGTTTTGATTTTTTTAAGCTCTGATTTTGAAGGCGTGTGGATGGCAATTTCCTTTCCGTATATTTTTATGAAATTTGAGTTTGGATAGATGTATCTCATGTTTTTCATGATATCCTCAGTTATGATAAAAAAAGGATGAAAAACCAGATAGCTTGAGTCTTTATCGGTGTAAGTTCTCCTAAGAAATGATGGAAGCCTTGAGCCTTCTTTCAGCACAAATATAAGGTCTATGTCGGATATTCCTGGGACGCTTACATGCCCGAATGTATAGACTGAAAGTATTTCCTTTGTTTTTTCTGCTTTGCGCCTTATCTTATCCAGCACACGTTCATAATCTTTTAGCCCGTACTTAATGGGGTGCGCATAGAATGAAATATCTTCCTTTTTTAAATTCTCAATGTAGCGGTTTTTTATTTTCATGCAGCACTATCTGTACCTTATCGGGTTTCTCTTTTTCATTTCTGCGTACAAGTAATTGAATTCCTCTCCTGTTATTTCTTTGTTGTTCAGCTTTTTCAGTATGATGCCGAAGTTATAGGGCCCTTCCGCAACCCTGAAGTAATCTATTACCTTGAATCCAAGAAACTGGAAATATGTTTCATGAAGGCTGCTTATGTAAGCTCCATGGCAATGCACGCTGTAACCATCCTTTTTTGTAAGATCAGATAGAATGGCATAAATTTCCATGGCCCTGCAAACGTTTGAATGCTTTTCGTCCTCGATGCTTGGGTTGTCGTGCAGCAGGTTGTTTGAAAAGGTTATGTCAAATTTTTTGCTTGCTTTTGAACCAAAATTTTCCAGACTCAGAATTTTTCCATTGTCTTTTGCCATCAAGCTGGTGGTGTTTGCCCTTGTCTTGCCTAAGAAGCCCAAATGTTCGGTTTTTGCATCAACAGGCAATATTTCCAATAAATCAATGCCTGAGAAATCAACGTTTGACAGTACCTTTCTAAGCTCGCTTATTTTTGACTCTTCAATCTCAAAAATGTTTTTTGCCAGGTTAAATTCAACAAATGGCTCTATAATCGTGAAAAATTCATTTAACCTGTTCTTGGCAAGAAAAGAGCAGTTTATGATATTCAAGAGCAAAGGGTCATAGCTGGAATTCAATATTTTTGGAAATTTGTCCTTTTCAAACAAGACTATTCCGTTTCTTGTTTTTTCATGAAAAATTTGCACTTTGCTGTTAATTGTGTCATCAATGCCTTTCCTGATGTCAACTTCCATAAGCTTGGATTATAAACCTGTTTTATAAAACTTTCCTCAATATTTATGCCGATAGTTGGGTGTTTTATTGTCGTTGTATCACAGAAAACTTTATATATGGCAATACATACTTAACAATTGTGAATTAAATGAAAGTATTGCTTATACTGCCTCCAAATATAGGAAGGTATGTTGTTGCTACAGTCCCGCATGCCGGCCTTGCTTATCTTGCAGCTATTTTGGAAAGGGATGGCCATCAGGTTGAAATACATGACATGAGGATTTATTCTGATGACAGGCTTTTGGCAAAAAAGATTGAAAGCTTCAAGCCAAGGCTTATAGGCCTTTCAACAGCAAGCATCGGGTATAAGATGTCTTATGAAATAATCAACACGATAAAGAAAAAATACCCGAATATCCCATTGGCCATCGGTGGGTCATACGCTTCCACGGTTCACACAAAAGTTTTGGAGGATACTAAAGCAGATTATGCTGTTTATGGGGAAGGGGAACAAACCTTTTTGGACTTGGCAAAAGGAATTGCTCCGAGCAAAATAAAGGGGCTTATCTGGAGGGATAACGGGGAGATTATAATGAATCCGCCTTATCCGCTTGTGCAGGATCTTGACAGCATGCCTTTTCCAAAATATGAGAAATTTGAATTAAGCAAGATGCTTGAGAAAAGGATTCCAATAGTAAGCTCAAGAGGATGCCCGAACAGGTGCACTTTTTGCTCCATACAGCTTGTCATGGGATATCCGTTCAGGACCCGAAGCCCTGAAAATGTCTTGAAGGAAATTGAATACTGGTATAAGAAAGGCTACGACACATTTGAGTTCAGCGATGATAATTTCACCTTCAACATGCCGAGGGCAGAAAAGATATGCGACTTAATAATAGAAAGCGGCATGAAAATAAAGATAATTTTTGGCAATGGCTTGAGGGCTGACAGGGTTAACGCAAATCTGCTTAAAAAATTAAGGGAAGCAGGATGCATCTGGATAGGCTACGGGCTTGAGACTTCTGATTTGCACAGCCTGGAGCTGTTGAAGAAAGATTTGGATGTAAACCAGCTGAAATGGGCTGTCAAGGAGTCAAAAAAGCTGGGAATTGAAGTGCAGGTCCATAACATAATCGGAACGCCTGGGTCAACATTTGACACTTTTATGAAAGACATTAAGCTTGCGGATGACTTGGGCATTGACCAAGTAAGATTCTTTAACATGATTCCGTACCCCGGAACTGAGATGTTTGAATGGGTAAAGCAGAATGGCAGGTTTTTGCACCAGCCTGATGAATATCTGAACAGCCTGGATTACTGGGCTGAAGAGCCTGTTTTTGAGACAGATGACTTCACAAGAGAAGAAAGAATCAAAGCTTTCCGCATAGGCCAGGACAAGGTTATGGAGCTTCATTTAAGAAGGCACTTTGGCAAGGGCTTGGGAAGAATGGGCTTTAAATTATACAAGAACAGCCTGATAAAAAAGTATGGCATGAAGCCGGCTACAAAAGCTTGGATTATGCTCAAAAGATTAAGAATAAAGCAGCATTAATCCTGATTTTTATTATATTTAAAAAAATCTATAGTTTTTCTCAAGCCTTCTTTTAACTCGATTTTCGGCTCCCATTTCAGCATTTTTTTTGCCCTTGATATGTCAGGGCATCTTACATGCGGATCATCTATTGGCAATGGCCTGAAAACAATTTTGCTCCTGCTTTTTGTAAGCTCTTTTATTAATTCAGCAAACTCGAGAATGGTGTGTTCTTCGGGATTTCCAAGATTGACAGGCTCGCTTATGTTTGAAAGCATTAAATTGTATATGCCCTCAACCAGATCGTTCACATAGCAGAAGCTTCTTGTCTGGTTACCTTTTCCATAAACGGTCATCGGTTCGTTTTTTAATGCCTGCGTTATGAAGTTCGGCACAACCCTTCCGTCATTTTTTCTCATCCTTGGGCCATAAGTGTTGAAAATCCTGACAATTTTTGTGTCAAGTTGGTGTATCCTATGGTAGGCCATTGTAAGCGCTTCCGCAAACCTTTTGGCTTCGTCATAGCATCCCCTTATTCCAATGGGGTTGACATTGCCCCAGTAAGTTTCAGGCTGCGGATTTACCAGTGGATCGCCGTAAACCTCTGATGTTGAGGCAAGCACATACTTTGATTTTTTAGCCAATGCCAATCCAAGAGTGTTATGTGTGCCAAGGCTTCCAACCTTTAATGTCTGTATAGGTATTTTCTGGTAGTCAATCGGGGATGCAGGCGATGCAAAGTGCAGCACAAAATCAAGCTTTTCATTGACAACAATATGCTTGCTTACATCATGGTAAATATAAGTAAAATCTTTGCTGCTTCTCAAGTGGCTTATGTTGCTTATGCCGCCTGTTGCAAGATTGTCCATGGCGATTACCTTGTATCCTTTGCCTAAAAGAAACTCGCAAATGTGGCTTCCGATAAATCCTGCTCCTCCTGTTATTAATGCTGTTTTCATTTTTGCTTGTAATATCTGTTTGCCTTTTCCAGCTGCTCAATGCTTCCTATATCATACCATTTCTTATCTGTAACAAAGGAATGCACCTGCTCCCTTTTGTGAAGCCATTCTATGAAATTGCCGGTTTTGTCAGGGTTGTTACCCTGCTCAATGTATTTTTTTATTAAGGGTATTGTCTTCTTTGGGAACAGATAAATTCCTGTTGAAGCAAGTGTTGATTTTGGGGCAACAGGCTTTTCCTCAAAATTCACGATGATGCCATTATCTATATCAACAATTCCATAATGCTTCGCTAATTTAATGTCCTTTACATCATAAAGGACGATAACATTTGATTTTTTCTTTTTGAAGAAATTGGCAGCATCCTCTAAGGGCATCTCAAAAAGGTTGTCGCCTGCAACCACTATGATATCATTGTCAAGGTTTTTTTTGGTGATGGTGTGGTGTATGTCGCCCAAAGCGCCAAGCCTGTCTTCATTGCTTTTGGTGCCGTCGTTTATTATTTCAATCGGGTTTTCTGCATTAAAATTGTTGATCCATTTTTTGAAATGCTGCTCGAATTTGTCGTTTGTGACAATGTAGATTTTATTGATTGAATCTATCTTGCTTAATTTTTTTATTATATGTTCTATTATGGGCTTTCCTGCAACATTCAGCAACGGCTTTGGAGTGTTTTCTGTCAGGGGATACAGCCTTGTTGCATATCCTGCTGCCAATATTATCGCGTCCATTTAGTGCACTTCCTTTCTTCCAATGCTGATGTACGTGAAGCCATCATTTTTCATGTCTTCTAGCCTATAAATGTTCCTACCGTCAATGATTAATGGATGCTTCATCAGGGATTTTATTCTTTTCATATCAATTTCTTTGAACTCGTCCCATTCCGTGACTATGACAAGAGCGTCTGCATCTTTTGCGGCGTCGTAAGTGTTGCTGCAATATTCAATATTTTTCAGTATGCCTTTTGATTTTTCCATTGCCTTCGGATCATATGCCTTTATTTTTGCCCCTTCTTTCTGCAACTCTGTTATGATGTCAACAGAAGGCGCGAATCTCATGTCATCAGTGTTTGGCTTGAATGCCAGCCCCAGAATGCCGATTGTCTTGCCCTTTACAATCCACAATGCCTTTTCTATCTTGCTTACAAAATGATTTCTTTGATTATTGTTTATTTCCTGAACTGCCTTGAGCAGACTGAAATCATATCCGAATTTTTCTGATATCCTTATGAATGCTTCTGCATCCTTTGGAAAGCAAAAGCCCCCATATCCAATTCCTGCGTCAAGGAAGCTTCTTCCGATTCTTTTGTCATAGCCCATTCCTTCCGCCACTTTTTCGACATCAGCACCTGCTGCCTCGCAGATGCTTGCTATTGCATTTATGAAGGATATTTTTGCTGCAAGAAATGAGTTTGATGCGTGCTTTATGATTTCAGCGCTTTTTATGTCTGTGAATATGATTGGAGCCTTTAATGGTGAGTACAGTTTTTTCATTATATCTTTTGCCCTTTCGCTTTCGCACCCAATCACTATCCTGTCAGGATGCATGAAGTCATTGACAGCGCTTCCTTCCCTCAAAAATTCGGGATTGCTGACAACATCAAAATCAACTTTGTGCGCATTGTAGCTTTTTATTGACTTTGCAATTTTATCCCCCGTTTCAACAGGCACGGTGCTTTTCTCAACAATTATCTTGTAAGAGTCCATTACATCCGCAATAGTTCTTGCAACGTCTTCAACGTAGCTCAAATCAGCTTCCCCATTCTTCTTTGGAGGAGTGCCTACGCAGATGAATATTATATCTGATTCTTTTATTGATTTTTTAAGGTCTGTTGTGAAGCTTATTTTTCCTTTTTTCCTGTTTTTTATTAATAACTCCTCCAAACCGGGCTCAAAGATTGGAATAATATTGTTATTCAGATTCTTTATCTTGTCCTCTTCTATATCAACGCAGACAACATCGTTTCCAAGCTCTGCAAAGCAAGCCCCCGTGACCAAGCCAACATAGCCTGCTCCCACAACTGCAATTTTCATATAGCTTTAGAACAGAAACATATTTAAATATCTTACCATTATCCTACTTTATCATACCTTTAAAATGCCTAAAACTAAAATATCCATAACCATCAATGGGAAGACTTTGCAGGACATAGATTCTATCATTGACAATATATATATTCGCAACAGAAGTCAAGCTATAGAGCACCTTGCGAAGAACGCTTTGGGAGAGAACAAGGCTGCTGTTATTCTACTTGGGGGCAATGACGGGCATTTAAGAATCTCAAAGGAAGATTACAGGCCGACTGCAAGAATAAAAAATAATTCTGTTATAGAACTGGGGCTGAAAAAGCTGAGGGAAAACAATTTCAAGACTGTGTTCATTGTCGCAAGGCATAATTTATTGACAAAATTGTTTGAAATGCTGAAAGACGGCACAAACTATGGCGTAAAAATAAATTATATTGAAGAAAAATCCTCCAATGGCACTGCAGATTCTTTGAGGCTGTTAAAAGGAAGGGTTAATGCCAATTTCCTTGTTGTTTACGGCGATTTAATCTTTAACAAGATAAACATTGAGGAATTGTGGAATGACCACATAAAGCAGAATGCAATTGCAACAATAATGCTTACAACATCTTCAAAGCCAAGCGAAAAAGGAACTGTAAGGGTTGAGGGCAATAAAGTACTTGCCTTTACGCAAAAGCCTAAAAAATCCGATATTTACCTTGTGTTTTCCCCTATATTTGTTGCAGAGCCCCAGATTTTTGAGTACTCCGGAGCCAGCCTGGAATTCAATGTTTTTCCTGAACTGGCTGACAAAGGGCTTTTGAACGGACATTTGAGTTCCGAGAAAGAGGTACACATTCATACAAAAAGAGACGTTGAGAATTTAAAATAAGGTGGACAGCTTTTCCAGTTTCCCACACATAAGTGAAGTACTGCTGGAAACGGAGGCTTGCTTAACTTCCGTGAACCCGGAAAGTGCTTGGTGCACATCCTTTCGGGATGGGAACGGGTGAACCAAGCCCCTATGACCGTCCAAGCAGATGAGTAGATTTGGAGGATTTAAAAAGGTTTCTCTATATTTCTACAATAACCTTCCTCTCTTTTTCATTAACTTCTTTTATTGTTTTGTGATTTTTTAATTTTTCCTTAATCTCTTTCCATGAATGTTTTTTCGATGCCTTATTGAGTTCGTCAATAATTTCTTTTATCAGCTGGTAGTTCTGGTAAATAAGCTCTCCTTTCTGCCTTGATTCGTGCTCTTCCTTTCTAAGCTCTCTTATTGTCTGCTGCTGGCTTTCGATGATTCTTTGCAGTTCCTTTAGCTTCTTGTCAAACTCTGTTTCTTTTGGCTCCTTGAAATGAGAGAAGAAAAATGAGACAGCCTCGCTGAATGCTGGAAATGATTTTTTTTGGTTATTTTTATAAAATTCAAAATCAAACGGAATGACATCAGCAACATTGTTATTTTCATCGAAAACAACAAAAGCCTCAATTTTTTTATTTGTTATCTTTTTAATTGAGTTTGTGATTAATTGTGCTTGTTTTTTGTCAATGTTTTTCGGATTAATGCTTTTGTCAATATTTGAAATCAGGCAGACCTCCTCTGAATACAGGCCTCCTAAGCCAAGCTCTGTTGCCAGAGAAGTCACTAACGAGTCTTTTTTGGAATTTTTTAACAGAATTGCTAAATCCTCTTCCTTTAACTCAAATAAGTTATAGCTCATCACAGGATATACATATTTCAGTTTTGGCTTTATGCTCCTTTCCCGGAAATCATGGTGCTCAAGCGCATTCATAATTACATTATGCTCGTCGCAGAGAATTGCGTTTCCTTTTCCAAAGAATTCAGCATAAAGGAATTTCTTTTCTTCTTTGGCCCTGAACGTTAATTTTATGATTCTTTCAGGATTTATCTGTTCCATCTCTGTCAAAAAATACCCATCAATATGCTTCCTTAAAAACTGCCCGAAGCCAAGGATTTCCTCATAAGATTCCTTTTCTTCTGCAATGAAAATGGATTTTCCTATGTCAATCCGCAGAAGCCTTTTGCCTGCATTGGTCTTGTAAAGGCTGAAAACTATCAGTTCTTTCTCAGGCTGGTATATCTTGTCTATTCTTGAGTCTTTCAAGGCTTGCAGCTCTTTAACAAGGTAATGCAAATCTATTGACGATAGCTGTTTTTTCATGCTTTCTTCAGAACTACCAAATCGCCGTTCTTAACACTGGAAAAGACTTTTGCATTTTTAACATTTCCGAAAACATTGACTTTTGAAGCTGCCCTTATTTCATTTCCTTTGGAAGCTGGAGTCTTGCCAAAAAATATGCAAAAGCAGCTGCCTTCAGGCCAATAGGCAATATCCCCTTCTGAGACAACTTCTTTTGCATCAGGCTCAGCTTCAATATTTGCAGGAATCACAAAATAAATCTCGTCTTCCCACCTGTTCGCAGAGCCTTCTATCGGCAAAGCGTCATAAACAGCTTTTGCTGTTGGGGTATTTTTAAGCTCTGCAACAGCATTTATTTGTCCAGAAGTAATTTTCATTTTCATTTTCATTTTCATTTTAATTTTAATATAGGTATAGGCGAGGCAAAAATTATTGGTAGGAAAATTTTTGCCGAGCACAGTGAGCTGAGCGAGTGAGATGCTTGCGAGTCCGACGAGCAAGCTCGCGGACAAGTCGAGCTATCGCATTTGACTGTTGTTGCGAAGCAACGGATTAAAATTGTGTACTATTTTAATGATTTTTAATTATCAAATTTCTTCATTTTCTATTTTGACAGCCTTCTGCTTAAGCCAGTTCTCTATCCTGTCCATGCCTCTCTCAATCTCCTTTATAGAGGTTGCATAGCTTAATCTTACGTGCCTGTCGCTTCCAAATGCAATTCCGGGAACAACAGCAACAAGTGCTTCATCAAGCAGCTTTGATACAAATTCCATTGATGACATTCCAGTTTCACTTATATCGGGAAAAGCGTAAAACGCGCCTTCAGGCTCAACGCAGCTTATTCCGCCAATTTCGTTCAGCCTTTTATGGATGAATTTTCTTCTTTCATCAAAGGCATGCACCATCTGCCTTACACTCTCTTGAGGCCCGTTCAACGCTTCCAATGCAGCATACTGGGCAATGCTTGTAGGATTGCTTGTGGAATGGCTTTGCAGGTTGTCCATTGCCTTGATGATTTCCTTCGGGCCTGCTGTATATCCAATTCTCCATCCGGTCATTGCATAAGTTTTTGAAACAGAATTGGACAATATCGTCAGGTTTTTGATTTCTTCATTTAAAGAGCCAATGCTTAAGTGCTTCACATCTCCATAGGTGAAATGCTCGTAAACTTCATCAGACAAAACATAGAAATTGTGCTCAACAGCAAGCTTTGCTATTTTTTTTATTTCCTCATGGCTTACTATTGCGCCGCTGGGATTGCTTGGAGAATTTAGGATAAGCATCTTTGTCCTTGGGGTTATTTTTTCTTCTACCATGTCTGCTGTTAATTTAAATTTCTCATCAGTTTTGCATAACACCGGCTTTGCTTCAGCTATCTTTATCATCTCCTCGTAGCTTACCCAGTAAGGAACAGGCAAGATTGCCTCATCACCTTTGTCAAGAACAGCCATTGCAATGTTGAAAAGCGAATGCTTGCCTCCGCAGCTTACCAGTATTTCAGAAACACCATAATCTATGTTATTATCCCTTTTTAGCTTGTCAGCTACAGCCTTCTTTAATTCCGGAATGCCTCCAACAGGAGTATATCTTGTAAAATTGCTGTCAATCGCCTTCTTTGCAGCAAGCTTTATGTTATCTGGGGTGTTAAAGTCAGGCTCCCCTGCCCCGAAGATAACAACATCCTTGCCATCTTTCTTAAGATGCTTTGCTTTGGCATCAATTGCAAGCGTAGCACTCGGCGCAATGTTTCTTACCCTTTGTGCTATCATTCAACCACCCAGTTTTTTTTTTGGCTATCAAACTTATGTCAAAAACCAAGTATTTATAATACTTTTTATATTGGTTTTTGAGCGGTGACATGCGAAAGCTCGCTTTCGCTCGCTTATGTCGGGCGAAAATCTCCTATGTATTATTTAATAAGTTTGGAAATTTTTGACATATTAAAGCTTTTTGTAGTGTCAATCTCTATTATCTTGTGTTTTTTCTTTTTTGCCTCTTCAAGGCACACATTGAATATTTCTGCCTGAATGTTTTCCTCTATTTTATTTTTTGAATATTTTCGCTTTTTCAGCCTTTTATTCAGTTCTTTGATGTTGCACTTTGTGACAATGCAGAAATCAACATATTTTTTGGGCAGATAATGCGAAAGGTGCGAGTCAATAACTATCCCTTTGTATTTTTTAATTCTATTTTTAGTAATGTTTGATTTTTTTAATGTTTTGATTTTTTTAATGAGAAGTTTATTAAGTTTTTTAATGTCTACAATTTTTGTTTTTCTCTTTCTGTCGTAGCCTTCTGACAATTTGTATTTGTTTATGATCTTGTTAACATCCAGATAATGATATTTCAGCCTATTGGCTAGTTTTTTTGCTATAGTTGTTTTTCCTGTTCCAGGCGTTCCTGTCACTATTATGGTTTTCATTGAGGAAAGCTAACCATCATTATATTTAAATATTCTTAATCAATTCTATGGCTTATGCAGGAAGAGATTATTTTATCAACCTCAAAAAAGCAGGAATTGGCTGATATAACCGATAAGGTAAACGGCATAATTAAAAAGTCAAAAGTCAAAAATGGAATATGCAGCGTATTTGCAGCCCATGCAACAGCAGCAATAATTATAAATGAGAACTACGACCCAAACATATGCCTGGATTTGCTGGATGCATTAAACAAATTGATACCAGCAGGAGTCTGGCGGCATGACAGAATTGACGGGAATGCAGATGCCCATATAAAATCAGCAATATTGGGCCCAAGCGAGACAATACCTATAAAAAATGGCGAGCTTGATTTGGGTAGATGGCAGTCGTGCATGTTTGTAGAATTGGACGGCCCGAGAAGCAACAGAAAGATAATTGTAACAATACTGGGTGATAAAGATTAACTGCGACTTGTGCGGCAAAACAACGGAAAGCCTTGCAAAAGCAATAATTGAAGGAGTGCAGCTTGATGTCTGCAGTGACTGCGCGAAATTCGGAAAAGTAATTGAAGCTGTAAAAAGACCAAGCGCAAAAGAGCAACATAAGCAATATATCAAGCAGCAAGCAAAGGAAGAAAAGGTTGAGCTTCTTGTTGAAGATTACGCTGAAATAATCAAAAAGAAGCGTGAATCGATGGGATTGACGCAAAAAGACTTTGCAAACAGGATAAATGAAAAAGATGTTACAATCCACAAGATTGAAACAGGCTCATTTAACCCTCCTTTGCCTTTGGCCAAAAAACTTGAAAGATTTCTTGGAATAAAGATCATTGAGCAGCACGAGGAAAAATTTGAAAGCTCAAGGAAAAATAAAGATGAGGGATTTACTTTAGGAGACTTTATTAAGCTTAAGAAGTGATTCTTCTGTAGATTTCATATCTACAAGAACCTTTTTCTTTTTCATACACTTTTTTGAACTTGGCAAGGGTGCTTTGCAGTATTTTCACATTTTCTTCGCACAAAGTGTCAATTTCGGCAGATGGGCAGGGAAGATCGCAGTTATTAAAAAGCACTATATCAGCTTTGTCTTTGTCTTTGCTGATAAGATTAATCATCTGCTGGGAAGAATACAAAAGGCCGCTGATTTTGATGTCAGAATGAAGCGCATATAATGGGTTTGTAATCCACACATTGCCTTTATTGTCTTTAAGATAATTCTGAAGCTGCAAAAACCCTTCATCATCTGCCTGGGATATGTAGTTGACTTCGTTGAATGATTCAAAAACCGTTGAAATCCAGAACACACATATAATGCAAAATAATGCCAATGCGGTTTTTTTATAGCGTATTTTTTTGTATATTTCCAAAAGACAATGTGATGTAAGCAGGTACAGAAAAGGAAGAACAAGAAGCATAAACCTCATTTCCTTTTGCTTGACAAGAGTAAAGATGACAATATAGATTAATGGAGATAAAAATATTGAATAAAATGCAGGATTTCTTTGGAATGCAAACGGCAAAAAGAACAGCAATATCAAAAAGAAATTTTCTTTGAGCAGTCCGGTAATATAAAACCCACCTTCTTTGTACATCGGCCACCCGGTTGTCCTTGCCAGATAGCTTTGAGTTTTATAAGGCAGCAGCATATCGTGATACAAATAATGATTAACCAAAAGGTACAGCACAATTGGCAGCAAAAACCCTATAGTTATGTAAAACAACCTTTTGTGAAAATTAGGTTTTTTATAAAAATAAATCAAAAATGGGATATAAAGTCCCAACAAAGCAAACACCTGGAAAAACCTTGTCATTACGGCAATGCCTGAAAAAAGCCCCATGAGAAAAAATTTATTGCTTAAAAAAAAGTAGAAAGCCAATAGCGCAAAGAAAGCAGATGGTATCTCTGTCAGTATGTTTGAGCTGAAAAAAAGAAAATTAAATGAAAATGCGGTAAAAAACGCTGCCAATAATCCTATTTTCTTTGAAAAGAGATTTAATCCAATTCTATAAGTCATAAAGATGGTAAGAACTGCAAATACAACAGACACAATCCTTGCAAAATATATGGCATCAAAGCCAAGCTTCCAGCCTATGCCGAGTATAAACGGGAATATCAATGGCCTTGACTCCTCCCACAAGCCTGATTTTCCTGATGAGAATATGTACTTTCCCATGCTGATATATACAGAACTATCCCACCAGACATCCTTATAGAAATTAATAAAAAGCGCATTTGCGCAGATAAAAGCAAGCATTATTATGATTATTCCAATGTTGTTCTTAAGCCTCATTTTGTTAAAAAATACTCAGGAATAAATAATACTTTCTAAAGAATCAGTCAATCTTGTTGCCGTGCTTGTTCAGCATGTACCATTCCATTGGGGTCTTGGACAATGCTTTGAAAATGCCGACATTCACATAATATGTGACAACCAATCCATAGCTGAATGAAGATGCTAACATTGGCAAAGACAATCTTGCCTTGTTTGCCTTTATAAGAGCAATGCAGCTTGCAAACAGCAAGCCGCTGGTCAATGCTATATTCCTTGTTAATTCGTAAAGGAATCTGCCCCATTCAATTGGGGCTGGAGCATGGGTTATAAAGCTCAGTGTTCCTGTTATGAAAAGCCCTGCCAAAAGCACTGAAATCAGGTAACCGCTGCAGAATATTCCCTGCATGTAAAACTTGTCTATAAAATTAAGATGATTGCTCTTAGCAATGTCTCTAAAATGCCTCTTCCATGAGTAGATAACCCCATAGGCCCATCTCATTTGCTGTTTGTACAGGTCTTTAAGCGTGTACGGGACTTCACTATCACATTCTAGGTCATCAAGATATTTTATTTTATATCCTCTCTCAAGAAGCCTTAGGGAAAACTCTATATCCTCTGTCAGGTTTCCGCTTTCCCAGCCGCCAAGCTTGATTAGTACATCTTTCCTTACAGCTTCTGCAGAACCGCACAGAAAAGTAATCTTTCTCCTGTTGTATATGAATGGTATTGTTATATGGTGGCATGTTGAAACAATTGCCGCTCCAAGAGCAGTTATCATGTTCTGATTTGCATTTACCAATTTCCATCTTGCCTGCACGCCTGCTATTTTATCGTCTTTCATGAAAGGCTGCACAATTTTTTTTATAAAGTCTTCGTGCGGCATGAAATCAGAGTCAAAAATAACAAGGATAGAGCCTTTTGAATGCTTCAGCATGTTGTTAAGGTTGCCTGGCTTATAGCCTTCATTGCTTTTTCTCTTGATTATTTTTACTAAATCATGCTCGTTTGCAAACTCCTGCAGTTTTTCTGAGATTTCCGGCTTGTTGCTGTCATCCCCTATTATTATTTCGTACTTGTCTTTTGGATAATCAAAACTCAAGCAGCTTTTGGCGCATCTTATGGCTGCAAGCTCATTAAATGTGGGAATCTGCACAGTGACAAAAGGTAGTTCTCCATCATAGCTTTTCTCATTTTTATGCTCCCGCTTCTTCAACAATATATAGATGGACATTATCAAGTAAAGAAATGATACTAAAAAGGCTATTAAGAGCAGCACATTAAATGCATTGTCAAATATGGTATGGAGAAAGTCCAGTATTTTCCTGCCTACATCATTATACCATGAGAAAAAAGGGTGTATCAATTCAGTGTATTTGTAAGCGTACTGCTGTAAAATTCCGGTTATTGCCATTTTATTTCACTTTATATAAAAACTCCTCTCCCAAAACCTATGATTTAGCATACTGACTAATATTATAATATTTAAAACTATTGTATAGGGAAAGTAAAAGAATATTGCAAAGATGTTTTTAAAGCTCAGCCTGTCTTTAAATATCTTCAATGCTGCTATGCTAATTACAGTCATTATTATGCCTGCCAAAACCCCGAATATGCTGTACAAAGACACACCAAAATTAGGTATTTTGTAAAGCACGTAAATAGGACCCATCAGGCTGAACCACCTAAAAAAGTAGCTTCCAAGGCTGAACAAGCTTTGAGTGTTGTATGGAAGCCAATAGTGAATCTGGTATATTATGATGGGCAAAGACAGAAATGCGTAAAAAGACCACCAAAAATGGCTTATGTAGAGGTAGAGTATCGATGGTGCTGATTTCGTGGAAAAAAGCTGCCTGTTTTTTATTATAGCCTGCAATGTGCCTACCCACCACCTTACCCTTTGCCTGTAAAGCTCTTTCAATCTTGTCGGCACTATAGTATGCCCGAAGGCTGCGGGAACAATAACAGTCTTGTAGCCGGCTTTTTTGAGCTCCAGCGCAATGTCTATGTCCTCTGCCATTGTATCTTTTTTAAAATAGCCAATCTTTTTGAGTGCTGATTTCCTGTAGCATGCCAAAGATCCTGATATCCATGCGCCTTGTTTGAAAACAGCTGAGAAGCTGCTCCTCATCAGGTTGGTGAAGTGGTACTCTATGTTCTGGAACATGCTTAAAACTGACTTTTTGTTTTTTATGTTGTTGTTTCCGGTGGTTGCTCCAATGCTTTTGTCCAAAAAAGGCTTTACTATTTCCATGATGCATTTTTTATCCATGGTGGTGTCCGCATCAAGCGTCAAAACAAACTCATTTGACGAGTTTATTATCCCATTGTTTAATGCCTCCACTTTTCCAAGGTGGTTTTGCTTCAGAATCCTGGCTTTTTTGTATTTTTCCAGTATTTTTAACGTATTGTCATTTGAGCCGTCATCAACAACAATGACCTCCAGCTTATTCTGGGGATAATTTGAGGCGAACACTGCATCAAGGCATTCTCCTATGTTTTTTCCCTCATTATAAGCCGGCACAACAACACTGACTTTTGGCTCAAATGCCACATTCTCTCTCTTTATAAATCTGGATATGACAAACACAGCAAATAAAAAGGCCAAAAATGACAATACAATCCCGAAAAGCACGCTGGAAAAAATCATTATCGGGTCTTCCATAGAGTATCATAAAAAACCCATGCTTTTAAATATTTCTATTGGATTGTTGCTATGCCAGGAACGACAAACCTATATTTTTACATATATCTTCAAAGCCAAGCAAGCACATTCCTATGCCTGTTGAGTAAGTGGCATAAACAAGCGCTCCAAGAATTATGCCAAGAATAGCAAACCATTTTCCACCAAATTGCTTCGGATTTTGTCTTATTTTTTTTATTGATTTTATACCAAGGTGTATAGCAAGAATTGCAAAGATTAGGTTAATCAAAGGAATGAATATTATCAAACCAGATATAAATGAAGCAATAGACATTGCTTGTGATTTTGATTTATCAACATAATAAGTGTAAATGCTGCATAAGAAAAACAGAAATAATATGAACATATAAACCCAACTGAAACTGAAAAAATTTGATTTATCTGATTTGTATTTGTTAATTATTAGCACTATACTTATAACAAACCATGATACCCATAATGTTCCAGGTGATGAATATTTTTCCATACTTTTGGTTTATTTGAGTTATATTAATATTTTTCCACAACCGGCTTTGTCCCAAGAGGCGACAAAGCCAAATAAATAAGTTGTACAATATCGCCCTGCAATAAACTTCTGACCTTGCAGTATTTGCCAGCTTCGAGCTA